>JAJDUQ010000075.1 GCA_022826505.1 Gammaproteobacteria bacterium
AGTTCGAGTACCGGTTCAATCGTCGTTTCGACCTGCCCGACATCATCCCGCGACTCGTCTACGTCGCGCTGAGGACGCCGCCGATGCCGGAGCGGCTGCTCAAGTTACGCTTGGCTTGAGTGGTAATCAGAATCAACAATAGTTTGATACAAGATGATGGAAGCCCTCCCACTCCATCCATTCCGCGCATTCACGGCAAAGCCCGGGGCTGCACGAGCCCCGGGACACGAAATGTTCCCCATCCCGCCCCGACGCGGCGTGCATCCCGGCCGGGCCGCTCCGATTCCTGTAATCGATCCGGCGGTCCGGTAGCATCGCGGCCATGCGCCGCCTCGGTCCCTGGCTCCATCTCGTCGTGCCGTTCGCCGCGCTGGCCATCGCCCTCGCCCTCCATGTGCGCGCGCCGCGGTTCGTCGAAAGCCTCCGGTTCCAGGTCTTCGACGCGTACCAGCGCCTGTCTCCGCGCCCGCCTTCCGCCGCGCCGGTCGTCGTCGTGGACATCGACGACGCGAGCCTTGGCCGGATCGGCCAGTGGCCTTGGCCGCGCACCCGTGTCGCGGATCTGATCGACGGGCTTCGCGAGGCCGGCGCCGCCGTCATCGGGCTGGACATCATCCTGGCCGAACCCGACCTCACTTCGCCCGAGAACGTCATTCCGTTGTGGGGGACGACGCAAGCCGTCGCCCGGATCCGCGAAGCGGCCGAGCACCTGCCCGCGCACGACACGGTGCTGGCCGACGCGATGCGGGGCGCACCGGTGGTCACCGGGTTCGCCCTGACCCGCCGGGCGAACCCGGTGCGGCCACCGCGTCCCTACGTTTTCGAGATTTCCGGGCCCAGCCCGCTCGCGGTGCTGCCGGAGTTCTCCGGCGCGGTCGCCAATCTGCCGGGTATCGACGCCGGGGCGCGCGGAGTCGGTGGCTTCAACTTCCTTCCGGCCGTCGACGGGGTGCTGCGCCGCATTCCCCTGGTGCTCCGGCTCGGGGAGGAGATCAGCCCGAGCTTCACCGCGGAGATGCTCAGAGTGCTGCTCGGGGCGGACCGCTACGAGGTCCGGGTGGCGCAGGCCGGCGTCGAGGGGGCGTTGCCGGCCATCGAGGAAGTGTCGGTGGGCGGACTCGTGATTCCGACCGACGAAGCCGGGCGCATGTGGCTGCACTTCACCCGCCCCGAGACGCGGCGCTCCATCCCCGCATGGCGGGTGCTGGCGGGCGATGTCGATGACGGCGCACTCTCCGGCCAGGTGGTCGCGGTCGGGACCTCCGCCGCGGGCCTCAAGGATCTGCGCACCACCCCGCTCGATCTGGCCGCGGCCGGCGTGACGGTCCATGCGGGGGCGGTCGAGCAGATGCTGCTCGGGCATTTTCTCCAGCGTCCCGCCTGGGTCGAGCCGGTCGAGCTCGTCTACACACTCCTGCTCGGACTGCTCCTGATCCTCCTGCTGCGCCGACTGAAGGCGCTCGGGTGCCTGGCGCTCGGGGCGCTCGCGGTCGCCGCCGCGGCCGGTTCCTCCTGGTACGCCTACACCGAGCACCGGCTGCTGATCGACCCGGTGCTCCCGTCGCTCGCAGCGATGCTCGTGTACATGGGCGGGTCGCTCATCAACTTCGTGCGTACCGAGGCGGAGCGGCGCCGGGTCCGCACCGCGTTCGGTCACTACCTGGCCCCGGCGGTGGTGCAGCAGCTCATGGACAATCCGGAGACGCTGCGCCTCGGCGGCGAGCGGCGCGAGACCACGTTCCTGTTCACCGACGTCGCCGGATTCACGTCCCTGACCGAGGGCCTGGAGCCGGCGGTACTGGTGCGGCTGCTGAACGAGTACCTCGACGGCACGTGCCGCATCGTGATGCGCCACGGCGGGACCATCGACAAGATCGTCGGCGATGCGCTGCACGTGATGTTCAACGCTCCCGGCGATCAACCGGACCATGCCGGGCGCGCGATAGAGTGCGCAATGGAGCTCGACGATTTCTGCCACCGCTTCGCGTCCGAACAGCGCGCGCTCGGGGTGGACTTCGGCACCACCCGCATCGGGATCAATACCGGCGAGACCGTGGTCGGCAATTTCGGCGGCGCGACTCGATTCGACTACACCGCGCACGGCGATGCGATCAACACCGCGGCCCGTCTGGAGAGCGTGAACAAGTACTTCGATACCCGGGTCTGCGCGAGCGAGACCACGCTCGCGCGCTGCGCCTATCCGCATCGTCGGCCCATCGGCCGGCTGGTGCTGAAGGGAAAGGCGCAAGGCCTGGGGGCGTTCGAGCTGCTCACCGCCTCGCGCATGCGGGCACCGGAGATCGTCGAGTACGCGAAGGCGTACCGGCTGGTGGAATCCTGCGACCCGGCGGCCGCGCAGGTGTTCGAGGAGCTTGCCGAGCGCTATCCCCGCGACGGCCTGATCGCCTTCTACGCGACGCGGCTCGAAGCCGGCATGACCGGAGTGACCATCAGGCTGAGTGGGAAGTAGCGCGGCGGTGGGCGACGATGCCGTCCTCTCCCGGCGGAAAAAGGGTTCGGGTCCACCGTTGTTCGCGACCGGCCGCGGGGTCGAGGTGATCCGGACTCGCCGGACGTTCCGTCCCCCGGCTCGTCCTCCGATTCGGTGACGATCCGCCCATGGATGCAATAGTATGGCGGGGATGCATCAGCGCAGAGACAGGAACCCGTGGGGGAACGGCGCCCGGGAATCCTTCGGGGTTCGCGGGCGGCATTCCGTCCTGCATCGGCGGTCCCCGCCGGCCACCATCCCGATCGCCGTCACCATGCCGTCGATACCGTCCGCCATCGGCGATCTCCGATGACCCGCATCGTCCTCATCAGCCCCTACGAGCTGGGGCGCCAGCCGTTCGGGCTCGCGCAGCCGGCGCGCTGGCTCGACGACGCCGGGTTCGAGGTACGCTGCTCGGACCTCTCGATCGAGCGCCTGCCGGCCGATGCGCTCGCCGGCGCCGACATCGTCGCCGTCTACCTCGCGATGCACACCGCGACCCGGATCGCGCTGGAGGTCCTTCCGAAGATTCGGGCCCTGGCGCCGCGCGCGGTGCTGTGCGCCTACGGCCTGTACGCGCCGGTCAATGCGCGGGCACTGCGCCGGCTCGGGGTGGAGACCGTCATCGGCGGCGAGTACGAGCCGCACCTGCTGAAACTCGCGGAGCGGGTGCGGGCGGGGGAGACGCATCCCGCCCTCGGCGTGGTCAGCGACACCTCGAAGATTGCCTTTCGCACCCCGTTGCGCGACGCCCTGCCGCCGCTCGAGCGTTACGCCGGTCTGGTGATGCCGGACGGGACGACCCGGCCCACCGGATTCGCCGAGGCGTCGCGCGGTTGCAAGCACCTGTGCCGCCACTGTCCGGTGGTGCCGGTCTACGAGGGGCGGTTCCGCATCGTGCCGGTGGACGTGGTCGTCGCCGACGTCGCGCAGCAGGTCGCGACGGGCGCGCGGCACGTCTCGTTCGGCGATCCGGACTTCCTCAACGGCCCCACCCACGCGCTGCGGGTGGCCCGCGCCCTGCACGACGCGTTCCCGCAACTCACCTTCGACGCGACGGTGAAGATCGAGCACATCGTGCGCTACCCGGGACACGTCGAGCAGCTCGCCGAGAGCGGTTGCCTGTTCCTCGTCTCCGCGGTGGAATCGATCGACGACGACATCCTCGCGCGGCTCGCGAAGGGCCACACCGCGCGCGACTTCGAGCGTGCGGTGGCGATCTGCGGCTCGGCCGGCCTGCAACTCACCCCGACCTTCGTGCCCTTCACCCCGTGGACCACCGTCGAGGGGTTCCGAGCCCTGCTCGAACGCCTGATCGCGCTCCGCCTGGTGGAGAGCGTTCCGGCGGTCCAGCTCTCCATCCGGCTCCTGGTGCCGTCCGGCTCCCACCTGTTCGAGATCGACGGGTTCGCGGATCTGGTCGACCCGTTCGACGACGACATGCTCGGCTGGCCGTGGCGCCACCCGGACCCCGAGGTGGACGCGTTGCAGGTGCGCATCCAGGCCATCGCGGAGGTCGCGGCCGAGCGCGAGGAGCCGCGGCGGAGGACGTTCGAGCGGATCTGGACGTGCGTCCACGACGCTCTGGGGGAAGCGCCGCCCGCGCTTCCCGCCGACATCGGTGCGCCGGCTCCGATGCACTCCGAGCCCTGGTACTGCTGCGCCGAGCCGACGGCGAGCCAGCTCGCCGCGGTGTGACGGCGATGGACGGGGCACCGCGGTGATGCATTCAGAGCACCGGAACCGCGGCGCCGGGCCGACGGCGGTTCGGGAGGTCGCGGCATGACGGCGGCGGACGAGGCCCCGCGGTGAGCACGGGGGGGAGCGACGCAGTGGACGACCCGGCGCTCGAGTCGATCCGCATCGACAAGTGGCTGTGGGCGGCACGGTTCTTCAAGACCCGCTCGCTGGCCTCGCGGGCGGTCTCGGGCGGACTGGTCCAGATTGCGGAGCAGCGCGTCAAGGCGTCCCGCCGGTTGCGCAGGGGCGAGACGGTCCACATCCGCCGAGGCACCCAGGCGTGGGAGGTCCTGGTCAGGGGACTGCGCGAGCAGCGCCGCCCGGCGCCCGAAGCGCAAACCCTGTACGAGGAGACTCCCGAGAGCATCGAACGGCGCACCAGCGAACAGGCCCGGCGCGAACAGGCACGGGTCCGACGCGAACGGGCCAACGGACGATTCCAGGGACGACCGACCAAGCGCGACCGGCGCGCACTCGAGCGCTGGCGCGAACACCAGCCCCGATAGAGCGGATCGGCGACGCGCAATCCGAGGCAGGGATCCGACCGGCAACCGAAGTGCGCGCGCTCATCCATCCCTTCGTGCAGATCATCCTGCTGCGGATGAACCCGCAGGACCTGCCCGCGTCGGGCACGCTGCTCGCGCTGGCGCTGATCGCGCATGCCGCGGCGGGCGCGGCGCTGGCCTCGGTCAACCTCCGGTTCGATCACGCACTGACCGCGGGCGTCGTCGAAACCGCTCTCATGTGCGGGCTCACGGCCGGGTTGCTGATGCTGCGCACCCTGAGCGAACGCATCATCCAGACCCTCACCGCGCTTGCCGGGGCCGGCGCCCTCGTCGGGTTCGTGGCGTTTCCGGTCGCGAAAGTGCTCCATAACGCGTACCTGGCCCGCGAGCCGGACCCGGTGTTCGCGGTCCTCCTCCTCGTGCTGCTCGGCTGGAGCCTGGTCGTCTCGGCCCACATCTTTCGCCACGCGGTGTCCGTGCCGTACTACGTCGGCGTGCTCATCGCGGCCGCGTTCTACTGGATCTCGGTCAGGGTCCTGGGCGGCCTGTTCCCGTTCACCGCCTGACCCCGCGCATGCACATCCACTTTCTCGGCATCTGCGGCACCTTCATGTCCGGGCTCGCGATGATCGCGCGCGAGCTCGGCCATCGGGTGACCGGATCCGACCAGAACGTCTACCCGCCGATGGACGCGGTGCTGGACCGGGCCGGCATCGCTCCGATTGCGGGATACGACCCGGGGCAGCTCGAACCCGCGCCGGATCTGGTCGTCGTCGGCAACGCGATGACTCGCGGCAACCCGTGCGTGGAACACGTTCTGGAGGCCGGACTCCGGTACACGTCCGGTCCCCGGTGGCTGTCCGAGGAGGTGCTCGCGCACCGGCACGTGATCGCGGTAGCCGGCACCCACGGCAAGACCACCACCACCGCGATGCTGGCGGTGATCCTGGACGCGGCCGGCCTCGAACCCGGCTTTCTCGTCGCCGGCGTCCCCAACGACTTCGACACCGGCGCCCGTGTCGGCCGCGACGGACCGCGGCGCCCGTTCGTCATCGAAGCCGACGAGTACGACACCGCCTTCTTCGACAAGCGCTCGAAGTTCGTGCACTACCACCCGCGCACCCTGGTGCTGAACAACCTGGAGTTCGACCACGCCGACATCTTCGACGGCATGCGCGACCTCCAGCGCCAGTTCCACCACGTGGTGCGCATCGTGCCGGCCGGCGGCCTGATCGTGGCCGGGGCCGGACAGCCGCGCCTCGACGAGGTCCTCGCGATGGGCTGCTGGACGCCGGTGGAACGGGTGGGGGACGGGGGGGACTGGTCGGGCGAGATGGAGACGCCCGAGGGCGCGAGATTCCGCGTGCGCCGCCACGGCCGGGTCGTCGCGGAGGTCGAATGGTCACAGTGCGGGGCCCACAACGTCGCCAACGCGCTCGCCGCCATCGCGGCGGCGCGCCACGCCGGGGTCGGGCCGGAGACGGCGGCGAGCGCGCTCTGCGGCTTCACCGGGGTGAGGCGGCGGCTCGAACACCGGGAAACGGTGGCGGGGGTCGCCATCTACGACGACTTCGCCCATCACCCCACCGCGGTCGAAGCCGCGGTCGGCGCACTGCGCGAGACGCGCCGGGTCCGATCCGGTGGCGGACGCGTGCTGGCGGTGCTGGAGCCGGCGTCGAACACGATGCGCGACGGCACCCATCGCGCAACCCTGGGACCCGCACTGTCCGGCGCGGATGCCGCCTGGGTGCTCGCACCGGGGCGCGCGGCGGCGCACACTGGTTGGGATGTCCATGCGCTGGAGCGCGAGAGCGGCGCTGTACGGGTCTGCGACGACATCGATACCATCGTGCGCGAGTGCACCGCAACCGCGTGCGCGGGAGACGCGGTTCTGGTCATGAGCAACGCGGGATTCGGCGGCATCCAGGAACGCCTGGCCGCCGCGCTGCGCGCCCGTACCCCGCGAGGGCATGCCGAGCGCGAGCCCGCAACACCCACTCGGCGAGTGTCGAACCGTCCATGAACTCGAACAATCCACAAGATTCGGAAACCTCGGCACGCGAAACGCTGGACGCGATGCCGGTGTTCGCGCTCAACACGGTGCTCTTCCCCGAAGGGCCGCTGCCGCTGCGCATCTTCGAGCCGCGCTACGTGGACATGGTGAGCGATCGGCTGCGCCGGGACGCGCCGTTCGTCGTCGCCCTCATTCGCTCCGGCCGCGAGGTGGGCGGCGGCGCCACCACCCATTCGGTGGGGACGCTCGCCCGCATCGTGGACTGGAACCGCCAGGACGACGGCCTGCTGGGCATCGTGGCCCTCGGCGGGCGCCGGGTCCGGCTGCTCGAGACCGAGACTCGGCCCGACGGACTGTGCGTGGCGACCGCACGCATGCTCGCGGACGAGCCGGCGGCGGCGGTGCCCGACGAGCACCGCAGGCTCGCGTCGCTGCTGCGCGGACTGCTGGAGCAGCTCGAATCCCGCTACCGGTTCGTCACCCCGCGCCTCGACGATGCGAGCTGGGTCGGCTACCGGCTGAGCGAGATGCTGCCGATGCCGCTCGCGCGCAAGCAGCAATTCCTGGAGATGGAGGAGCCGCTGGTGCGCCTGCGCCATCTCGCGGAAATCGTCGCGGCGCTCGCCGAAGGCGACGCGAAGTAGGCGCGACTGCGGTCGAGACCACGATCGCGACCGCGACCGCGACGACAGGGAGTCTCGCATTCCGCACGGACGCGGTCCGGGATGCGAATTCGTCCTCCGTCGACGAACCGGCGAGACGGACCGGCGAGACGCACCGAACCGGAAGGCGGTGGCGACATCGCGCGGGTCACGGGTTGAGCAGCGACACGCGCCACTCGCCGTCATGGAGCGAGTAGCAGGTGCGCTCGTGCAGGCGGTTGGGGAGCGAGCGCCAGAACTCGATGCGGTCCGGCGCCACCCGGTAGCCGGACCAGTGGGGCGGCCGCGGGACGGGACCGTCGCCGAATCGCTCGGCGAACTCCGCCACGCGGGCCTCGAGCGCTTCGCGGCTCTCCAGCGGCTCGGACTGGTCCGAAGCCCACGCGCCGATCTGGCTGCCGGGGTGCCGGCCGTTCCAGTACGCGTCGGCCTCCGCGCCGCTCACCGCGCACACCTCGCCCTCGACCCTCACCTGCTCCATCAGCGGGTCCCAGAAGAAGCACATCGCCACGCGCGGGTTGGCGGCGAGCTCATGCCCCTTGCGGCTCCGGACGTTGGTGTAGAAGACGAACCCGGTCGCGTCGTACCCCTTCAGCAGCACCACGCGCGCGGAGGGGCGCCCGCTCGCATCCACGGTGGCGACGGTGGCCGCGGTCGGCTCGTTCAGATCGCACGCGGCGGCGCGCCGGAACAGCGCGTCGAATCGGTCAAGCGCTTCGCGGAGCTTCGACATGATTCGGAACCGGTCGGACCGCGTTGGCGGGAATTGCCAGCACGGAATTGCACCAGCAACCACCCGTGCCCGCAAACTCCGAAGTGGGAGCTACCAGATATCGGCCATTTCCAGAGTGAAACCCGGCAGCAGCGGATCGGCGGAGAGGCCCTGCGGGCGTTGCAGAAGCTCGACCGGCGACTCCGACCGGTACACGTGCACCTGTCCTTCCCGGGAATCGATCAGCCAGCCGAGCCGTACCCCGTTGTCGATGTATTCCTGCATCTTGCTCTGGAGCGCCGGCAGTCTGTCGCTCGGCGAGCGGAGCTCGACGACGAAGTCCGGGCACAGTGGAGGAAACTTCGCTCTTTGCTCCGCGGTGAGGGCCGCGAACCGGTCCCGCGACACCCAGGCGGCATCGGGCGAGAGGATCGCCCCGTTCGGCAGCACGAAGGCGCCGGAGGAGTCGAACGTCACGCCTGTCCCGTCCCGCTTGGCCCAGAGTCTCAACTGCATCGTGATTTCCGCGTTCCTGTCGCTGGTCTCGCCTCCGGTCGGCGGCATGATCGTGATTCCTCCTCCGGCGGTGCGTTCGATGCGCAGGTCCCGGTTGAGCCCACAGAATTCGAAGAATTCGTCGTCGGAGAGGCGTATCACCGGGTGGAGCTTGAGCGACAGGACGACTCCCTCGGGAGAGACGGGAGCATCGGGGAGCCGGGAGGCGTGCGGTGCGTTCATCCGGATTCGGCGGTTTCGATCGATGCCGGAATCCATCAGAGACCAACGCGACGCGGATTTCAACCCGACGGCAACCCCGGCCCGCGGCGCAGCCGCCTCGCGCGCGGCCGGAACCGCTTCCCGCTCGGAGTCCGGGTCGACGGCGAACCGGCCGGCGTCGCCTTCCGTCTCGACCTCGCGCCGCGTGCGGTCCTCATCGTGGTGCGGACGCCTCACGGATACCGCTCGCCCGCGCCCGCCAGCACCGCGGCGTATCCCTCGCGGAAGGTGGGATAGCGCAAGCGATACCCGCTCGCCCGGAGCTTCGCGTTGCTGCAGCGCTTGCCCGAGGCCCGCGCGGCGCCGGAACCGGGACCGGCTTCGGTGCCGGGGGGGCCGGACTCCGCACCGGAGGGGCCGGACTCCGCACCGGAGGGGCCGGACTCCGCGCCGGAGGGGCCGGACTCCGCACCGGAGGGGCCGGACTCCGCGCCGGGGGGGGCGGTCCGGACCCGCCGCGGCGCTGGCGCGCCGAGCCGGGCCGCGAGCCAATCCAGGACCTCGCACTCCTCGACCGGTGCGTCGTCGACCCCGACGTACACGTCGTCAACCCGTTCGCACGCGATGAGGTGCGCGAGCGCGCCCGCGCAGTCGTCGCGGTGGATGCGATTGGTGTACTTCGGCGGGTTGCCGGCGCAGGTCGCGCCGGCCCGCGCCCGCTCGATCATCCAGCCGCGCCCGGGACCGTAGATGCCCGCGAAGCGCACCACGGTGGCGGGGATCGGGCTCGCGAGCATCCGCCGCTCTCCCGCCACCAGGCTCTCGCCGGCGAAGCCGCGCGGCGCGAGCGGCGCCGTCTCGTCGATCCAGGCGCCGCCGCGCTCCCCGTACACCGACGTGCTCGACACGAAGAAGACCCGGCGGGGCGGCTCGGCCCGCGCTTCGAGCGCTTCGAGCAGAGCCGAGACGCCGTCCACGTATGCGCGCCGGTACGCCCCTTCGTCGCGGCGACCCGCGGCGACGGCGTAGACCACGATGTCGACGGCGGGGACGGCTCGCTCGATCGCACCGCGATCGGTCAGGTCGACCGTCAGACCGTGCAGGGAGGCGGGCAGCAGATGCGCCGAACGGCGAGCACCGAACACCTCGTGACCGCTCCGGCCGAGCGCCAGGCCGAGGGCGGTCCCGACGTCACCGCAGCCGGCGATCAGGACCCGGGACAAGGGCGGTTCCGACGTCACCGCAGCCGGCGATCAGGACTCGGGACAATCGAGCGCTTCACAGGGTCCGGCCGAACCTGGTTCCATCGCCGTCATCCGGTATTCGAGCCCGTCCATGCGATGTTCCACGACCGCAAGCCTCGTCCCGAACGCCACCAAGTCCTCACGAAGCTGGACCTGCCCCGCCCGGAGTTCGGCTTCAACGGCTCGCAGTTCCTCGCGCAGCCCGGACTCCACGGCTTGCAGCTCCTTGCGCAGCCCGGCTTCCGTGGCTCGCAAGTCCTCGCGCAGTTCCGTCTGCCCCGCCACCATGTCAATCCGGAGTGCGCGCAAGTCCTCGCGCAGCTCCGTCTGCCCCGCCACCATGTCGATCCGGAGTACGCGCACGTCATCCCGGATACCGGCCTGTCCGGTCAATACCAGCGCGGCGAGGGCCGCGAATGCGAGGACCAGCGTTGCAAGCAGACTGATCTGCTCGATCTTCACCACCGTTCTCCGCAAGGGCCGGAACGACATCCTAACCTCGGCGCGGATTCGCAATCCACCGGCTGCAGCTCTCTCCGCGGGGTCTCGGGGCGCATCGTGCGTAGGCGCGGGGCTTGTGGTGCCGTCAGCGGTCGCGCATGCGCGACTCGCATTGGTCTGCACATCTCGCGAGAAACGGCGCTCACCGGAATCGGCGCTCAGGGATCGGCGGCGACCTCCACCACGACCAGCTCGGGGCGCTCCTCGCCCCGGAACGCGTTGACCACGAACCGGTACGCAAGCCGCACCTCGCCGTGCGGGTTCGCGGCAAGCGGGGGTTCTCGGTTGAACGCGATCCCGTCGAGGCGCGAATCGGCGCCGCGCGGCCTCGGCTCGGCCCCATGCGGCCGAAGCACGAGCTTCGTGTGGCGTCCCCCGACCCTGCGCTCCGCGACCACGCTGAAGATGCCGTCGAAGACCGGCTCGGGGAACCCCTGCCCCCACGGAGCCGCGTCGCGGATGGCGCGGGCAAGCTCGAGTCCGAGGTCCGACGCCGGGATCTCGCCGTCGGTCAGCACCACCGCCTGGCGCAGCTCCGGCGGCATCACCCCGTCCGCCTCGGTCGCGAACGCGGTGCGGAACCGGTCGAACATCTCCCGCCGGATGGTCAGACCCGCCGCCATCGCGTGTCCGCCGAAACGTTCGACGACGCCGGGGTTGCGGGTGGCCACGGTGTCGAGCAGGTCGCGCACGTGGACCCCGGGGATCGACCGCACCGAGCCCTTGAGTCGCTCCCCGTCCGCCTCCGGGGCGAACGCCGCCACCGGACGGTGGAGGCGGTCCTTCACCCGCGAGGCGAGGATGCCGACCACGCCGGGGTGCCAGTCGTCGCGAAACAGCGAGACCGCGGCGTCGGGGACGGTGTCGTCGATCGCGTCGAGCAGCGCGGCCGCCTGGACCTGCATCCCGGACTCGATCTCGCGCCGTTCGGCGTTCAGGGTATCGAGCTCCCCGGCGATCCGCATCGCCTCGTCCTCGCGCTCGCACAGCAGGCACTCGATGCCGCGGCGCATGTCGGTCAACCTGCCCGCCGCGTTGAGCCTGGGGCCCGCCGCGAAGCCCAGATCCGACGCGACGGCATGACCGATATCGCGCCTCGCCACCCGGAGCAGCGCGGTGACTCCGGGCGAGGCGCGCCCGGCCCTGATCCGCCGCAATCCCTGCTCGACGAGAATGCGGTTGTTCCGATCGAGGGGGACGACGTCCGCCACCGTGCCCAGCGCGACGAGATCGAGGAGCGCGGCCAGATTCGGCGCCTTGCCGGTGCCCGCACGCTCGCGCCGCCGGGCGCGCAACGCTCCGAGCACGTAGAACATCACGCCGACCCCGGCGAGGCACTTGCTCGGGAAGCGATCGCCGGGGCGGTTGGGATTGACGATGGCGTCGGCCGCGGGCAGTTGCCGGCCGGGCAGGTGGTGATCGGTGATCAGGACGTCGATGCCGAGCCGCTTCGCGCGGTCGACCCCTTCCACGCTCGAGATGCCGTTGTCCACGGTGACGATGAGCCCGGGGCGCAGCTCGTTCGCGATCTCCACGATCTCCGGGGTCAGCCCGTAGCCGTGGCGGAGCCGATCCGGCACCACGAACCGCACGTCGGCCGCGCCGAGCAGCCGCAGGCCCCGCACCGCGACGGCGCAGCCGGTCGCACCATCGGCGTCGTAGTCGCCGACCACCACGATCCGCGCCCACGACTCGATGGCGCGGTCGAGCAGCGCGGCCGCGCGGTCGAGGTCCAGGAGCCCGTCCGGGGGGAGCAGCCGCGCGAGGGAATGGTCGAGATCGCCGTCGTCCTCGACGCTGCGCGCCGCGAGCACGCGGCGAAGGACCGGATGGCGGTGCCGAAGAAAGGAGGGATCGCGGTCGGGAACCGCACGGCGCTCGATGCGTTTCACCCGGCGATTCTCGCCGCGAGTCCCGCGCGCCGCCACCACCGGAAGCGTCCCCGACGGGTGGAGGTGAACCGGTTGCCGCGTTCATCGTGCATTGCCACCCGCGCGACGGCACCGCGGTCCAGGGCGCCGAGCAGGGGCTGCGCCCACGCGGCGCTGAAGTGCGCGACCGCGCTGCGCCAGAGGTCGATGTCCGCGCGCCGCACCGCCGGGTACAGGTCGGCGAAGACCACGAGGTGCACACCGGGTCGCGGCTCGCCGTCCAGCCACGCCCGCGCCCCGACCGGCATCGCGCCGCGTTGGACGCCGGCGTGGCGCGCGAGGCCGTGGACCAGGGCCTCGTCGCTCCACGTCCCGACGAACGGGGCCGGTGCCGCGGGCGCGGGCGGCAGGCTTCCCGCCCCCCACGGCCAGACGCTGTTGATCGGCACCGCCCCGCGGCGCTCGCGCTCGGCGTTGACGGGGCATTCGTGCAACGCCATCTGCACCTCGTTCATCCAACGGTGCCATCGGGGCGCGTCCGGCCCGCGCGGCATCGCCTCCGACACCCGAGCACCCGTCGCCAGCGAGAGCGGGGTCGTCGCGATACGGGCCGGCGCATCGAGGGCGACGTACCAGCGGTGGGGGTGCGCGGCGTCGATGTGCGGCCCGTCCCGACCGAGCGTGTCGTTCACGATCCGGGCGAGCGCGGCGGCCTCGGCGCGGGAGAGGTCGGCCCGTGCGGCATCGAACAGCACCAGATCGGCGATGTCGGCGCGCAGATGGACGGGGTCCACGCGCACGCGAAACCCGCCTCCGCCCTGCACCGAGCGGGATGTGCCCTCTCGTTCCACCGGCCTGACACCGCCCTCTCCTTCCGCCGGGCTGGCTCCGACCTCTCTTTCCACGAGGCGGGACCCGCCGCCTCGTTCCATCGAGGGGAGCCCGCCCTCTGCGCCCGCCGAGCGCGATCCGCCTTCCCCCTCCACCGGGAGACCCTCGGTCTCGTCCTCTTCCGAGCGGTCGCCGCTCTTGTCCTCTGCGTCGCAGTCGACGAGAGCGGTGAACGCTGCGACCGGAAAGTCCGCGCCCGCGGGCGGAGCGTCGTACCCGAACGAACGCAAGGCGAGTGCTTCGAGCGAGGTGTCGGTCCCCCTTTCCTCCGTGTGTTCGGCGCGTGAGAGGAGTCGGTCGAGCCCGTCGAGGTCGAGCCCTTCCACCAGCGCATGCGCTGCCCCCGCGTCCCCGCGGCCTCCGTCTCCGGGACCCAGCAGCCCCGGCACGAGCAGGACGATCTCAACCGATGCGTGGGAACGCATGAATCGCCGGGCGGGGTTCGCCCAACACAACCGGTATTCCCGGGTGCACGGGCGGGGGTGCGGGGGTGACGCCGACTCTCACAGGATCCACCTCAATGAATCCTGGGCTCACGCGCGGGGGGCGGGGGGCCGGACCGGTTGCGAATCCGGGGCCGGGGCAAGCCTGGGCCCACGCGCGGGGGGCGGGGGGGTCGCGCGGCGCGGTGTGCTCCCAGGGCTCGGCCCGGGCCCCCACGCGCGGGGGGCGGGGAACACCGGCGCTCACGGGATCGGCCTCGACGGACCGTGGCTCCATGGGTGCCGGGCGCGCGGGACGCAGCCGCCTTCACCCGTCGAGATGCTCCAGCCGGATGCATGTCACCCTGCCCTCGATCACCGGCAGCGCCTCGATGCGCGCCACCGCCTCGGTCATCTGCCGCTCGCGCACGCGGTGGGTCAGCATCACGAGCTTCGCCTGGGCGGCGCCGCGCGGGGGCTCGGGCTGCACCACCGCCTCGATGCTGATCCCGGCCGCGCCGAAGATGGTCGCGATCTCGGCGAGCACCCCGGGCCGGTCCGAGGCCAGCATCTTCAGGTAGTACGCGGTCTCGGCCTCGTCGATGGACAGCACCGGCACCGGGGTCAGGGCGTCGGGCTGGAACGCGAGGTGGGGCACGCGGTTGGTGGGGTCGGTGGTCAGGGTGCGCACCACGTCGACGAGGTCCGCCACCACCGCGGACGCGGTCGGCTCGTCGCCGGCCCCGGGGCCGTTGTAGAGCGTGCGCCCGACCGCATCGCCCTTGACCAGCACCGCGTTCATCACCCCGTTGACGTTCGCGATCAGCTCGCGTTCCGGGACCAGCGTCGGGTGCACCCGCATCTCCACCCCGGCCGCGGTGCGCCGGGCGATCCCGAGATGCTTGATCCGGTAGCCGAGCTGCTCGGCGTAGCCGACGTCCTCGGGCGTCACCCCGGTGATGCCCTCGGTGTGCACCCGCTCGAAGTCGAGCGGCATGCCGAACGCGATGGCGGCGAGGATCGCGAGCTTGTGGGCGGCGTCCACGCCTTCGACGTCGAAGGTGGGATCGGCTTCCGCGTACCCGAGCCGTTGGGCCTCGTCGAGGACCTCGGCGAACGCGGCGCCGCGGTCGCGCATCTCGGTGAGGATGAAGTTGCTGGTGCCGTTGATGATTCCGGCCAGCCACTCGATGCGGTTCCCGGCCAGTCCTTCGCGCAGCGCCTTGATGATGGGGATGCCGCCGGCCACCGCGGCTTCGAACGTCACCATCACTCCACGGGCGTGGGCGGCCTCGAATATCGCGTTGCCATGCATCGCGATGAGGGCCTTGTTGGCGGTGACCACGTGCTTGCCGCGCTCGATCGCCTCGAGGACGAGGCCGAGGGCCGGGTCGGTGCCGCCGATGAGCTCGACGACGACGTCGATGTCGGGGTCGCGCACGATGTCGCCCGGGTCGGTGGTGAGCGCGATCGCATCGGTGGCGCAGATGCGCGCCCGGTCGAGCGACCGGACCGCGGCGCGCGTGACCACGACGTCGCGGCCGGCCCGGCGCGCGATCTCCTCGGCGTTGCGCCTCAGCACGTTGACGGTGCCGCCGCCGACCGTGCCGAGGCCGAGCACTCCGATCCGAACCGGGGTCATCCGCCCGGCCTCCTCTGCCCGAACCCTCCGTGACGCCGGGGCGGCGGCCCGAGGCAGAGCCATTTCACGCCGCACGGGGGGAGAGGGGAGGATGCCGGCAGGCTCCTCACTCTCGGCCGGCGTGAAATGGCCCCGGGCCAAGGATGAACGTGGGGGCGAACGTCGGGGCGAATGTGCATCATGCGAGATCCTTCGTTGTGCAGACCGTCATCACCCGGCCGCCTCGACGAATTCGATACGGCGTCTTCACGGCAGGGCTGGCGATGTAATTTTCGCCTTCCGGATACAGTCCGCGGAAGGTCTCGATTGCGGTGGTGTCCAGTCTATCGGGATTCACCTTGCACTCCACCGTATCCACGCGGCCCTGCCCGCGGCGGATGACGAAGTCCACCTCGCGCCGGGACTTGTCCCGCCAGTAGTGGATGTCCTCGTCCGCATGGCGAAAGCGCAGGGTGTCGAGCACCAGATGTTCCCACAGCAGGCCGCGGTCGTCGTCCCTGATGCTCTCCCAGCCCCGTTCGAAGGTGACGAATCCGGTGTCGAACGCGTAGCACTTGGGACGGCCGACGATCTCGCGCCGGCCCCCGCCATGAAAGGGCGGCAGCAGGTGCACGGCACGGGCCGCCTGCATGGCCTCGATGTGAGACCTGACTGTCGCACGGCTCAGCTCGCTCAGATTCGCAAGCCGGCTGTAGTCGACCTGTCCGCCGCTCTGGCGCAACAACAGCCGGAACAGCGACAGGAATCCCCGGCGGCTGCGGATACCGAACAGCTCCAGGATGTCCCGCGCATAGAAGCTGTCGATCCATTCACTGAAATACTCGGGATCCTTGTGCTCGGCCAACAGCGGCTCGGGCAATCCGCCGTGCAGCAGGCGTCGATCGAGCTCCTGCACACCGAACGGCTCGGCGCACTCCTCCCACAATACCGGGCACAGATGAACCGTCTGCTTGCGTCCCGTCAGGGAGTCCCGGAACTTGCGGGTCGCGGCCAGCGTCGAAGAGCCGGTAGCCAACACCCTCACGTGTGGGTATTCGTCGGCGGCGATCTTCAGCAGGCGGCTTGGGTCACGGAGGCGATGGACCTCATCGAGCACCAGCACTTCGCCCGGCTTGCGGCCGTCCAGGAACAGCTCGGGATCATCCAGCGCCCGGGCGACCGAGGGCAGGTCGCAATTCATGTACACGGCGTCCGGCAGCATGCGGGTGAGCGTCGTCTTGCCTACCCGCCGCACTCCGGACAGCCAGATGACGGGTCGGCGAAGACCCGTCGGCTGGAGACGTTTCAGCCAGAGATGGCGTCTGAACATCACGCTATTTTACAAATGGACGTCCAAATGAGAAATAGATATTTTCTGATTTCCAACTCCGGAGTCTTTCGAATCGGCGGCTCCCGGCGGCGCGCCCGTGGCCGCGTCCGTCGAACCGTCCGCGGTGCTATGCTCGCTCCATCAGCTTCAGCCCCCGGCGGAACCGACGCATGAGCAACGCACTCGACATCGCCCGCAGCGACATTCTCGCGGTCGGCGACCTCTCCGAGCGGGACCTCGAATCCACCCTGGGGCAGCTTCTGGAGCACTCCGTGGACGAGGCGGATCTCTACTTCCAGTCCACGCGGTTCGAGGCGTGGGTGCTCGAAGACGGCATCGTGAAGCAGGGCAGCCACAACATCGAGCAGGGCGTCGGGGTGCGGGCGGTGAGCGGCGAGAAGAGCGGGTTCGCATACTCCGACGAGCTGGCGCACGCGGCGCTGGCGCACGCGGCGTCGGCCGCGCGCAGCATCGCCCGTGCGGGCGGCGACACTCGCGTTCAGGCATGGCGCGGCGCGACGGCGCCGGCCCTCTACTCCGCCCTCGATCCGATCGAGTCGTTCGACGAACGCGAGCGCATCGCCCTGCTGGAGCGCACCGATGCGGAGGCCCGCAGGCTCAGTCCGCACGTCCAGCAGGTCATCGTGAGCCTCGCCGGCGAGTACAACCGGATTCTCGTCGCATCGAGCGACGGCACCTTCGCCGGCGATGTCCGCCCGCTGGTGAGAATGAACGTGAGCGTCATCGTCGAGCGCGACGGGCGGCGCGAGTCGGCGTCGTCCGGCGGCGGCGGACGGTTCGACTACGGCTACTTCACCGGCGAGGACCGCGCCTGCGCCTATGCGCGCGAGGCGGTGCGCCAGGCGCTCGTCAACCTGGAGGCGGAGCCCGCGCCGGCCGGCACCATGACCGTGGTGCTCGGTCCGGGCTGGCCCGGGGTGCTGCTGCACGAGGCGATCGGGCACGGGCTCGAAGGCGACTTCAACCGCAAGGGCAGCTCGGTGTTCGCCGGCCGCGTCGGGGAGCGGGTGGCGAGCGACCAGTGCACGGTGGTCGACGACGGCACCCTGGAGCACCGGCGCGGGTCGCTCACCGTCGACGACGAGGGGACTCCGACCCAGTGCACCACCCTCATCGAGAACGGGGTCCTGAAGGGCTACATGCAGGACAAGCTGAACGCGCGCCTCACGGGCACGAAGTCGACCGGCAACGGGCGGCGCGAGTCCTACGCCCACCTCCCGATGCCCCGCATGACCAACACCTACATGCTTCCCGGGCGCTACGGGCACGACGAGATCGTCGCGTCGGTGGACAAGGGGCTGTACGCGGTGAACTTCGGTGGTGGTCAGGTCGACATCACGTCGGGCAAGTTCGTGTTCTCCGCGAGCGAGGCCTACCTCATCGAGGGCGGCAAGGTCACGCGGCCGGTCAAGGGCGCCACCCTCATCGGCAACGGCCCGGACGTGCTCACCCGGGTGAGCATGGTCGGCGACAATCTCGAACTCGACTGGGGCGTCGGCGTGTGCGGGAAGGAAGGTCAGAGCGTGCCGGTGGGCGTCGGTCAGCCGACGCTTCGGGTCGACGGGCTGACGGTGGGGGGCACGAACGTCGGGGGTAGTTGACCGGGCAGAGCGACGATACCGATGTCATGGACCATCGAGTGCAAACAGCGCCGGCACGTACGAAGCTGGTTCGAGGAATCACTGCTCCTTTGGGGTTCTACGTCCTCGCCCTGCTGATCGTCGAATCTTTTCTCGCGGCAGTGCTCATATTCGCCGAGATACCGACATCGGAGAGGATGACAGGAGTTTGGGTGGGGGCTGGAATGTTTACCTTGGTCATTGTCTTGGTGACTCTTCTTGTCTGGCACAAACCCGACAACCTGATATTCGACAAGGAGGCACATCTTGTAGACAGAGGCAAGATGGCCTACGGGAGTGACGAAGGAAGGGTGACGCCTGAAGAAATATCCTCATCGATGAAAATACCGGAGAAGCCCTGATGTCGAAGATATACCTCGTGGCATACGACTTCCGTGGCTCGTCGGACAACTACTCCGATCTTTTTGATGAGCTCCAGAAATCTCCAAGATGGTGGCACTGGATTGACTCGGTCTGGCTACTGAGAACCAAGGAATCCGCGGATGAGATTTACGAACGACTCGAACCATATCTCGATAACGACATCAGCTTGTTCATCACGGAAATAGGTAGCGACCATCAAGGCTGGTTGCCCGACAAGGCGTGGAAGTGGATTCGGAAACATGTCGATCGCGAGGGCCGCTCCAGCACGCAGATGCAGCCAGCGCAGTAGACCGCACTGCACACTGCATCGATCTCGTTCACTCCGCCGAGCGCGGCACCACTGGCGCCGCGGACTCCACCTCCGCGTTCTGGCCCCGGTGGCGCAGGTAGTGGTCCATCAGCACGATGGCGACCATGGCCTCGGCGATGGGGGTCGCGCGGATGCCGACGCACGGGTCGTGGCGGCCGTGCGTGACCACCTCGATCGGGTTGCCGGCGGTGTCGATGCTGCGCCCGGGCAGCCGCAGGCTCGAGGTGGGCTTCAGCGCGATGCCGGCGCGGATGTCCTGGCCGGATGAAATCCCCCCGAGGACCCCACCGGCGTTGTTCGATACGAACCCCTCGGGCGTGATCTCGTCGCGGTTCTCGGTCCCGCGCATCTCCACCACGCGGAAGCCCGCGCCGATCTCCACCCCCTTGACGGCGTTGATGCTCATCAGCGCGTGGGCAAGATCCGCGTCGAGGCGGTCGAACACCGGCTCCCCGAGCCCCGGGGGTACGCCGCTCGCGACCACGTCGATGCGCGCGCCGATGGAGTCGCCGGACTTGCGAAGCGCGTCCATGAACCGCGCCATCTCCTCGGCGGCTTCCGCGTCCGGGCAGAAGAACGGGTTGCGCTCGACTTCGTCCCAGTCGAACGTCGCGGGGCGTATCGGGCCGAGCTGGGCGAGATGGCCGCGCACCACGATGCCGGCCCGTTCGCGGAGGTACTTCTTCGCGATGGCCCCCGCCCCGACCCGCATGGTGGTCTCGCGGGCGGAGGAGCGCCCGCCGCCCCGGTAGTCGCGGAGTCCGTACTTGTGGTGGTAGGTGTAGTCGGCGTGCGAGGGGCGGTAGACGTCCTTGATCCGGCTGTAGTCCCTGGGGCGCTGATCGACGTTCTCGATCAGCAACTGGATCGGGGTGCCGGTGGTGACGCCCTCGAAGACGCCGGAGAGGATGCGCACCGCGTCGGTCTCGCGGCGCTGGGTGGTGTGGCGGGTCTTTCCGGGGCGCCGGCGTTCCAGGTCGGGCTGGATGTCGTCTTCGACGAGCGGCAGTCCCGGCGGACAGCCGTCGACCACGCAGCCGATCGCGGGCCCGTGGCTCTCGCCCCAGGTGGTCACGCGGAACGCCTTGCCGATGGTGTTTCCGGGCATGGCGCAATTCTACGGCACGGCGGCGCACGCGACGATGCGGCCGGCGCCGTGCCGCCTCAGGCGATTGGATTGCGCCAGGTCAAACCCGAGAAACGGGCGAAATCGGCGTCGTTCGAGTGCAGCTCTCGATCCGGCACCGGCTTCTCGCCGGTCGTAAGACCCCTGCGCATCACTTCGTTGACCACGGCCATTGCCCGGTCCGTGCGTTCAGGGTGTCCGGCCGGCCAGCCCCTCGACATGAGCCTGCCGCTCGCCGAGCCCGCGCATTTCCGCCTGGAAGGCATCCATCGATTCCTGCAATGCGCGCCGTGCCGCGGCAGATTCGGCGCGGTCGGCGATGGCGCGGTTGTCGGCGGCGACCACCTGGGCCTGAATCGCAGCGGTCTGTCGCTGAATGTTCCCGGCGCTGATCGCGACGACCACGCCAAGCGTCGCGATGGCGGCAATGAGCGCGAGGGTCTGAGTCCACGTCATGGCAGCCTCCTTCGAGTCAGCCGGCCCCGCGACTCCGAATGTGGTCGGGTGGGAAAGTGTCAAGGTTCCATTTTCCGGTTCGGTGATTCAATACCCTTCCAGCCGCCCCACCGAGCCCGCGCCCGTCGCCTACGCCGCCCGGGCCCTCGGACGCACATCGAGCGATGCCTCCGTCGTGCGGCGCTCCGCGATGGCAAGCAGTGCACATCGTGCAGACAGTCATTCCCGGCCGCAAGGTGACGCGCAGCTATCCGGGGAGGAGGCAACCGTGAGCCACGAAATGACGAACGAAGAGCGGAAGATGCTCGATCGGTTCGAGCGAAGTGAGCTTCGCTCCATTCCCGGAGCTGAACGCGAGATGACGCTGGCCCGTCCGATGGCCCGCAGTACGTTCAACAAGACCCGTCGGGTGAATCCGCAAACTGCTCCCCGGACAGCAGGAAGACCCCTTCGCCGCCCCGCGAAAGATCGAGCCACGTGAACGGCACGGACGGGAACGCGCGTTCGAGCGCCGCCCGCGACGCACCCACCTCGCACACCAGCACGCCCCCGGGTCGGAGGCGGTCGCTCGCCCCGGCCAGGATCCGGCGCACGCAGTCGAGTCCGTCGGCGCCGGCTTCCAGGCCGACTCGCGGCTCGTGGAGGTACTCGGGGTCGAGCGTCGCCATGGTGGCGGCGTCGACGTAGGGGGGATTGCTGACGATCAGGTCGAAGTGTCCGCTCACTTCGGCGTACACGTCGGAGTTCGAGAGCCGGACCCGGCCGCCGACATCGTGGGCGACGCAGTTCTCCCGGGCCAGCTCCAGCGCGGCGTCGCTGACGTCCACCGCATCCACGGTCGCATCGGGGAACGCCATCGCGCAGGCGATGGCAATGGCGCCGCCGCCGGTGCCGATCTCCAGCACCCGGCCGACCGCGTCCGGATCGAGCCAGGGCTCGAAGCCGCGCTCGACCCACTCCGCCAAGGGGGATCGCGGGACGAGGGCACGGGCATCGCAGGCGAATTCGAGGCCCGCGAACCAGGCCCGGCCCGTCAGGTAGGGGGCGGGCACGCGCTCGCGGATGCGGCGCTCGATCAGCTCGACCGCGGCGCGACGCTCCGGGGTGGTGAGACGCGCGGCGTACAGCGCGTCGGGCGCCCCGGGGCGCAGCCCGGCCGCGTGCCGCACCAGAACGAGCGCCTCGTCCACGGCGTTGTCGGTGCCGTGACCGAAGACGACACCGGCCTCGTCGAGCCGCGCGGCACCCCACCGGACGAGGTCGGTGATGGTCCGCAGCTCCTCGACCGCGGCGCGTGCGGCTGCGTCGAGGTCATCACGAAGCGCAGGCATGAAGGTTCGGCCCCGATTGGTTGCCGGCCGGCCGGAAGCATGCGCGCAGAGACTCGGAGATGCTCTCGTGCCGGCTCGATTGCGACGGACCATCCGCGCATCCGGCGTCCGAAGCTGCGGACATCCGGCCTCTTCCGGTGCCGCATTCCCGGATCTCGACGCGGAGATCAGAACGTGAAGTTGATGCCCGCCTGGAACCGGTGGTGATTCACCCCACCGTCATCATCAGTGTCCAGGAAGAAGATGTACTCACCGCGAAAGGTGCCGGTTCCGACGCCGGGCACGTCGATGCCCGCACCGAAGAGCGGGTCCGTTTCGGAGTCTTCATCGGAGAAAGTGACAGGACCGAGATTGAAGGTTGTCTCGGTTTCCCATCGAACAATTCCCACCTTTACGAACGGGTACACCCTCGACGTCTGCGGCATCGGGAAGCCCGCAACCACCGCCGCGTAAAACCCCGATAAGGACAGGTCGACATCCGCCGACGCTCCCCTGCCCCGCAGCGTGATCCCCATGTCGGCGTTGCCGAGATAACCGGCCTCCAGGGCCAACTCGTCGGTCACCGCGAAGCCTCCGTAGACGCCCCATCCGATCGCCCCGTCGTCGACGGATGCCAATACGCCCCTGGTCTCGGGGTCCGCATTCAGATGGCCCTGCAACTCATCCTCCGCATCGGGCACCAGGTGGTAGCCGAGCGCCGCCCCCATGTAGACGTCTCCGGATTCGCGATGCTGCGAATACGCCGGCGTCACAACGAGCGCTGCAACCAGGCCGGACAACCATGCCCATCGTACTGACGTCATCTGTCACTCTCCTGTCGGTTCCGTTTGCGTCGTGGAGCTCTCCCCGCCCTCCGCCCGACGCTTCGCGGTGATCTTGTTCGGCGTCTTCTTCTCCGTCGCCGCCTTCTTCGCCCGCTTGCGCCCCGGCTTGCGCGCCGGCTTCGAGCCGCCGCCCTGCGCCAGGGTGACGATGAGCTCGTTCATGCGCCGCACGAACCCGGCCGGGTCCTCCAACCTGCCGCCCTCGCTGAGCATCGCCTGGTCGAAGATCAGGTTCGCCCAGTCCTGCTGCCGCGACGATTCGGTCTCGGCGGCAAGCCGCGCAACCATGGGGTGGTCGGGGTTGATCTCCAGGATGGGCTTCGCCGAATCGATCTTCTGTCCCGCCGCGTCGAGGATGCGTTCGAGGTGGCGGCTCATCTCGTACTCCTCGCTGACGAGACAGGCTGGCGACGTGGACAACCGGCGGGTCACCCGCACGTCCTTGATTCGCTCCGAGAGCGCCTCGCGGAACCGCTCCAGCACCGGCGCATGGTCGCCGTCCCCGTCCTCCTCCGGCGTCTCGGCGGCGGCGGCGACGTCGCCGAGATCGAGCTCGCCCTTCATCACCGACACGAGGGGCCGGTCGTCGTACTCGGTCAGATGCATGACCAGCCACTCGTCGATGGGGTCGGCGAGCAGCAGCACTTCCAGGCCGTGCTTGTCGAACACCTCCAGGTGGGGACTGCTGCGCGCGGTGCGGTAGCCGTCGGCGGTGATGTAGTAGACGGCCTTCTGGCCGTCCTTCATGCGCGAGACGTAGTCGTCGAGGGAGACCGTCTGCGCGTCCTGCGCGTCGTGGGTGGATGCGAACCGCAGGAGCTTCGCGATCTGGTCGCGGTTGCGGCTGTCCTCGACCACGCCTTCCTTGAGCACCCGGCCGAAGGCGTCCCAGAACTTCGCGTACTTGTCGGTATCGTCCTTTGCCATCCCGGCGAGCAGATCGAGCACCCGCTTCACCGCGCCGGTTCGGATCGACTGGACCTGCCGGTTCTCCTGCAGAATCTCGCGGGAGATGTTGAGGGGGAGATCCGCGGAGTCGATCACCCCGCGCACGAACCGCAGGTACGCGGGCATCAGGTGCTCGGCGTCGTCCATGATGAAGACCCGCCGCACGTAGAGCTTCACGCCGCGCCGGACGTTGCGGTCCCACATGTCGAACGGGGCGCGGGCGGGCACGAACAGCAGCAGGCTGTACTCCAGGTTGCCCTCGACCCGGCTGTGAATCCACGCGAGCGGGTCCCCGAAGTCGTGCGCGACGTGCTTGTAGAAGCCGTTGTAGTCGTCGTCGGAAAGCTCGCTCTTGTTGCGGGTCCACATCGCGGTGGCGGCGTTGATGGTCTCCTCGTCCTTCGCTTCGTCCCCGGCCTCGTCGTCCTTGCCTTCTCCCGGCATCAGGATGGGGATGGAGACGTGGTCGGAGTACTTGCGCACGATGCCGCGCAGGCGGTAGCGGTCGAGAAACTCGTCCTCGCCGTCGCGAAGCTGCAGCACCACCTCGGTGCCCCGCGTCTCCACATCCGTGGTCTCGACGGTGAACTCGCCCTCGCCGCTCGACTCCCAGCGCACGCCTTCGGCGGCGGGACGGCCGGCGCGGCGCGAGGTGACGGTGACGTGGTCGGAGACGATGAAACTCGAGTAGAAGCCGACGCCGAACTGGCCGATGAGCTGGGTGTCCTTCGCGCTGTCGCCGGTCAGCGACTCGAAGAACTGACGGGTGCCGGATCGGGCGATGGTCCCGAGGTTGGCCGCGATCTCCTCGCGGGTCATGCCGATGCCGTTGTCGCGGACGGTGATGGTGCGGGCGTCGGCGTCGAACGACACGCGGACCTTCAGCTCACCGTCGCCCCCGTAGAGCCCGTCGTCGGAGAGGGCTTCGAACCGGAGCTTGTCGGCCGCATCCGATGCGTTGGAGATCAGCTCCCGCAGGAAGATCTCCTTGTTGCCGTAGAGCGAGTGGATCATCAGGTCCAGCAGCTTCTGGACCTCGGTCTGGAACCCGTGGGTCTCCCTGGTCTGGTCCACCGGAGTCTCGGCCATGGCGCTATTCCCCCGTTCGCGCATCTGTCACAGTTTCCCGATGCGCGGATATGGGGCCGGCCCGGCCCGCTTCCAAGCCTCGCCGGGCCGCATCGGCGCCGGGCCGGTGTCGCTCGCGCCGGCGAGACCGTGACGCATGCCGACGCACCTCCGGTTTGCGGATAGCGCATGCCACCTCATCGTGGGATGCTTCGGGACCCGCACCTTCCGAACCGCTCCGCCCGCCCCCGATGTCCGTGACCGCCGACGCCGCGCCCGGGAACACCCCCGTCATCGCGCAGTACCTGCGCATCAAGGCAGAGCATCCCGACACCCTGCTCTTCTATCGGATGGGGGACTTCTACGAGCTGTTCTTCGACGATGCGCGTCGTGCCTCGAAGCTGCTCGACATCGCGCTCACCTCGCGCGGGCGTTCGGGCGGAGCTCCGATCCCCATGGCCGGTGTGCCCGCGCATTCGGTCGAATCGTATCTCTCGAAGCTGGTGCGCCAGGGCGAATCGGCCGCGATTTGCGAGCAGATCGGGGATCCCGCGAAGTCGCGTGGGCCGGTGGAGCGGCGAGTCACCCGCATCGTCACACCGGGGACCCTGACCGACGAGCACCTGCTCGAGGCGCACCGCGACAACCTCCTCGCAGCGGTTCACTGCGCAACGGGATGCTGGGGCATCGCGGGACTCGAGCTCTCGAGCGGCCGGTTCGTCTGCACCGAGGCCGCCGACGCCGAGAGCGCTCAGGCCGAAATCGAACGGCTCGGCCCCGCCGAGATCCTTCTCTGCGAGAGCGCGCCGGAGCTCGCCTCGGTGCGCGAGCACCCGGCGCTGCGGCGAATCCCGCCGTGGCACTTCGACCCGGTGTCGGCCCGCCGGATCCTGGTCGAGCAGCTCGGGACGCACGATCTCTCGGGGTTCGAGCTCGAGGATCGTCCGGTCGCGACCGGGGCGGCGGGGGCGCTGATCGTCTACGCCCGGGACACGCAGCGCGGCGCGCTGCCGCACGTGCGCACGGTGCGCTTCGAGCGGCACGACGACGCTCTGATCCTCGATGCGGTCACGCGCCGCAATCTGGAAATCACCCACGCGCTGTCCGGCGACGACTCCGCGACGCTCGCCGCGATCATGGACCGCGCGCAGACGCCGATGGGAAGCCGTCTCCTGCGCCGCTGGCTGACCCGACCCATCCGCGACCGCGAAGAGCTCGCGAAGCGCCTGCACGCGGTGGGGACCCTGATCGAGCGCGGCGTGCACGAGGCGGTGCGCGGGCTCCTCGCCGATATCGGGGATCTCGAACGCATCCTGTCGCGCATCGGGCTCGCGACGGCGCGTCCGCGCGACCTGGCGCAGCTTCGTGCCGCGCTGCATGCGGTGCCGCGACTGCGCGAAGCGCTCGCCGGGGCCGACAGTCCCCGCATCCGGGAGCTGACCGGTGAGAACCGCGAATTTCCCGACATCGCCGCCCTGCTCGACCGCGCGGTGGTGGAAACCCCGCCGGTGCTGATCCGCGACGGCGCAGTGCTCGCCGCGGGCTACGACGCCGAGCTCGACGAGCTGCGCCGCCTGTCCACCGACGCCGATTCGTTCCTCGAATCGCTCGAGACCCGCGAGCGGGAACGCACCGGAGCGGCCAACCTGAGGGTCGGCTACAACCGGGTGCACGGCTACTACATCGAGATATCCAGGGCTCAGAGCGATCGCGCCCCGCCCGACTACGTCCGGCGCCAGACGCTGAAGGGCGCGGAGCGCTACATCACCGCCGAGCTCAAGGAGTTCGAAGACCGGGTGCTCGGGGCCCGCGAGCGCGCGCTCGCCAGGGAGAAGGCGCTCTACGACGAGCTCGTGGCGCGGCTCGCCGCGGACCTCGCCGACCTCCAGCGCTGCGCCGCGGGTGTCGCGGAGCTCGACGTGCTCTGCAGCTTCGCCGAACGGGCCGAATCGCTCGACTACCGCGCGCCACGGCTCGACGAGCAGCCCGGCATGACCATCGAGGGCGGTCGCCATCCGGTGGTCGAGCAGACCTCGAAGCAGCCGTTCATCCCCAACGACGTCGAGCTCGGCGACGCGCGGCGCATGCTGGTGGTGACCGGGCCCAACATGGGAGGCAAGTCGACGCTGATGCGCCAGACCGCGCTCATCACGCTGCTTGCGCACGCGGGGAGCTTCGTCCCCGCCACCTCCGCGCGAGTCGGCCCCGTGGATCGGATCTTCACCCGCATCGGCGCCGGAGACGACCTCGCCGGCGGGCGCTCCACCTTCATGGTGGAGATGACGGAGATGGCGCGAATCCTCAACAACGCCACTCCCCGGAGCCTGGTGCTCGTCGACGAAATCGGCCGCGGGACCAGCACCTACGACGGACTCGCCCTCGCCTGGGCCTGCGCGCGCGAGCTCGCGCACCGCACAAGGTCGTTCACCCTGTTCGCGACCCACTACTTCGAGCTCACCGAGCTGCCCCTGCATGCCGACGGCGTCGCCAACGTCCACCTCGACGCCATCGAGCACGGCCGGCGGATCGTGTTCATGCACCGCGTGAAGGACGGGCCGGCGAATCGGAGCTACGGACTTGCGGTGGCGGCGCTGGCGGGAATTCCCGACGACGTCATCGCCCGGGCACGCGAAATCCTCGACACGCTCGAGAGCTCGCCGGGGGCGAGCATCTGCGAACCTCCGTCCGCCCAGCTCGGACTGTTCGACCCGCCCGCCGCGCCGGGCGGCGCACAACTCGTCGAGGCGCTGGAATCGATCGATCCCGACTCGCTCTCTCCCCGCGAGGCCCTTGACGCTCTCTACCGGCTGAAGTCCCTGGCACGCTCGTGAGCCGCCCTCGAAATGCGGCGGTTCGCGGCGTATCATCCGCGGCCGGATTGCCCCCACGGTTCGAGGAACGAGAACCCATGACGTTCGTAGTCATCGACAAGTGCATCAAGTGCAAGTACACGGACTGCGTCGAGGTATGTCCCGTCGATTGCTTCCACGAAGGTCCCAACATGCTCGTGATCGATCCGGAGGAGTGCATCGACTGCACGCTGTGCGAACCCGAGTGTCCCATCGAGGCGATTCTCTCCGAGGACGACCTCACCGACGATCAGCAGGAGTGGCTGGCGTTGAATACCGAGCTCTCGCAGGAGTGGCCGGTGATCACGGAGATGAAGCCGGCGCCCGAAGATGCCGAGGAGTGGGAGAGCGTCGAGGGGAAGATCCAGTACCTGGAGCGCTAGCCCGCATTTCTCGCCAGATCGCGAAGCGAGGGCGTGGAGATGGCTGTTTTCGCAAGGCGAACGCGAGTCAGGGCGCGCAGGCGTACTTGACAGTACGTCGAGCACCCTTGCCGCGTTCAACGCGGCGAAAACAGTCAGATCCGTGTCCGCAGCCGGGAATCGGTGAAATTCTCGGGCTGGCGCCTGTCCGCGAGCCTGCGCCGGCCAGTGAACCTCCCTTTGCGAGATGCGGGAGTGGCACGAGATGTCTGACGCAATACTCGGCACACGCGACAAGCGCGGGGATTGGCGGCCGCCCTATCTGATCGAGGTGGAGGCGCCGTACCGGTGGCCGCCGCAGCCGGCGGCAGTGCTCAAGTGGCTGTTCGGCTTCCCCGGCTATCTCTGGCCGTGGAACTGCCTCTACCTGGCCACGGCGCTCGCGACGTGGTTCTTGCTGATGCCGGACCTGGCCAGGATGGAGAGCTTCGAGCTCTGGTGGATCGCGCTCATCCTCGGCCGCAACCTGGCGATGATGGTCCTGTATGTCGGCGCCTGGCACCTCTATCTGTACACCTTCAGGGGCCAGGGCGCGGATTTCAGATACTCCTCCCGGCCGTTCGTCACCAACAGCAGCCGCTTCCTGTTCGGCAACCAGGTCCACGAGAACATGTTCTGGACCCTCGCCGGGGCGGTGCCGATCTGGACGGCCTGGGAGGTAGTGATGCTGTGGGCCTATGCCAACGGCCTGCTTCCGTTCATCGACTGGGAGACGAACCCGGTGTGGTTCGTGGCGCTATTGCTGATCATTCCAACGTTTCAGGGGGTCCACTTCTACCTGACCCACCGATTGCTTCATTGGCGGCCCCTCTATGAAACCGTCCACTACCGCCATCACCGCAACGTCGATGTCGGGCCGTGGTCGGGGCTGTCGATGCATCCCGTCGAGCAACTGATCTTCTTCTCCGGCGTGCTCCTGTTCTGCGTGGTCGCTTCGCACCCGATTCACGCCCTGTTCTACCTGCAACACCTGGCCCTTGCGCCGGCGAAGGGGCATTGCGGCTTCGACCGGATCGTCGTCACGGGCGACAAGGCAGTGCGCCTCGGCAACTACCACCACGACCTCCACCACAAGTACTTCGAGTGCAACTACAGCGGCGACGGAATGGTCATCTTCGACAAGGTGTTCGGGACCTTCCACGACGG
>JAJDUQ010000086.1 GCA_022826505.1 Gammaproteobacteria bacterium
TGGCCATGACACCTCACCCATCGCTGGAGAGAACATGGCCATTATGCTGAATCCTCCCACGAAAGTTTACGAGAACATTTTTTTCTCAGCCTCCCAACCCCCTGATTCCTCTACTATCCTCCAGCCAGCGGGAATTGCTGGCCGGTCGGCAGCGATCTCCAACGCGCGGGGCTACCTGGTCGACACGGGATCGAACGAACGGATCCTCAGTACCACGCGGTGCGAGCCCTCGTCCTCGCCGTCGACGAACGCCGAACGGCGGTGCAGCACGTTGTTGCAGATCACGCCTTCGTTTGCCTCGAACCGCACGTGCACGTGATGCGCCGCCAGCGACGCAATGGTCGCTTCGAGCGCGGCGACGGCCCGGGCAGTGTCCGGGGTCGAGCGCCACCGGATGGACCGGGTGCGCATCGTGTAGCGCATGTGCAATCCCGGTGGATCGTCGAAAAAGCGGAAGACAGGTCCGTGGCGAGCCGGTCGGACCACCGTGCCTCCGGCTTCGTACGCCGGGATCGTCATCGCGCACGGATGGGCGAGGGCCTCGACCAGCACCGGATCCTGCTCCTGCATCGCCGCGAACACCAAGTCCGGGTCGAGCAGGATGTTCTCTCCGCCGCTTTCCGCGGGGGACGCGCAGTGCATGACGACGCCGCGGACGGACCGCTCGAGGGTGTTGTAGTAGCCGTCAGTGTGCCAGTTGAGGGCTCGCGAGGTGAATGGAATCATCTCCGATTCGTGCGGGTTCCGGGCAACCCGAACCGTCGCGACGCCGCGGCGGTCCGCTCCAAGCGTCGGGTCGCGCCGTTCGAGTCCCATCACGCGGGCAAAGGCCGAGAGCGCATCGGGGTCGCTGCCGCCTCGCGCGAAGCGGTAGAGCGCGAGATTGAATCGCGTGCAATGGCCAGCTATGGCGTCACGCTCGGCCGCGCTCGGCCGGTACGGATCTCCGATCTCGATCCACCGTCCGCCGCCCGTCGCGTGGGCCTCGCGCCGGGCGTCGCACCATCGCGCAACTGCCTTGGAGTCCATCGACTTCCCGCCGGCGACCGCACGGAACACATGCGCCCGTGCGCCGCGGTCGTCAGATGCCGGATTTCAGACTGCGCCTTCCGCGTGGCGACTGTGTTCCCGAACGTACTCGCGCAGGGCCCGGTTGATCTCGGTCTGGTAGCCGCGTCCTCCAGGAACCCGGCGCTTGAACCAAGTCACGACGTCGGTATCCAGCCGCAGGGTGATCTGTTTCTTTACCGGCCGATAGAACAGGCCTCTCCGGGCATCCGACCAATCGAGAACCTCGGGGATGTCGCTCGTGTCGATTCGGTCGTCGGGAAGTGCCGCAAGCGTCTCCAACTCCGCTTCCTGCCTTTCGGTCAACGCTTCAGCAGATCCCTTCTTCATAGGCTCTTCTCTCATGTTTCGTTGCCTTTCGAGCACTGATGATGCGTCCGACTTCTTCACCGGCATCGCGATCCCTGGCCGGCTCCGTGTGGACTACGATCACGATCACGTTCCCTGCTATGCCGATCGTCTGCCATCGCGGCTCGCCGGGAAATGGATCGCGACGTGACGCGGCATGCGGGTCGTCGAACACGAGCCTTGCCGTCTCGAATCGGAGGCCGTGATTTCGCTTGTTCGTGTCGTTCTTCCGGGGGTCCCATGTCCATTGCACTGTCGCGCCCTCGTGTAACTACAGCAATGTAGTTACGTCATCGAGGTGCGTCAACCCATCCGAACCTCGAACGGTCCCTCGTGCGATGGTTCCTTTCGAGTATTCCTTTCGAGATACGCGCCATGCCCTCCCGCCTCCTGTTTGGGCGGATGCCGTTGCCGCGTGTCGGCACTACAATCCGGAAAACTGGACAATTCCGCGCGGCGCTGGTCGATTCGCATCGGATTCGGCCGTGAGATTCGTGCCATACGGTGCCGAGCGCGCCGTCACCGCGGTCGAAGGGGGGCGACGAGCGATGAAAAAACACGAGACGCCGATGCTGGACCAGCTTGAGCAGGGGCCCTGGCCAAGCTTCATCTCCGGAATCAAGAAGCTGCGCGACGAGCATGGTGACCAGCGCGTCAACGGGGTCGCCAACGACCTCCTCGGTCAGCTAGAGCACTCCTACCAGACGCGGCGCGGGTACTGGAAGGGCGGCACCGTCAGCGTGTACGGCTACGGCGGCGGCATCATCCCCCGCTTCTCCGAGGTCGGCCAGCAGTTCCCGGCCTCGCGCGAGTTCCACACCCTGCGGGTCCAGCCTCCGGCCGGCAACTACTACACCACCGACATGCTGCGCAAGCTCGCCGACTCCTGGGAGAAGTGGGGGTCGGGGCTCGTCACCTTCCACGGCCAGACCGGCAACATCATGTTCATCGGCGCCGATACCGAGAACACCCAGCACTTCTTCAACGAGATCAACGACTACGGCTTCGACCTCGGCGGCGCCGGTCCGTGCGTGCGCACCGCCCAGTCGTGCGTGGGATCGGCCCGCTGCGAGCAGTCCTGCGCCAACGAGCACAAGATCCATCGCTCGCTGGTGAACAACTTCGTCGACGACATCCACCGCCCCGCGCTGCCGTACAAGTTCAAGTTCAAGGTCTCCGGCTGTCCCAATGACTGCATGAACTCCATCGAACGGGCCGACTTCGCAGTCATCGGCACTTGGCGCGACGAGATGAAGGTGGACCAGGAGGAGGTGAAGGCGTACGTCGAGCGCAAGGGACGCAAGTACCTCATCGACAACGTCATCACCCGCTGTCCGACCAACGCGCTCTCCCTGAATGACGACGACACCCTGGAGGTCGACGACCGCAACTGCGTGCGCTGCATGCACTGCCTGAACGTGATGCCGAAGTGCCTCTCGCCGGGCGACGAGAAAGGGGTGTCGGTTCTGATCGGCGGCAAGCGCACGCTGAAGATCGGCGATCTGTTCGGCACCGTGGTGGTGCCGTTCATGAAGCTCGACACCCAGGACGACTACGACCGCCTGGTGGAGATCGCGGAGGAGACCATCGATTTCTTCGCCGAGAATGCGCTGGAGCACGAGCGGGTGGGGGAGATGATCGAGCGCATCGGGCTCGTCAACTTCCTCGAGGGGATCGGCCTCGAGCCCGACCCCAACATGATCGACCACCCGCGGGAGAGCTCCTACGTGCGCACCGATACGTGGGACGACGAGGCCGCCAAGTGGTTCGAGCGCCGGCCCAAGAGATCCTCGACGGCTATGGGAGAACGCCATGCAAGCGGCTAAGCAGGAGGCGTTGGACGTCATCACTCGGTTGCCGGACGACACCGACATGGAAGAGATCATGTACCGCCTTTACGTACTCGACAAGGTGCGCACGGGACAAGAGGCCGTCGAACGGGGACGGACACACTTACCAGCGAGGAATTGAAGGGCGAAATCGACACATGGTGATCTGATCTGGTGAAGATCTGAACGAGGAAGTCAGACCATGGCGAAGAAACACCGAATGCCGATCGAGTCGGGATGCCCGGACGGATTCCAGTACATGCATCCGACCATGCTGCGGAACTTCGGCCAGTGGAAGTACCACACCCATCCCCGGGTCGGGGTGCTGTGCCACATCGCCGAGAGCGGCGACGAGATCTGGACGGTGCGCGCCGGCACCCAGCGCATCCTCGACGTCTTCACCCTGCGCAAGCTCTGCGAGATCGGCGACCGCTACGCGGACGGCCACGTGCGGTTCACCATCCGCAGCAACATCGAGTACATGGTCGACGAGGAGGCGAAGGTCGAGCCGCTGATCGAGGCGCTCGAAGCCAACGGTTTCGTGGTCGGAGGGACGCAGAACTCCGTCGCCTTCATCTCCCACACCCAGGGCTGGCTGCACTGCGACATCCCCGGCACCGACGCCTCCGGGGTGGTGAAGTCGATGATGGACGAGCTGATCGACGAGTTCCGCCGCGCCGAGATGCCGAACCGCGTGCACATCACGACGTCCTGCTGCCAGATCAACTGCGGCGGGCAGGGCGACATCGCGATCAACATCCAGCACACGAAGCCGCCGAAGATCAATCACGACCTGGTGGCGAACGTGTGCGAGCGCCCCTCGGTGGTGGCGCGCTGTCCGGTGGCGGCGATCCGGCCCGCCATGGTCAACGGCAAGCCGTCGCTGGAGGTGGACGAGAAGAAGTGCATCTGCTGCGGCGCGTGCTACCCGCCGTGCCCGCCGATGCAGATCAACGATCCGGAGCACTCCAAGCTCGCGATCTGGGTGGGCGGCAACCACTCCAACGCCCGCAGCAAGCCGTCGTTCCAGAAGCTGGTCGCGGCCGGCATCCCGAACAACCCGCCGCGCTGGCCCGAGGCGACCGACGTCGTCAAGCGCATCCTGCGAGCCTACAAGGAGGATGCGCGCGACTGGGAGCGCATCAACGACTGGATCGATCGCGTTGGCTGGCCGCGCTTCTTCGAGCTCACCGAGTTGCCGTTCACCAAGTTCCACATCGACAACTGGCGGGGCTCGCGAAAGAGCCTGAATGCTTCGACCCACATGCGGTTCTGAGGTGGGATTGCCCGTGAGCCCTGCCGTCCCGATCGCCGAATTGGTCTGCGCGGGCAACAGTGGACACTCGCTGGCAACTCGATCGTTTCCGATCCGTTCAGGCCGATGGATTCCCGCCTTCGCGGGAATGACATCACTCGCGTTGGAACCGTCATTCCCGCGAAGGCGGGAATCCATTGGTTTTGCCGCAGGTGACGGATGGCGAGTGAGAGCACTTGGCTGCGCGAAAGAGCCGGCTCATCACCGGATTGGGGCGACGCAGGTGCCATGAAGATCGGACTGCTCGTCAACGAAGGCCCGTACCAGCATCAGGCCGCCGACACCGCGTTCCAGTTCGCGAAGGCCGCCATCGAGAAGGGGCACGAGGTCTTTCGCGTGTTCTTCTATCACGACGGTGTGAACAACGGGACGCGGCTCACCACCCCGCCACAGGACGACCGCCACATCCAGCGGCGCTGGACCGAGCTTGCCGAAGCGCACGACGTCGACCTCGTGGTGTGCGTCGCGGCCGCCCAGCGGCGGGGGATCTGCGATGCCGACGAGGCGAAGCGCAACGGCAAGGATGCGGACAACATCGCACCGGGGTTCCGCATCTCGGGGCTCGGTCAGCTCGTGGAGGCGGCTATCGAGTGCGATCGACTGGTGACGTTCGGAGACTGAGACTCGGGTCTGACGGACGGGTAACGCAATGGGTGCCGGAACACGAAAGAAGCTCATGTACCTCAACCGCCGTGCCCCGTACGGGACGATCTACGCGGTGGAGGGGCTGGAGGTGGTGCTCATCGGGGCCGCATTCGAGCAGGACGTGTGCATGGCGTTCGTCGGCGACGGGGTGTACCAGCTCAAGGCCGGGCAGGACACCACGGGTTCGGACATCAAGAACTTCTCCGCGGCATACCGGGCGCTCGGCGACTACGACGTGACCCGGCTCTACGTCGAGCGCGAGTCGATGGAGGAGCGGGGCTTGCGCGTGGACGACCTCATGCCGCTCACCTGGGAGGATGAGGACGACGACTGGGCCGAGAAGTCCTCCATCCAGGTCGTGGAGCGCGCCGAGATGGCTCGCCTGATCGACGAGCAGGACGTGGTGTTCAACTTCTGACGATTCGACCGAGCGAGTGCGATTCGACCTCTGAAGACTCCCTGCGATGCCGATTCTCCACACCGTGAACAAGTCGCCGTTCGAGAAGGACTCGCTCGACGCCTGCATCGCGCACGCCCTCGACGGCAGCGCGGTGCTCCTTATCGAGGATGGCGTCTACGCCGCTGCTAACGGCACCGCGGTGGAGTCTCGGGTTCGCAACGCGATGCAGCGGCTGAATTTCTACGCGCTGGCGAGCGACTGCAAGGCGCGGGGGTTTGGCGAAGCCGAGCTGATCGACGGGATCGATCTGGTCGACTACGGCGGCTTCGTGGATCTGGTCACCGGTCACGACAACGTGCAGTCGTGGCTGTAATGCTAACGAGGGGATTTCTCCGTACACCGATGGAGGGTTGACCGATGGGACTGCAAGTCAACGGCAAGACGCTGGATACGGACGAAGAGGGCTACCTCGCGAACCTGAGCGACTGGGAGCCGGAGGTGGCGCAGGTGATGGCGGACGAGGACGAGTGCGATCTCACCGACAACCACTGGGAGGTGATCAACTTCCTGCGCTCGTACTACGAGGAGTACCAGATCGCCCCGGCGGTGCGGGTGCTCACCAAGGCCATCGGCAAGAAGCTCGGCAAGGACAAGGGCAACAGCAGGTACCTGTACCAG
>JAJDUQ010000167.1 GCA_022826505.1 Gammaproteobacteria bacterium
CGCCCCGTCGCGCTGCGCGACCACAACCACTACTCGGTCATCCTCGGCGTATTCAGGAACGAGGGCTACGACCAGACCGTGACCCTGGCCCAGGTGTTCTGGATCGCGGATGCGCAGGGTCAGCCCGCGCGGTTCTTCGCCGCCGCCGAGGGCGATCTGTCCATCGCCGGCGAGTTCGCGCACTTCGGCTCCGACATCACGCGCCTGCGCAAGCGGCTGCGCGACGCCGGGGTCGAGATCTGGAACACCTTCCCGCCGTACGGCGCGTGGTTCCGCCGCCGCTTCGGGATCGACAACGAGCAGGCGCTCGACCTGTTCCATCAGACCGTGTCGATGAAGTCGGTGGGCAATCTCACCGAGTTCGTGCGCGGCCACATGCTGGAGCCGTTCGATGTGGAGCCCCGGATCGCGGCTCTCATCAAGCACTTCGACGACTTGAGCCGCGCCCACGAGGCGGTACTCCGGGCGAGGCGCCAGATCGAGGACCTCACCCCGCTCGTGGCCGACTGCGATCGACATGCCAGTCTGGTCGCCGAGGTCGAGGAGCACCGCCAGTGCCGGGAGGCCCTCCGGCCGTTCTTCGCGGGGCTGAAGCGCGACCTGCTGGATGCACGCATCGCGAGGCTCGCCGAAGACTGGTCGCGCCAGAGCACGCAGATCGAGCGCACCGAGGAGCGCCGGGACCGCGAGCGTCGGGACGTGGAGGAGCTGAAGCGCGCCGTCGCCGAGAACGGCGGCGACCGCCTCGAGCGTCTGGCCGGCGAGATCCTGCGACTCGAACGAGAACGCGAAGCGCGCGAACGCAAGGCCGATCGCTACGCGGAGCTCGCCCGCGGGGTGGATGAAGCTCCGGCGACGGACGACGCGGCCTTTCTCGATCAGCGGGCACGCCTCGCGGACCAGGCCGAGGCGCTTCGGTCGCACGAGGCCCGTCTCCAGAACGACTTGACCGAGCTGGGGGTGGACCTGCGGCAGGGGAAGCAGGAGCACGATGCCCTGACCCGCGAGATCGAGAGCCTCAAGGCGCGGCGCAGCAACATCCCGGCGGAGCAGATCGCCATGCGGGCCGCGCTCTGCCAGGCGCTCGACCTGGACGAGGCGGACATGCCCTTCGCGGGCGAGCTGCTCCAGGTGCGCGAGGAGGAGCGCGACTGGGAGGGAGCAGCGGAACGGCTGCTGCGCAACTTCGGGCTCTCGCTGCTCGTCCCCGACGAGTGCTACGCGCGGGTGGCCGGGTGGGTGGATGCGAAGCACCTCGGGGGCCGGCTCGTCTACTTCCGGGTGCGCGGTCCGGGGCGGCGCGAGCTGCCGGAGCTGCATCGCGACTCCCTGGTGCGGAAGCTCTCGGTAAAGCCGGACTCGGCGTTCTACGACTGGCTGGAGCACGAGCTGGCCCGCCGTTTCGACGTGGCGTGCTGCGCGACGGCCGAGCAGTTCCGGCGCGAGGCCCGCGCCATCACCCGGGCCGGCCAGATCAAGGCGCCGGGCGAACGCCACGAGAAGGACGACCGCCACCGCATCGACGACCGCGGCCGCTACGTGCTCGGCTGGACCAATGCGGCCAAGATCGCCGCCCTCGAATCCGACGCGCGCCGGCTCGAGATGCGGCTCGGCGACCTCGGCAGCCGCATCGGCGCGATGCAGGCCGAGCAGCGCGGCGTGCGCGAGCGGCTCGACACTCTGTCGAAGCTCGCCGAATTGACCGATTTCCGCGAGCTCGACTGGTCGTCGCTCGCGGCCGAGATCGCCCGCCTCGACGATGAACGACGCCGCCTCGAATCGGCCTCCGACGTCCTGCGACAGTTGAACGCCCAGCTCGCGGAGTCGCGCAAGGCCCTGGAGGCCACCGAGGAGGCGCTGCAGGCGCACCGGGACCGCCGCTCGAAGACCGAGCAGCGGAAGAGCGACGCGGAGTCGATGCGCGCCGAGACGCTGTCGGTGCTCGACGGCGCGGACCTGGAAGCGCTCGCGCCCCGCTTCGACCGGTTGGCCGACCTGCGCGAAGAGGCGCTCGGCCCGCACCAGTTGACGATCGAGTCCTGCGACAACCGAGAACAGGACATGCGCCAGTGGCTGCAAGCGCAAATCGACGCCGGCGACCATCGCCTCGGACGGCTCCGCGACCGGATCATCCGGGCGATGATGACCTTCAAGGAACAGTTCCCGCTCGAGACCGCGGAGTTCGACGCGAACGTCGAGGCCGGATTCGAGTACCGCGAGATGCTTGAGCGACTGCGGGCGGACGACCTGCCCCGGTTCGAGTCCCGCTTCAAGGAGCTGCTGAACGAGAACACCATCCGCGAGGTCGCCAACTTCCAGTCGCAGCTCGCCCGCGAGCGCGAGACCATCAAGGACCGGATCGCCCGCATCAACGCGTCGCTGGGCCAGATCGACTACAACCCGGGGCGCTACATCCGGCTGGAGGCGCTGCCGGCGCCGGATGCGGACGTGCGCGACTTCCAGGCGGAGCTGCGGGCCTGCACCGAAGGGGCGCTGACCGGCTCCGAGGACGCACAGTACTCCGAGGCCAAGTTCCTCCAGGTGAAGCGCATCGTCGAGCGGTTGCGCGGGCGCGAGGGGACGGCGGAGCAGGACCGCCGCTGGGCCGCCCGGGTCACCGATGTGCGCAACTGGTTCGTGTTTGCCGCAAGCGAGCGCTGGCACGAAGACGACAGCGACTACGAGCACTACTCGGACTCGGGCGGCAAGTCCGGCGGGCAGAAGGAGAAGCTCGCCTACACCATCCTCGCCGCGAGCCTCGCCTACCAGTTCGGCCTGGAGGTGGGTGCGGTGCGTTCGCGCACGTTCCGCTTCGTGGTCATCGACGAAGCCTTCGGACGGGGCTCGGACGAGTCGACCCAGTACGGTCTTCGCCTGTTCTCCAAGCTCAACCTCCAGCTCCTGATCGTGACGCCGCTCCAGAAGATCCACGTCATCGAGCCGTACGTCGCGAGCGTCGGGTTCGTCCACATCGAGGACGACCGGTACTCCCGGCTGCGCAACCTGTCCATCGAGGAGTACCGCGAGGAGAAGGCGAGGTTCGCGGGGTGACGGCGGAGACGGGCTGGACCACGCCGGCAGACCTCCGGCGACAGGTCCGGCGGCTGTGGGATCGCGGTGTCATCCTGGCGGGCCTGGTCACGGGAGAGACGCCGTTTCCGAGACGCCTGGTGCTCAGGCGACCGGGCTCGACGGAGCTGCGCGATCGCTTCGACGAGGTTCGGGCGTGGGTCGCGGCGCTGCGGTCCATGCCGCACGTGCGCATCGAGATGCGCGAGGTCCGCCACCGCGTCTCCGGCACGAACTCGCTGCCGCACGAGGCGTGGGTGGACACCTTCGAAGATGCTGTCGCGATCATCCGCAAGCAGCCCGAGCTGGCGGAGTTCCGCCGACTCGTGGACCGGACTCGTGCCCGGCAGCCCGCGCTGCTCGCCTGGGTGGCGAAGCGGCCGCTTCGGGCGCTGGAGCTCGCAGGCGACTGGCGCCGGCTGCTCGACGTCGTCGGCTGGCTCCAGGACCATCCGCGCCCCGGCGTCTACCTCCGCCAGATGGACGTTCCGGGGGTGCACAGCAAGTTCGTGGAGGCCCACCGCGGGGTGCTCGGCGAGCTGCTCGACCGCGCTCTGCCGCCGGAATCGATCGATGCGGACGCACCGGCCGGTGCCACCGGCTTCGCCCGGCGCTACGGCTTCCGGGAGAAGCCCGAACGCATCCGTTTCCGCGTGCTGGATCCGGCCCATGCCCTGTTGCCGGCAGCCGGTGAAGCGGCTCCCGAACAGGATGTCACCCTCGATGCCGACAGCTTCGCGTCGCTGGACGCCGACGTCTCCCGCGTGTTCATCACCGAGAACGAGATCAACTTTCTCGCCTTTCCGCGCGTGCGGGAGGGCATGGTGATCTTCGGCGCGGGCTACGGCTTCGAGACGCTGGGCCGGGCGCAGTGGCTCCGCAGGTGCCGCCTGCACTACTGGGGCGATATCGACACCCACGGCTTCGCCATTCTCGACGCGCTGCGTGCCCGTTTCGACCACGTGGAGTCGTTCCTGATGGACCGTGGCACCCTCATGGCGTTCGAGTCGCTGTGGGGCACCGAGGACCGCCCGATCCACCGGGATCTGCCGCGGCTCACCGCCGAGGAGCGTGCGCTCTACGACGATCTCCGCGACCATCGGATTGGCCGGAACCTCCGCCTGGAGCAGGAGCGCATCGGGTTCGGATGGGTGGCGTCCGCGCTCGGGGAAGCCGGGGAGACTTGAATGACCGGCGAGTCCGGGCAAGCAGGGTTCCGCGGAGCCTGATCGTCCGGCTGATCGCGCTCCACCATGAAGTCCGCCGACACTCCCGGGCCGTCGAACCACGTGGTCCACGCTTCGCCGGCTGGTGATCTAGCCCATCTTTATCATGCTCTGCACGAATATTCTAATTTTCAGGGGGTTACGGCGTTTGAGAAGTGTGTGTGGCACTACAAACGCATCTTGGGGGGTGCTACACGATGGTCTTGCGGATGCCTCCGGGTTCGGGGTCGA
>JAJDUQ010000216.1 GCA_022826505.1 Gammaproteobacteria bacterium
ACCACCTCGACCATGGCGCGGATGATGTGCCGCTGGGTATAGAACTCTCCCGCGTACCCCGGAGAGTCCGCGGCAACACGCTTCAGAAGATCTTCGTAGAGCTCGGACAGGACAATGACATCGGTCCGGTCCGAGAAGTGCAGCCGGTCAACCTGCTGCACCACCCTTGCGAAGCTCGCGCCGCGCCGCGAGTGATTGCGAACCGACGAGAAGATTCGTTGGAACTGCTCGCCCACCGGGTCGGTCGCGAACTCTCCCGTCCCGTCCCCGCTCCCGAAGGTGCACAGGTGCGGCCACAGCTCGCCGTTGACGAATAGAAGCATCTCGTCCGGCTGGTCAGTTCGGCTCGCCCACGACGTCCAGCGATACTCTCCGTTCAGGCGGCGCCGGTACACCTCGTCGCCGAACTCCGCCTCTTGCTCGCGCTGATCCTCCGCCTCGTCGAATGCCTTGGGGAAGAATAGCCAGGCGAGCTGCTCGACGTAGTCCCGCGGCGCCACCCCGTCGGCGTTGAGCTGGTCGCAGGCATTCTTCACCGCCTGCTGGACCTCCTGGCGCCGGTGCTGGATTCCGTTGTTGGTCGATGCAGTCATTCCCTCGTTTCTCTCACGCCGCCATCGGCACGTAGAGGCGCTGCTTCACCGCCTCCAGATCCGACCTGAGCACCGCTGCGCCCCCGTACCGCGACAGGAGCGAGCTGAAGCTCCCGAACTGGGCCGTGAACTGCGGCGCGCTGTAGGTCGCGCCCTGCTCCAGGTCGTCGATGCCGTACAGGCCGTAATGGTCCAGGCTCGTCTGCCAGAACCTCGTCTTGGGACGGCTGACATCATCCGCACCCTGCTCCCCCACGTGCGTCACCAGCCACTGGTTCTCCTGGTCCCAGAACCGGACGACCCGGTCGCGACGCGCCGGCACGCGAGCGAGGTCGAACCCGACCTTCCCGAGGATGTCGACGTCGTCGGTGGACTCCAAATCGTAGAAGTGGCGGAACGCGGCCACGTGGATGTCGCGGTCCTTGAGTTCGGACCTGAGGTCCTTCCGAGTCCCCTTGTCGATCCAGAGCGACAGCAGATCCGTGAGGGCCGTCGGGGCGATTCCGCGGATCACGTCCCGGGACTGCTCGCGGTACTCGTCGAACGGAATCTTGCGGCCGTCCGCGAGACACACGTACTGCTCCGACTGCGCGATGAAGACCGTGACGCCATCGCCCACCGGCTTCTCGACATGCTCGGCCTGCTTCTTGCGCGACGGTCTGGTCGTGCGCATGGGCGCCTGGGCGTTCGCCGGATGGCCGTCGAACTCCGTGTCCTCGAGTCGGCCGGCGCCGGTGTAGTCGAAGATGGTGAAGTACCGCTTGTCGATGTCCTCGCAGAGCCGCGTGCCCCGGCCCTTCATCTGCTTGTAGAGGATTGAGCTCTTCAGTGGGCGCGCGAAGACGATGTTCCTGACATCGGGCGCGTCGAAGCCGGTCGACAGCAGGTCCACCGTCACCGCCACCCGCGGTTTGGCGCTGCCGACCTCCGCGAAGTTGCGCTCCAACTGATGCGAGTTCCGCTCCGAACGGGTGATGCGCGCCGCGTAGTCGGGGTCGCCGGAGACCCGGCGAAGCTCCGCCGCCATGAACGCGGCATGGGTGTCGTCGACGCAGAAGACGATCGACTTCTCGTCACGAAGCCGGTACTTCCCGAGCAGGTGCCAGAAGTCCTCGGCGATGATCCGGGTGCGGTCCGGCAGGCGGATGTCGCGCTCGAAGTTCGATGTCGTGTACCGCTTGCCGTCGGGTCCGACGTAGCCTTGTTCGTCGAGGTTCGTGATCCGCTCGTCGAGCAGGTAGGGAACGAGGTAGCCGTCCTCGATGGCCTGCTTCAACGAGTACGTGTAGGCGGGGTCGCCGAAGTACTCGTAGGTGTCGCGGCGGCTCTCCTCGTCGGTAAGCCTCCGGTTACTTTCGATCTCTCGCGGAGTCGCGGTGAGACCAAGCTGATACGCCTTGCCGAAGTGCTCCAGCACACCGAACCAGTCGCCGAAGCCCGAGCGGTGGCACTCGTCCACGACCACCAGCCCGAAGAAATCGGATTCGAAGTGTTCGTACAGCTTCTTCCCGTCGAGCTCCTCGTCCAGGTTCTGGTAGTTGGCGAAGAAGACCTTGCCGACCCGATGGTCGCCCCGTGCCACGACGTCCTTGTCCAGCATCACCCGCTCGTCGGCGCCGAAGGCCGAGAACGCACGGTATGCCTGGTCCTTGAGGCTGTTCCGATCGGTCAGGAAGAGCACGCGATTGCTCGGAAGGACGCTCCCGGCCAGCAGCTTCCACACGAGCTGGAAGACGGTGAATGTCTTGCCGGTGCCCGTCGCCATCAGCAGCAGGAGCCGCTTCTCGTTCTGCGAGAAGCGGTAGAGCGTCTCGAAGATCGCCATTTCCTGGTACGGGCGCACCTGCTTGCGGGTGACCTGATCCTCGTGCCAGGGCGCTTCGAATACCGGCCGCCACACGCGCCAGACGATATTCCGGCCCATTCGGCTCAGGATGTCGCCGGGGGACGGCGGCGTGGCGAAGCTTTCGTACTTTCCCGACTCGTTGTCGGTGACGATGTACTCGCGTCCGTTGCTCGTAATCGAGAAGCGCAGCCCCAGACGCTGCGCGTACCTCGACCCCTGTTGCATGCCGTTGGACGCAGGC
>JAJDUQ010000261.1 GCA_022826505.1 Gammaproteobacteria bacterium
GCGCGCGAGGTTGCCGCCGTAGCGCGTGCCGATGAAGTCGGGCACGGTGTAGCAGCCGAACTTGCGAAGGTAAGGTGCCATGAGCGCCGCCACCAGCACGTACCCGCCGGTCCAGCCGACGACGAACGCGAGGTAGGCGTGGCCGCCCATGTAGATGCCGCCGGCCATCGCGACGAACGACGCGCCGGACATCCAGTCCGCCGCCGTTGCCATGCCGTTGAACACCGGTGGGACGGTACGTCCCGCGACGTAGTAGGCATCGACCTGCATCGTGCGCGACAACCACCCGATCGCGGCGTAGATGAAAACGGTGAACGCCACGAACAGGATGCCGATGACGTCGGCGGACACCCCCATCTGCTCGAGGATGGCCATGAGGCCGATGAAGACGATGAACCCGCCCGTGTACATGCCGTAGATCTTGGGCAGGTTGTCGACGAAGCTCCCTTGCATTGCCATGGTCGTCCTCCCCTCAGTCGTCTTCGGCCATGCCGCACTCGCGGTCGATCCTGTCCTGGGTTCTTGCGAACCAGAAGATCAACACCACGAATACGAACAGGGATCCTTGCGCGGCCATGTAGAAACCGAGCGGGAATCCGAGAAAGGAAGCCCCGTTGAGCGCATCGGCGAACCAATGCACGACAAACGAGAACACGAACCAGATGGCGAGCGTGACCCACATCAGACTGCGGGTGCGCCGCCAGTGCGTGGCTTGGTCACTGTTCATCTACCGTCCTCCCTTGTGATGAGACTGCCAAGTTCCTGCTGTTTTGTACGCTCCTTGCCGTTGTTGCTCGTCGAGTCGAAACCGGTCGAATGGGGGCGGCCGCACAGTCATCACCGCGAGCCGCCGACACCGCCCCTTGCCCCGTCACGCGGCGATGGAGTCAAGTGGCACCTCGTGGATTCCTCCGCCACCTTGTACGAGATTGACGCAACGGGGAACCATCGTGCCATTTTAAGTCGACGGCGCCTGTTGCGCGAGCGCAATTGCGCCGACCGGTAGGGCCGAATTGATCTCGGTTCGGTACATCCCGGTCCCGCACGCGTCGCCTTGCTCGACTGGAGAATCATCGGCGCATTCTTTCGAACCATCGGATCAGGACCAGATGGAGGTTTTGCAAGTGAGGGGAGTATCGGCTTTCGGGCCGTTTTTCGAATGAACGAATCGATTCTGACCCGATGGCGGCGGAGGTTGTCCGTGCTCGCGGAATATCTCGGAGCGGGATCGGGGGGCCGCAGGCGGACCATCGCCGACCCGGCGGGGCTCCAGCACTTTCTCGACACCAGGGCCAGCCGAATCGCCCAGACGACGCTGTACGGCTACCTCCGCACGCGCGCCGGCACCCGGTACCCGGTGCTGTTCGAGAACGACGCATTCGTCGTCTCGATCAACCATGCGAAGTGGCAGATGTGGCTCGCCTGTCTGTCGGACCTGGCGGTGTTCGCGGGCGGATTGCTCGCCCTGCGCTCGCAAGCCGGCCCCGCGGCAGCGGGTGCGACCGTGCGGCGCACGGTGGAGGCGATTCTGGAGCGTACCGGCACCCCCGAGGATTCGGGCCCCCTGTTCACCGAGGGCGCGACGGCGGTGCTCGAACGGCTGAGCCGGTGCGACTGGAGCGCGATCGAGGACGATGAGAGCGAGTTCACCGCAAGTCCGGAAGCCCTTGTGCGCCACGCGCCGATCATCCCGGAACTGATGGCGCTCGACGAGGAGATTGTCCGAAACTCGGTGCGGTTCAGTTGGCAGGAGGTTCGCCGGGAGCTGCGAGCGAACCTCGACGCCGACAGGGTGCTCGGACAAGGCGACTGAAACACGGGCGATTCCCGCACCTTTGCGGGCCCCACCGGCCCGACCGGGATGCGTCTCCACAGTGAAGAGGAGATACATCCCGTAAGATGGTCGCCCTCGCATCGAGGAGGGTTGCCGGCCGATGTCGAATTCCAGCCGAGGGCCGCTTGCCGGCGTACGGGCAGTCGAGTTCGGCCAGATCGCGGCAGGGCCCTTCACCGGGTCCCTGCTTGCGGATCTGGGGGCCGACGTCATCAAGATCGAACGCCCCGACGGAGGTGACGGCATGCGCGCCTGGCCGCCGCTCTCCACCGCCGACGGTGACGACACCGTCTACAGCGAGAATTTCGCGTCGCTCAATCGCAACAAGCGCAGCGTCGTCCTCGACCTCAAGGAGCGCGGCGACGTCGATCGGCTGTTGCGGCTCACCGCCGTGGCCGACGTGCTGGTCGAGAACTACCGTCCGGGGGTGCTCGCACGCCTCGGAGCGGACTACGGCGCGGTCAGCGCCCGCAATCCGAAAATCGTGTACTGCTCGATTTCGGGCTATGGACAGACCGGACCGTACGCGAACAAGGGAGCGTTCGACGTTACCGTGCAGGGCATGAGCGGACTGATGAGCGTCACCGGCGAACCCGGCGGCGGACTGGTCAAGTGCGGCGTCCCGGTCGGCGATTTCTGCGCGGGGCTCTACTCCGCCTACACCATCACCGCGAACCTCATGCGGGCTCGGGAGACCGGCCACGGCACGTACATCGACTGCTCGATGCTGGGAAGCCTCATCGGCGTGGCGGCACTGCAGACCAGCGAGTTCTTCGGCACCGGCGCGGCGCCACGACCGCTCGGCTCCGCGCACCCCCGCAACGCGCCCTATCAGGCGTTTCGCGCACGCGACGAGCACTTCATCATCGCGGCGGGCAACGACCGGCTGTTCGCGCAGGTGTGTGCCGCTGTCGGACTGCCGGGTCTCGCCCACGATCCACGCTTCACCTCGCAGCTTCTCCGTGCGGAACACCAAGGCGATCTCGTCGCCATTCTCGGCCCGCGATTCGCCGAGCGGACCGCCGCCGAATGGCTCGAAGAGATGGATGCCCGGGGAGTCCCTTGCGCACCGATCAACGACTACCCGCGGGTCCTGGACGATCCTCAGGTTGCGCATCTCGGGCTCGTCCATCCGCTGACCCTGCCGAATGGAGTGGAGACGCGCACCATCGGCTTCCCGGTTTCGATGAGCGGATATGCGTTCGAAATCAACCGTGCGCCACCCGCGCTCGGCGCGCACACCAACGAGGTGCTCGAAGAATGGCTCGGGGAGGCGCCGGTGGAGAGGGAGCCCGCCGCGTAGGCTTCGTCGCGTCGCACTATCAGTCGGCTCCGGCCGCGGCCGGACAACGGGAATCGCGCGGTGACCTGCCGGTCGGTTTCGATGGAGCGGAATCAGCCGCCGTTGTACCGTACCGTACCGAGCCCCGAGAGTTCGTAGCCGCCAATCTCGGTCGCGCGGCGCTGGAACGCAGCGCTGGCGCAGAACGCAAGCAGACGCTGCATCGGCGCCTCGAAGTACTCCCGGCGCCACACCAGCAGGTCGTAGCGCTCCCGAAAGAGCGGAATGAAATCCAGCCGGTGCATCCGGGCAACCGATTCCACCGCCAGACCGGCGTCGGCACGCCCTTCGAGCACGTGCTGGGCGACGTCCGCTTCGGTACGGGCGGGTGGATCGAGCATCACAACGGTGTCCAGATCGATTCCCGCTTCTGCGACCAGGTGGCGGAGCAGCAGATAGCTTCCTGCTTCGGGCTGGCGGGGCACGAACCGGACCCCGCCGAGGTCCGCGGCGCTCGCGAGCCCCTTGGGGTTGCCACTGGCCACCACCAGTCCCTGTATGCGCCATGCCCATTCGATCATCACCACCGGCTGGTTCGAGAACTCGTCCGCGACGACGTCCCGGTTGAACTCCCCGGTCTGCGGGTCGAACACGTGCATGCCCGCCGCGAACGCCTTGCGCGCCGTCATCCGCGAGAGCCCGTCGATGCTGCCGCCGAAGAACGTCGCAATCTCGGAGCCCGATTCACGGATCGCCCAGTCGAGCAGGGGGTCGTGGCTACCCGCGAGCACCGGCGGCGGCGGGGCAAGGTCGGCCGCGCCGGCGGCGAGCCCCACTCGGCGGCGCACCCAGGCTTCGACGAGATCGCGCGGGAACAGCATCTTCCCCGTCACCCGGCTCACCGGAATCTCCTGCTCCGCGACGAGCTCGTAGATCTTGCGTTCCTTGACCCGGAGGAGGTCGGCGACTTCCCTGGTCGTGAGGAAGGGGTTCACGAGAGTCGACGGCACCCGGTACCGTGCGGGGGAAAGCGGCGACTCGGCCTGTGGTGGACGAGAGCGATCATCGGTCGATCATAGTCGAGGCTACGCGCGCCCGCTCGAAACCGCGTTGGCCCGTGCGCTCGATCGAGCTGTCTCGCGTATGCGGTAGCATCGGGCGCCCGATACCGCCGCCAGAGGTTTCGATGCCGCAACGAACCATTCACTACGCCGACGACGCCATGGACCGGGTCGCAATGCGACGCGAGGATCCGGCGTGGATCGACGACCGACTCAGGGCACCGACCAGCCGCTTTGTCGCGGTCGCCTCGGGCCGGCATCCGTTCGTCCGTGCCGAGACCGGTGCTCGGCGGCCATGGTTCCTCGCCCACGACGCCATCGAAGGCTCGCTGCCGGGCGATCCGATCCTGCTCGGTGTGCACGAGGACATCGCGTACTTCGCGGTCGACGTGACCGACGCGCCACCCTCGCTTCCCGATTCGGTCACGCTGCTCGGGCTTCGCGAAGTCATCACCGATCTCGGCCATCGGGATTCCTCGGCGCTCGCCTACGCGAGCGCCCTGGTGCACTGGCACCGAACGCATCGATTCTGCGGCGCCTGCGGCACGCCAACGATGTCGACCCGAGGCGGCCACGTACGCCGATGCACCGATGCGGATTGCGGGCGGGAGCACTTCCCCCGTACCGACCCGGCAGTCATCACCCTCGTCGTCGACGACGACCGTTGCCTGCTCGCACGCAGGCGGAACTGGGCCCCGGGACGCCGGTCGACGGTGGCCGGATTCGTCGAACCCGGGGAGACCCTCGAGCATACGGTGGCCCGCGAGACGTTCGAGGAGGTCGGGGTGCGGGTGGGCAAAGTCACCTATCGCGGCTCGCAGCCGTGGCCCTTTCCGCAATCGTTGATGCTCGGCTTCCGGGCCGCCGCCGAGACCAGCGACATCGCGGTCGACGGGGACGAGATCGCGCAGGCCGACTGGTACACCCCGGAGCGCATCGAGGCGGACACTGCCTCCGGGGCCCTCATCCTGCCTCCGTTCGACTCGATCAGCCGTCGCCTCGTCGAGGACTGGCTCGCCGAGCGCCGTCAAGGCCTGCACGCCGGACCGTGTTGACCGCGCGGCACGGTTCGGGCGACCCCGCGCCGGATGTGCCGGCATCTGCCGAAACACCGGAGGGTGCCCCGGAAACCGGGCGACCGGGCGACCGGAAACACCACCGCCGCGCAGGTCGAGCCGGCGTCCGCACCACCAGGGAGAACAGCGTTACGCTGCGGCTTACCGACCCTGATCGCGGACGGCGACCAGGGCTGCACGCAGCAGCGCAATCTTTCGGTTTCCATCCTCGTCGTGAGCCACCGGCGTCGCACCATGGCGGAACTCGACGACCGTGGCCTCGCAACATGCGGTCAATTCGATCTCGAATCCCAGTTCGAGCATCCGGTCGAGAACTTGCATGTTCTGGGCATCGTTGCAGTCCGGCCGCCACGAGAACACCGTCATGACCGGATCGCCCCCCGCGGCGTGCCACACCGATGTCTGCGAGTCATAGGCCCAGGGAATGTCGGCCGCCGTCCACCCCATGACCCGCCGGGCAATCTCGGCGCACAACGAATCGCTGTCGTCGTGGCTCATCGACATGCTACCCGGACCAGGTGCTGCGACGACTCGCCACCGAACCCGGACTAGGGTACCGGGGGAGTCGGGCGCCCGTCCCCACGCTCGCTTCCATCATCATCGACCGGCAGGCTCCGATAGCGCCCGCGCCAGTATGCAAGCGGCCGATCGGTGGAGTCCTCGCACGCGAGCACTCGTCCGATGAGAACCATGTGATCGCCAGCTTCGAACCTGCGCCAGACCGCGCACTCCAGCGACGCGACGCAGCCTTCGAGAATCGGCGACCCGTACCAGCCTTCTCGCCAGCACACCCCGGCAAAACGGTCCGAATGCTCTGTGGCGAACCGGACCGAGATCGCTTGTTGCGAATCTCCGAGCATGTTGACCGCGAAGCGCGAACATTGGCGGTAGACATTGAAACACTCGGTCTCGTGTCCCACGCACACGAGCACCAGAGGCGGGTCGAGCGAGACCGACGTGAACGAGTTGGCGGTGAAACCTCGCGGCTGGCCATCGACCCCGCGCGCGGTCACGATGGTCACTCCGGTGACAAAGCAGCCAAGGGCCCGCCGGAGGCCGGCGGAATCGGGACCCTGACCTGATACCGGCTCCACGTTGCTCAATTGCCGCATCCAGGTTGAAGGACGAGCCACGTTCCACACCGAGCCGCTGAACGAGATCTCCTGACCCGCCGATTCATCCGACCGTGCGGGTACCGCCCGAGCGCCCCAACGCACTCAGTGCCGGGCGATCTCCGCCGCCGCCGCCTCGAACGCGCCGAGGGTCTGGTCGATGTCTTCCTGCGTGTGGGCGACGGACACATAGAACTTCGAGGTGCCCTTGAGCACTCCGTGCTCGCGCAGCACCGCGTTGAACCGGGCGTTGCTGCTCTTGTCCCCACTTTCCCACGACCAGTAGTCGACGATCGGCTGGTCGGTGAACACGATGTCGAACACGCAGGGCTCGCCGCAGACCTGCGCTTCGACGCCGGCACTGCGCATGGCGTTCGCGAGTCCGTCCATGAGCTTGCGGCCGTTGTCGAAGAGCCGTGCGTAGGCCTCGTCCGCGCGCAGCACCCCAAGGGTCGCGAGGCCGGCACTGGCCGCAATCGGATTGCCGCTCAAGGTCCCGATCTGCGGCAGGAACCCTTCCTCGCCCGCCGCACCCTGATCGAACTGCGCCATGATTTCCTCCCGGCCGACGAGACCCGCCAGGGGAAATCCTCCCCCGACGACCTTGCCCACGGTGCACAGATCCGGCACCACTCCGTAAAACTCCTGCGCACCTCCGTAGGAAAGTCGAAAGCCGGTGACGACCTCATCGAACGCGAGCGGAAGGTCATGACGCTCGGTGAGCGCCCGAAGCCCTTCGAGAAATCCGGGTCGAGGCTGGATCACCCGCTGAAACGCCTCCACGATCACGCCAGCGAGTGAGTCGTGGTGTTCCTCGACAATCGCGGTGACCGCATCCAAGTCGTTGTACGGCGCGACCAGAACCTCCTCCCGAATGGCCTCCGGGATGCCGGGAGAGTCCGGGATCGGCTCGATACCGTTGCTGCGCCGCCGGGGCGCGAGGCTCATCAGGGCATAGTCGTTCATGCCGTGATAGCCGCCCTCGAACTTGAGGATTTTCGAGCGACCGCGGAACGCGCGCATCGCGCGCATCGCGTAGAGGGTAGCCTCCGAGCCGCTGCTCGTGAAGCGTACCTTCTCCGCGCAGGGCATCGCTTCACAGATGGCCTCCGCCAGCAGAATTCCGGGGGCACTGTTCGCGAAAAAAGTGGTGCCGCGCTCTAGCTGCTCGCGCACCGCCGTCATCACCTCCGGATGACGGTGGCCGATGAGCATGGGTCCGGAGCCAAGCAGAAAATCGACGTACTCCTTGCCCGCCGCGTCGCGCACCCGACCGCCGGTGCCTTCGACGATGACGAGGTCGGCGCCCGCGTTTCCGAAGCTCCCCCCTGGAAGAAAGGCCCGGGCCTTGTCGCGCAACGCGGCTTCCGAATGACTCTGCTGATCCATGTTCATCTCCCGGCAGGGCTGGCTGGAACGCACGGCAAGACGAAATCTTCCGTCGTCGCCGTGCGCATCATCGCCCGTGCACCCACCTGAATTATCCTGACGAATCCGTCGGGATCCTCGTGCGGCCGCTCAGGCCGTTCGCTTCAGCCGCTCGTGCTCGAGCATCGCGTCGAGCGGTTTCGTATAGGGTACGCTCGGAGACTTCGGCTCCGCCGGATCGATATGGCAATCGAACAGCGCAAGGCCACTTTGCAGGAGTCCCTGCGACAACGTCGGAAGATCCTCTCTCCGGCTAATCGTATGACTTGGCATGCCCATCGCCTGGGCAATTCCGGCGCAATTCACATGCTCGCCGAAATCGCTGAGGACCCGACTGGACGCGCCGATTCGGTGCTCGAAATCGCGTGTCGATCCAAGGCCGCCGTTGTTGAACACGATGACCTTGAGATTGTCGCACCGTTCCACGACCGCAGTGCGCAACTCCGCGCTCGACATGAGGATGCAGCCGTCCCCGCAGATGGCGATCACCGAGGCTCCAGGGTGGGCGATGCTCGCGCCGACCGCGGCCGGAAGCCCGAACCCCATCGAGCCGAAATGACACGATGCGATCGACTTCCGGGGATGAGAGCAGGGCGCGTACTGCGTCACCCAGTACTTGTGCGACCCCGAGTCCTTGACCGCAATCGCATCGCGTAGCGCCTCCGATGCGGCATTGATAATCTCGCGGGCACCGAGGGCGCCTCGACGCACCATTGCGCGGGGTTCCGAGCGTCTCCACGCGCGGAGCTCGTCGAGGTTGTCCCGACACCGGACGGGATGTGACATGCAGGCGTCCAGCTCCGTCAGAACGGCGTGCACCGACTCGTTGATTGCGATGTCCACCGGTATGGTGCGTCCGAGCGCTGCAGCATCGAGATCCACCTGAATCTTCACCGCATTCGGTGCGAACGCCTCTCGGTCTGCCGTGGCACGATCGTCCAGACCGGTCCCGAGCGCCAGGACAACGTCGGCATTCTGCACGAGAAATGCCGCATCGCCGCTTCCCGTGTGACGGAGGAACCCTCCATAGCGGGGATCGGACGACAGGATCACTCCGGTGCCTCCCATCGTGTGGACGGCCGGGATGTCGGCCGCTTCGATGAATGCACGTACATGCCGATAGTCGCGCCGGGCGCCGCGGCCAACGACAAGGACCGGCCGGCGAGCGCTCCGCAGACAATCCGCCGTGCGCTCCACCGCACGCCGGCCGTGCGCGCTTGCAAGCGTGGAAATGCGCTCGGGCATGACAATGAATTCGGGCGGGGCTTCAAGCGCACTGCTCAGCAACGTGTACGGAAGATCCAGAAGGGTGGGACCGTGGGGCTCGGTCCAGGCGGTTCGAACCAGCTCCGAAAGGACCGCCGGAACATGCTCGGGCGCATCGACATATCGCGCCTGCTTCACGGCGCCGGAGGCTTCGAACGCGGTTACAGGGTCGAACTCCTGAAAGCTGTGCCGGCCATGACACGCCTGGGCCACGTTGCCGGTTATCGCCAACATCGGAACACCGTCGAGACGTGCCGACATGAGCGATGTAAGCAGATTCGTGGTCGCGGGTCCTTTCGACACGCACACGACCCCCGGCGCTCCCGACGATTCCGTATAGCCCGCCGCCGCAAACGCCGCACCCCTCTCGTCCGCGGTCTGCACATAGCGGATACCTTCCGACGTTGCCGCCTGCAGCAACTGCAGATTGGACTGGCCGGGGTAGCCGAACATGCAATTCACGTTCGACCGTCGGAGTGTCCGTGCGATGAATTCGGCGACGTTCTGCACTTTGGCATTCCTCAGCTTACCGCCTCTCAGCAGCGTTGCGAAACGCGTTGGATGCCCGCGTGAGTCGTGAGATGAGGCCGTATTGGGCGTGACCTGCGGATCCTACATCGACTGTCACGCCCATCGGAACCGCCGGATGCTCCTCTTGATTGAAAATCCGCAGGCCGGTTCGCCGGCTCGTGCCAGCGCTTCGACGTTCACTGGCTTACATTCGATTCGATCGTGCCATGGGCTGATGACCTCGATATTCACGACCGTCCCCGTGGCTCCTGCGCATGCCATGGCCTTGCTGCTTGCCGTCCGTGCGCTTGGCCGGTTGACAACGCCTCATTCGTTGCCATGCTCAGGGTACACCCGTCTTTCCGACGAATGTTACATCAACGAACCTCCGTCATGGCTACACAATGTGCTTGATAGTCCGTGCAATTTCGTGGTGTCATGGCCCCACGCGGATGCGCACGGGGTGCTGAATGGCGTTCGGACTGGCATCGCAACTGACGCTGGCGCTGGCGGCAATTCTGGCGGCCGGCGTGGCCATCACTGCCACTCTGAGCCAGCACATGTTCGAACGCACGCTTGCCGATTTTCTCGCCTCACGGTTCGAGTTCGAGCTGAACGACATCCGTCAGCGGGTGCAGACGCAGATGGACCTCGGTATCGCGCTCGCTGAACTCCAGGGCATAGCCGAGGAACTGGACGAGTACCGACGGGCAGACGAGAAGATCCTGTCCATCGAGATTTTCGACGATACCGGCATCGTGCTGTTCAGCACCGATCCCAGCTTCATCGGTGACCTCGTCACGGAGGAATGGGTGACATCGTGGCGAGCCAGCCGCGGCAGGGAGGTCTGGTCCGATCTGGAGCGCGACGCCCGTGTCGTCGGGGTCCCGCTACGAGATAACCTCGGCCGCGATGTCGGCTCGCTCGCGCTGCGCTATTCCCGCGACTTCTTTGACGACACCGTGGCCGAACAGACGGCGCGACTGGTCATCGTCGGCGCGGTGGTGGTGCTGGGCATGACTCCGCTGAGCATTATCGGAGCAATGATCATGCTGCGGAGACTGCGCGGGGAGCTGCGAGGCATTTCCGACTCCCTGGACGAAATCACGAATCAGCACGCAGGCGGCGTGGCGCTCGACGAGATGCGGACCGACCATCCGGAGCTCGCCGCCTTCGCGACCACCGCCCGGGCTGCTTACGACGACATCGATGCTGCCATCAAGGAAATTCGACGGCTGGACGAAGAAGAAGCCGTATGACTGCCCCTGCGGAAAGCCGGAGACCTGACCGCGGACTCATGCCCAAGGGCGTCACCCGCGCGCGCGGAACCCTCGGTCGACTGGTACTGCTCGCCGCGAGCATCCTGTTGCTCGGCCAGACCGTCGTCGCCTGGTTCGCCGTGACCGGGTTCGAACGGGTGCTCGAGCCGCAACTGAGCAGGAAGGCCGATGTCGTCGGTCGTGCCGTCGCCTCTCAGCTCAGATTCGTCGTGAACGATCTGCGCATTCCCCCCGACGAACTGGTGGCGGTCGATCCGTTTCTCGACAAGATCCTCTCCTCGAATTCGGACATCAAGTACCTGCTCATCCTCGATGCCTCCTCGGAGGTTCTGTTCGCACGCGGTGTTTCTCCTGAAGTTCTGGAACGCATCCTGCCCGGCCTGCCCGACTCCCGCAGTGCAGCGACCTCCAAGAGCGAAGTCTCGGGATTCATCAACGGCGCATTTCCGATCGTCACCGACGACGCAGTCAGCGCCGTGCTGCATGTCGGTGTCAGTGGGGAATACGTTCGCAACCGGTTGTCCGATCTCCTGTACGAAGCCGTCACCGTCATCGTGGTCTCCTTGCTGGTGACGCTGGAAATCCTGATGTTCATGATGAGCGTGCGGGTTTCCGGGCCCATGGAACGCATCGAGACCATGCTGGCGGACGGTGCTCGAGGAATATTCGGCAATCAGCTCCTGATTCGTTCAGGCGACGAGATAGGACAACTCGTTTCCGCCCTGAATCGCACGCTGCGCAGTCTGCGGCAGCGCTATGAAGACTTCCAGTTCGACGCGAGAGAGATCAGGGACGCCCAGATCGACAAGGGCATCGCACAACGAATCTGGACGGCGTGTCAGCAGGTCGACGACCGTTACCGCTTCGCGGGCGGCGAGGCGCTTCGGCCGCGAAGCGCCATGCAGATGAGGGTGCCGCTGTTTCTGTTCATGTTCGCGGAAGAGTTGCCGCGCTCCTTCCTGCCGTTGTTCGTCGCTCGGCTCAGTCCGGTCGACGCAACCATATCGGACGAGTTGCTGTTCGGATTGCCGATTGCACTGTTCATGCTCGCGGGGGCAGTCACGGTTCCGTTCGGCGGCCGACTCTCGGATCGGTTCGGGGCCCGGGCGGTATTCCTTGCGGGAATCGTGCCCGCCATCATCGGCTATTTCGGCACCTTTCTTGCCCAAGGGTACTACGACCTCATCGGATGGCGTGTCCTTTCAGGCTTTGGCTATGGGTTGATATTCATCGCCGCTCAAGCCTGGGTGGCTGAGAATACGCAGGAGCGCAGCCGAGCCCAGGACATGTCCGTGTTCGTCGGTGCGGTGTTCGCCGCTACCATCTGCGGACCGTCCATCGGCGGCATCCTCGCTGGACGCATCGGCTACGAGGCGACATTCCTGATCTCGGCGACGTTGGCCGTCGTCTCGGGACTTATCGTCTACACCATGCTCGACAAGGGGCCGACAAGAAGGCCAATGCTCCGGGTCGCCAGCGTGGGCGACGAGTGGCGTGCTCTCCTCTCCGATGGCCGCCTTTTTGCCGTCACCATCTTCGCCGCTGTGCCAGGAAAGCTCATTCTGGCCGGCTTTCTGTTCTATCTGGTACCGCTTTACCTGAGCGAACTCGGAAACCGGCAGTCCGTCATCGGATGGATGATCATGCTCTACGGTGTGTCGACGCTTCTCTGCATGCCGTTTGCTACCCGATTCGCCGACCGCTCCGGGCGACATGCCACCGTTGTCGCGGTGGGCGGCGTAGTTGCAGGCCTCGGATGCCTTGCAAGCCTGTCCGACCACGCTGTCGGCGGCGCGTCAAACGCGGTGATGATTGCTATCCTCGCGCTCGGCGTCGGTCACGCGCTCTCTCTCGCCTCGCAGTTGGCCATCGTGCAGGAAATGGCCAGTCGCCACCATAGTCTCGGCCAGGCATCCATCATCGGCGCCTATCGGCTCGTGGAACGGGCGGGAATGGTGCTGGGACCGGTGGTCGCGGGCGCGCTCGCAGCCAGTTTCGGCTACCAGGGTGCCATCGTCGGAATCGGCGTCATCGTGCTGGTATCCATCGTCCTGTACATGATCATGATGCAGATTTCGGAACGCCCGTCCCTCGTGCGACGGAGGAAAATCGCGTGAGACGACCCATCCGCCTTGCAACCCTGATACTGTGTCTCGCGTTCGGCCTCATGGCCACGCGAGGACTGGCCCAGACCTCGAATGACGGCCAGACCCTCACTCCCTTCCGAATCTTCGGTGTGGTATGGCGCGGAGAGACGGACGTCGAACGAGGATTCCGCGCCTACCTGACCCAGCGCGGTATCCCGTTCGAAATGACGGTGCGCAATCTGAACCTCGACCGGCGCAACGCACCACCGATCGTGGAGGAGATCAAGCGCGTCCGGCCCGACCTGATCTACACGTGGGGGACGGGCACCACCACCAGTATTGTGGGCAAGATCGATACCGACTCGCCGGAGTCCTTTGTACGGGACATCCCCGGTGTGTTCACAGTCGTGGCGTATCCCAAGGCGGCCCGGATCGTGGAGAGTTTCGAACGCCCCGGCCGCATCGTCACCGGCGTCGGATTTCTGGCCTCCGTCGAATCCCATCTCCATACGATTCGGGCCTATCGGCCGTTCAGGACGATCGCGGTCATCTACAACGAAGGCGCGACCAACTCGCGCATCAACGTCCAGGAGCTGCTCGACTACGCTCCCAACCTGGACATGAAGGTCATCCCGATTCCGGTGCCGATGAAGGACGGCAAGCCGGACCCGGACACGGTGCCCGAACTCGTCAAGCAGGCCCAGGAGAAGGGCGCCGAGCTTCTGTACATGGGGCCGGACGCCTTCATCGTGCGCAATGCCAACGCCTACACCGCCGCCGCGATCGCTGCCGGCCTGCCGACGTTCTCCGCCGTCCAGGCGCCGCTGAAGAACTCCCGGGCGATGTTCGGACTGGTGACCGACTACCATACCCTCGGCAAGCTGACGGCGCTCCAGGCGGAGCGAATCCTGGTCGAGAAGCGGTCACCGGAAGAGCTGCCGGTGGCGCGTCTCGCCCGCTACAAGCTGTGGATCAACATCGACGTCGCGAGGGAGCTCCGCATGTATCCGCCCATGGACATGATCGCCATCGCGGACTTCAACACGAGCCCGATCGAAGGCTAGGAAGGACGCGGAAGAGGCGCTAGATCGGTGCTGCTGCGTACCCGAATCAGCCTGCTCGTCATTCTGGCCTTTGCAGTCATCTGCATTGGTCTCGTGGCTGCCTCTCTCAAGCGCGAGGAGTTGCTCACGGAGCAGTTCGTGGGCGCCACCGTCGCCGATCGTTCCACGCTGTGGCGCAAGATCAACGCGAGCCTCGTCCTGCGCATGGCGGACAAGACCTGGATTGCGGCCGAGGACGAATCATTCCTCAAAGCCGTCTACACGGGCGACCAGATCGAAATCCAACGGCTTGGCGCGATCATCGCGGAGCAACTCCGCGACCAGAATCTCGCCCATCGATTCGACGTACTCAACGCCGACGGATCGCTCGCCTACTCCTCGCGTTCCGATGTCTTCCAGACCCCGATCGTCACCGCCGAGGTGGCGAGGCACGCCGCGCTCGAGGGCGTCCGCGTCCACGGCGTCGGCAATGATCAGGCCCGCAATATCGCAGTCGCCCTGGCATTCCCGCTGAACGCCCCCACGGGTGCGATCGGTATCGCCGGAACGGCCGTTTATGCCACGGATATCGACGAGGCGATCCTCGAATTGGAGGAGGCCACCAAATCATCGGTGCTGATCGTCAACCGTCGGGGAAGACTGCTCGCCGGTTCGGCGACGGACCTGTGGACAAGCATCGGAAAGCTCATCGATCTGACCGGGGTCGATTCCCTGCAGGTGGTGGAGACGAACGATCGCGTCTACTCGGCCGTGGTACTTCCAGAGAGAGCCGAGCTTGGCAGCCTGGTCGCACGCCTCGTCAGCATCAAGGATGTGACGGAACTCGCCCACCGACAGAGGCGGGTCAGCCAGTTCACCGTCGGGGCAATGATCTTCTTCTTCGTGCTGGTGCTGCTCGGCCTCGGCTACTACATGGCTCGTTCCTTCGCGCCACTGACCGAGGGCGTCGGGGTGCTGAACGCCTTGTCGCGAGGTGATCTTCAGGCCCGGATTGAAGGTACAAGCGGGCGCAATGACGAGGTGGGGCGGATCGCCGGGGCCGTCAACGTATTCCGTGCGAACCTGATTGCCTTCGACCGCTTCCGCCGCTCGCGCGAGCGCCAGCGCCACCGCCAGGAGCGTTTCATTCGGCGGGAGATGACCGAGCTGGCCGATACGCTCGACAAGGACGAACGCGACACGGTGCTGGAGGAACTGGACCAACTCGAGCACGTGGTCCAGGACACGCCCGGAAACGAGGACGTGGTCCTGTCGATCGCCGACGCGACCGACAGCGCTTCGAGCGCACTGACCCGAGAGCTCGACAGCCTTGCCATGACGGCGCTGGCGTTCCAGAAGATGTCGGAGCGAGTTCAGGACCAGAACCAGCGACTGCGCGAGGCGCTCGCCACCAAGAACGCATTCATTGCGCTTCAGAAAGAGCTGGATATCGCGGCCCGCGTGCAGCTCTCGCTGCTGCCGAAAACGATGCCGCTGTCCGACACGGTCGAGATGACCGGCATCATGAGACCTGCAAAGGAGGTGGGCGGCGACTTCTACGACTTCTTCAATCTCGATCGCCACCACATCGGTGTGGTGGTCGCCGACGTGTCCGGCAAGGGCGTACCGGCTGGTCTGTTCATGGTCATGGCACGCACGATGATCCGCGCCACCGCCAGACAACACGTCGATGCGCCGGGCCGCGTCCTCGCCATCGTCAACGACTTTCTGGAGCAGAACAACGCCGAGGAGCTGTTCGTGACCGTATTCTACGGCGTACTGGACGATCGCACCGGACATTTCGTCTATGCCAACGGCGGCCACAATCCCCCAATTCTGGTCGAAAGCGACGACGCCGGTCCCCTGCAGACGACCGGCGGTGTCGCGCTCGGCATGTTCGACGGTCTCGACTACGACGACGGCCACGTGGACATGGAGCCCGGAACGCGTCTCGTCTTGTTCTCCGATGGCGTGACCGAAGCGTTCGACGACCACGACGAGCCATTCGGCGACGATCGGCTGCTGGTCACCGCCCGCACCCTTCCCGTGGCCCAGGGCCCACGAAAGGATGTGACGGACATCGTCAGCGCCGTTGACGACTTCACCGGCGAGGCGCCCCAGTTCGACGACATCACCTGCGTCGTGCTCTGCTACAAGGGAACGCTGTCTCCAGACCACGCCTCGCCCGAAGCCACGGTGTGAATGCGGTCCTTCGAGAAACAGACCATTGTCTACACTGACCCTGAACGTGAAGAACGACCTGACGGAGCTCATCCGGGTCGCAGAGGCGATCGAGACCCACGGCGAGGCCCGCGGCTGGCCGATGAAATGGATCATGAACGCCAATCTCTCGCTCGATGAGCTGATCACGAACATCGTCAGCTATGGCTATGCAGACACCGACGAGCATGAAATCCGCATCACGCTGACCGAGCAGGAAGAGACACTGGTGATCGTTCTGGAGGATGACGGGATTGCGTTCGACCCACTCTCCCAGGCCCCCGACCCGGATCTCGATGCCAGCGTCGAGGATCGGAGGATCGGAGGACTGGGGGTGTACTTCGTCAAGTCGCTCATGGACGAGGTCTCGTACGAGCGACGCGACGGCTGGAACCGGATTACGCTGACTCAACGGCCCCCGAGCTGATCGTCCAGCGGCTCATCGAGACGCGTCGTCGGTCACGATGTGCGTGAATGCGGCCATGTCGATGTTGCCGCCGCTCACGATGCACGTCGCGTTTCCGGAGAGGTTCGGGACCTTTTCGGCGAGCACTGCGGCGACCGACACGGCACCGCCTCCTTCCGCGATGACCCGCTCGTTCCAGTAGAGGTGCCGGATCGCACGCGCGATCTCGGATTCGGTGACCAGTACGTAGTCGTCCACAAGCGCCCGCGTCAGGTCGAACGTGAATCGGTTGGCGAGACCGATTCCGCCGCCCAGGCTGTCGGCAAGCGATGGCTTCTCCTCGACCTCCACCGGACGCCCGGCGCGCACGCTCTCGTACATCGCGGCGCCTCGCTCCATCGTCACCCCGACGACCCGAATGCATGGGTTCGCCGCCTTCAGCGCAAGCGCAATCCCCGAGATCAGACCACCCCCGGAAAGCGCCACGATCACGGTATCGATTTCGGGCTGATCCTCGAGGAGCTCGATCCCGATGGTGCCTTGCCCGGCAATGACCAACGGATCGTCGAACGGATGAACGAGCGCAAGGTCGTCCTCGTCGACCAGCCGCTGCATCTCGACCTCGGCTTCGTCCTGGGAGCACCCGATGATGCGGACTTCGGCACCGAGCGCCTCGATGGCCTCGCGCTTGTTGCGGGGCACGAGCTCCGACATGCATATCACTGCTCGAGCTCCGACACGGCGCGCCGCATGGGCCACGGCTCGGCCATGATTGCCGGTCGACACGGTGACCACGCCACGAGCCCGCGCCGCATCGCCGGATGCACACACGAAGTTCGTTGCGCCCCGCAGCTTGAATGCACCGGTATCCTGCGTGGTTTCCAGCTTGAGAGAAATTCGGGAAGGTCCGATCGCGGACAACGACGCAGACGCGACGAGCGGCGTACGCCGAATCCACGGCGCGATTCGGGCACGGGCCAGATAGATGTCGCGCAGCGTGATGCCACCGGCTGACGACTCCGAAGTCCCACTCATTCGAATCGAGGATCCGGTAGCGCGTTCTCTTCTGCACTGTAGCAACGTCTGCGTCGGGAAAGAAGGCGCTGGCGACTCCCCGGGCGACGCGAAACACCCGAAGCGGGTGAGGCACCCTCCCGGGTGCGCTATCCTCGGGCACAGGGACCGACGGATGTCGATCAAACAGAGCCTGATCGCACCACAGTGACCGCTCGTCGAACGTGCATTCGCAATGATCTCCAGGAATCGAGGCGGAGAATGACACATCGCAAGATACCGACGGCTGCGTCGAACACCGGCGCATTGGCGCAGGTCGACGCTCCCACCGATTCGCGCGGCATCCGGTAGTGCAGATCGACACCCGGCCGGAGGATGTCGGCCTCTCCACCCCCCGCCTTGCCCGAATCACGCAATGGATGCGGCGCTGGGTGGACTCGGGAAGGCTCCCGGGTCTGCTCGTTGCGGTCGTGCGCAACGATCGCCTCGCTTGGCTCGAAACGTGCGGCTACCGCGATGTCGATGCAAGGCAAGCGGTCGAGTTCGACACCATCTATCGCATCTACTCGATGACGAAGCCGATCACGTCCGTCGCAGCGTTGATGCTCTACGAGGAAGGCTGCTTCCAGCTCGACGATCCGGTCGCGAAATACATTCCCGCATTCGCCGAGACCAGGGTGTTCGACAGTGGAGACGCCGAGTCATTCGCCACCGTGCCCCTCGCGCGGCCGATCACCGTGCACGACCTCATGGTCCATACCTCGGGGCTTACCTACGGATTCCAGCACGAACACGCCGTCGACGCGCTCTACCGCAATCACGGAATCGAGTTCAACGCCAACCTCGGCCCGCTGGCGGACGTGGTGGAGGCCGCCGCCGCCCAGCCCCTGATGTTTCAGCCCGGAACGCGATGGAACTACAGCATTTCGACCGATGTGCTCGGGCGGCTCGTCGAGATCTGGTCTGGCGTCAGTCTCGACGCGTTTTTCGACAAACGAATCTTCGGCCCGCTCGGCATGTGCGACACGGGCTTTCACGTGCGCGAGGGGCAGGCGTACCGGCTGGCATCGAACTATGTCCAGTCCGAGAACGGCGGGCTCAAGCTCGCGGATTCCGCCGACGGAAGCCGATTCCTGGAGCCCGCGGTCACGCACTCCGGCGGTGGCGGACTCGTTTCGACCGCGTCCGACTACCTGCGTTTCATGCGGATGCTTGGTGGGCGCGGCTCCCTTGGAGATACCCGCATCCTCGGGCGAAAGAGCGTCGAGCTCATGACCGCGAACCACCTGCCGGGCGACCTCGTGGACATGGGTCGGCCGCGGTTCGCGGAGATGCCCTTCGCGGGCATCGGATTCGGGCTCGGTGTATCGGTGGTGCTCGACCCGGCCAAGGCCCGAATCCTCGGCTCGCCCGGGGAGTACGCGTGGGGAGGCATGGCGAGCACTGCGTTCTGGATCGATCCGGCCGAGGACCTTCTCGTGTTGCTGCTCACGCAGCTCATGCCGTCATCGACCTATCCGATTCGCCGAGAGCTCCGGGTCCTGACGTACCAGGCGCTGCTCTGAGTCGTTGCCGGCAAATGCAACCTGATTGCCACCAATTCGCACACGCGTCCAGGCGCGCGCGATGGCTCACGGTCCGCTCACCCGAGGCGAGCGCGTGACCACAGACACGGACAGACCACCCTCGAATCATCGTCGTCCCGGGAGAACACCATGTCGATTGCAGTCGCGGTACGCAAGGACGCACGGATTGTGCTGGCCACGGACAGCCAGACCAACCTGGGCTCCGAACGGGTGCCCACCGCGAACCTCTCGGGACCGAAGTTCATGCAGATTGGAGATGCCTGTCTGGCTGCGACCGGATGGACGCTCTATTCGAATATCCTGGCGGACGTGCTCGGACGCCGGCGCACTCCTCCCCGCCTGGACGGCGACGTGAACATCTTCAAGTTCTTCACGCGGCTGTGGGGAGAGCTTCACGAGCGCTACAACTTCGACAAGGACCAGGCCGACGACGCCGATTCGCCGTTCGGGAGCCTGGACAGCACGTTTCTCGTGGTGTGCCCCAAGGGCATTTTCGGTGTCGCCACCGATCTCTCCGTGCTGCGCTACGAGCGCTACTTCGCCATCGGCTCCGGCGCACCGGTCGCACTCGGAGCGGTGCATGCCTTGTACGAATCGGAGCACGACACCGAATCGATCGCGCGCAGCGCCGCACTTGCCGCAATCGACCATGACGTGTACTGCGGTCCTCCGGTGCACGTTGCGACGGTGCGTGAACGTGTCGCGCGAACCAGAAGACGAACCAGCCGAGCCACCTGATCCGAAGCCCTTTCCCTACCTTGCGGCAACACCGGGATTTCGTTGCAACGCCCTCTGCCGCTCGGCAATTGCGCCGGAGCGGCACACCCGGTGCACGAGCAGCGTGCGCTACATCACGCTGCCGAATCGTTCGATGACCGTCGCGACGACGGAGTTCGGATCTTCGCGCCACCACCGGTGGGAAAGGATTTCGACTTCCTGGCGGCCACGGTAGCCGGCCGCGGCGACGCAACGAGCCAACCGTCCGAGATCGATCACACCATCACCGGGCATGCCGCGGTCGAAACGCAGATCTCCCGTGTCTGCCAACCAGTCGGAAACGTGGTATGCGGCGATGCGGCCCGCCGCCCGCTCGATCTGGGCATCGAGTTCCGGATCCCACCAGACGTTGTACGTGTCGACCGCGACGCCGACCTCGGGGCCGCCGCCGAGCGCGTCGCACCAGTCGTTCGCCTGGCGCAGGGTGCACAGCACCGAGCGGGACGCGCACACCATCGGATGCAACGGCTCGAGCGCGAGCACAATGCCGGCATCGCGCGCATGCGGGAGAAGCTCGGCGAACCCATCCAGCGCTCGCCGCCTTGCGCCCTCGATGTCGCGGTCGCCTTCATCGAGCCCGCCCCCGAGTGCGACCAGACAGCTCGAACCGATCGCCGCAGCTTCGTCGACCATGCGTCGATTGTCGTCGAGCCGCCGCCTCCAGCGCACCTCGTCGCGTGCGGTCAGCATGCCGCCGGCACAGTAGCCGGTGACCTCCATGCCCGCGTCGCGGATGATGCGACCGGCGTAATCGGCTCCGACGTCGCGGAGTTTCTCCCACCACACCGCCATCGCCCCGATGCCCGCGCGGGCATAGCCGTCCACCGCCTCGGGAAGCGACCATTGGTCGCGTGTCGTGAGCTGATTGATGGAGAGTCGACTCAGGTCGTGCATCGCCGCGTTGCTCCTGTCGCAGGTAGGGGTGAAGGGATGATTCGACGGGCGACTCGCCCGCGCCGGTCGCCGAGGAGTCAGTACACCGAACGGCCGCCGGTCAGGTCGAACACACCGCCGGTCGTGAACGTGCACCCCGGCCCACTCAGGAACGCCACCATCTCCGCCACCTCCTCGACCCGGCAGAGTCGACCCATCGGAATCCTGGCCTTGATTCCCTCGATGTACTCGGCGGTCATCTCTCGCAGCAACTCGGTGTCGGCCATCGCCGGGGTAATGCAGTTCACGAGCACCCCGCTCGTTGCGAGCTCCTTGCCGAGCGACTTCGTCAACGCGATCACACCCGCCTTGGCCGCAGAATACGGACCCGCGTTCGCATTCCCCTCCTTGCCGGCGACCGATGCGATATTCACGATCCGCCCCTCGCCCCGCTCGCGCATGTGCGGAACCACCGACCGGCAGCACAGAAACACACCGGTCAGATCGACCGCGATCACCCGCTGCCAGTCCTCGAAGGGATACTCCCAGTTCGGCACCGTGGGACCGTTCACCCCGGCGTTGTTCACGAGTACGTCGATGCCGCCCATGGCCGAAAGGGTGTTCCGAGTCGCGGCTTCGACGGATTGCGGGTCACTCACGTCCATGCGCTCGACGTGAGCGGCCGGCTGGCCTGCATCGGGGGCGATGTCCCACGCAACGATGCGGCATCCGTCCCGGCCCATCCGCTCGGCAATGGCGCGGCCGAAGCCGCGCGCCGCGCCGGTGACCACCACCACCTTGTCGCGCATCATCAGTCCTCGCTCACGCTGCGACGCCGGACCTCGGCTGCTCGGACACTGCCGTTCGCCATCCCGGCGATGACGGCGGCCCGATCGGCAATGCACGGTCTCGTGTCCGGCCCGATGTTGGCACAATAGCGTGCTTTCGGAGGATGCAACATGCTCGACAGCCCCGTCCCGGTCGGTCGCGAGGTCAGCTTCACCAAGACCGTCAGCGAGAGCGACGTCTACCTCTACGCCGGCATCACCGGCGACTTCTCCCCGAACCATGTCGATCGGACTTACATGGAACGCTCCGCGTGGGGACGACGGATGGTGCACGGCACTCTCCTCGTCGGATTTGTCTCGACTGTCTCCACGATGGCGATCGCGGACACGCGTGGAAACGCGGACGAGACTCCGGTGGCGGTCGGCATGGACCGCGTGCGGTTTCTGAAACCGGTCTTCATCGGCGACACGGTGACGGTGTCGTATCGCATCGACCGCTTCGACGCGACGAAGAATCGCACTGTCGCGAAGGCCGAGGTCAGGAATCAGGACGGCGACCTCGTGGCGGTTGCGGACCACCTGCTGCAGTGGGTGAAGAACGATCTTCGAGAACAATCGGAGCACCTCGCTCTATCGCCTCGATGATGGCAAGCGTCGTACGCAGCGTCCGCAACCCGTCTTCTCCCGACACACGCGGCAGGTGCTCTCCCCGCACTACCCCGCAGAAGTGCCGAAGCTGGTCCTTCAAGGCAGCGCGGGGGGCTGCAGTGAGCGTCCGGGAGCGAATTTCCTCGTGCCAGCTTCCCGGAACGTCATCGTCGTGCCGCCAGAGTTCCAGGCGCGGCAGCGCGAGCGCCCCTTCGGTGCCGACGAAGCGCAAGCAGTTGCGGCCGGTGGGTGGAATCAGCGGATTCTCGCCGGTGCCGAGCTCCCAGCCCCACGGCGACGGCGCCGCGTCGGATGCGACGATGGTACCGACGGCGCCGTTGGCGAACCGCAGTGTCACCGCGACCGTGTCCTCCACTTCGAGCCCGCGCAGATGCGAGCCGCCCTCCGCGTAGACCCGGGCGACGTCCCCGCACATGTGGCGCAGGAGATCGACCTCGTGGATCAGGTTGATGAGCACCGTCCCGCCGCCCGGGCGGGCACGGCGCCAGTCGGCATCATAGTACGCGTCATGCTTGCGCAAGGCCCACAGGCACTCGACCGCGGCGAGCCGACCGATTCGTCCGCTTCGGATTGCGTGGCACGCAATCCCGACCACCGGGTCGAAACGGCGGTGGTGACCGACCGCGACCGGAACTCCATGATCCGCCGCCGCATCGAGAAGCGCACGGCCCGACACGAGCGTGTCGGTGATCGGCTTCTCCACAAGGACCGGCAGCCCACGTTCGGCGCAGGCGATACCGACTTCGGCATGACGGTCGTTCGGGGTGGCGACGATCGCACCGTCGAGCCTCTCGCGGGCGAGCAGCTCCCGATAGTCCCGGTAGAAGCGTGCGCGGTGACGCTCGGCGGCGGCGCCCGCCGCTTCGAGCGGGTCCGCAACCGCGACGATTTCGCATTCGGGCTCCAGTTCGGCGAGTTCCAGATGACGCGTACCGATACCACCCACGCCGAACAATGCCAATCTGACTGGACCGCTCATGGGGATTCTCCGCATCGATCGGTGGACGCGACTACTCCACGCCGCCCCCGAAAGCGTGCGGCCCGCCACGCCGCGCGGACTATTCGATGCGCCCGCGCCGCCTGTCAAATGCGGACATCCCCGATGTACACGAGCGTGCGCCTACCCGGGCTGCGAGCGACACCGGCACCGTGCGGGCCGCCTTTCGTGCGCGCCTGGCTCGAAAGCCATTTGCGCCGCACCGGCGATTCCATTTCCATATGCACCTCATCCCGACACCGAGACCCGAGCATGACCGACGATCGAATTCGCGAGGCAGGGCGCCGACTCGGCGAAGCCTGGCTCGCCGCTCGGCCGGTGGACGCGTTCCCGGAGAATCTCCGTGCCCAGTCACGCATGGAGGCATACGCGATTCAGGATGCGATGGCGGCGGTGATCGGCCAGCCGGTTTCCGGCTGGAAGCTGGGGGCGACCAGCCCGACGATGCGAGAGCGGGCCGGCCACGACGGAGCGATTATCGGCCGAGTGTTCGAGTCGGTGACCTTCGCCACACCGGCCGAGCTGTCGATGGCGCGATTCCCTGATTCGCGAGTCGAGTGCGAGTTCGCGTTTCGGATGCGCGACGCGATCGCTCCGCGCCCGCAACCCTGGGGCGCGGCCGAGCTGGCCGAACACGCGGAACTGCACGTCGCGGTCGAAATCATCGGAAATCGTTATCCGAAGGGCATCGAGGCGTTCAAGCCGACGACGAACGACGAAATCGCTGACAACGGCGCCGGGATCGGGTTCGTGTTCGGGTCTGCGATTTCGAACTGGTGCCGGCACGACCTGCGCAACCTCTTCATCGACATCCGAATCGACGGCCGCGAGCCGGCGGAGAACTTCCTCGGCGAATGCAGGTGCGATCCCATCGACGCGCTCATCCAGGCAGCCGGAATCCTTGGCGAACGCGGAATCACTATCGAGGCAGGTCAGTACGTCTCCACCGGCGCGGCGACCGATCCGCAGCCGGTGCGGGCAGGCTCGACGGTGCGGGCGCAATTCGCAGCGCTCGGCGCCATCGACGTCGTGTTCCTGGATTGATGGTCTCGACGACGACCCCGTCGGGTGGGGCGGGCTCAAGCCGGCGAGAGCGGCACACCGTGCTCGAGGCGAACGCCATTGCCGGTGTCGATTCCGCGGCAGCGCACGCCCCCGGAGTGCGCATCGAGCCGGTGGGATGCACCCACACCGACGTGCCCCGAGCCGACGCCACTGCGAGCGCTGGGTGATGTTCGACTTCTCACCCGACGAAACGACCCGATTGCTTCTGGACACGGTGCGCGGATTCGTGCGCTCGGAGCTCATGCCCCTCGAAGAAGAGGTCGAGCGCGATTGTGCACTCGCACCGCAACGTGCGGCGGAGATATTCGCCAAGTCCCGGGCACTCGGTCTGTACGCGATGAACATGCCCAGTGAACTCGGCGGCGGCGGCTTGAGTGCGGTGCAAATCTGCCTCGTCGAAGAGCAGTTCGGCCACACCAAGGATATTCTCGTGCGGCGTGCATTCGGCAACGCCTACGAGGTCCTGCTCGAATGCCGCGGCGCGCAGCGCGGGCGCTGGCTGACGCCCGTGGTTCGGGGAGAGCGAGTGTGCTCGATCGCAATCACGGAGCCCGACGCCGGTTCCGACGCGGCCGCCATTCGCACCCGTGCCGTGCGCGACGGCGGCGGCTGGCGCCTCAATGGTGCGAAGCACTTTGTCAGCGACGGCTTGTTCTCCGATTTCTTCGTGGTCTCCGCGGTGACGGATCCGGGCGCGGGAGGACGTGGAATCTCGCTGTTCCTGGTCGACAAGGAGACGCCCGGAGTGCGAGCAGGACGCGACCAGCCGATGATGGGGCTTGCGGGCACGAGCCACGTCGAGCTCTTCTTCGACGACGTCCGACTCGGCCCCGAGTGCATGCTCGGCGAGCCGGGCAGAGGGCTTGCGTTGATTTTCGCCACCCTCGGACGCATCCGGCTTGCGCACATCGGCGCGCGCGCGCTCGGACTCTCCCGCCGGCTGCTGGATGCGATGACCGCATACGGGAACGAACGCCGGCAGTTCGGCCGACCGATCGGGGACTTCCAGCTCGTGCAACAGATGCTCGCCGACAGCGCGATGGAAATCGCATCCGCCCGACTCTTGATGCTGCACACGGCGTGGCGTATCGATGCGGGGGAGACGGCCCGCGAGGGGATCTCGATGGTCAAGGTCCAGGCATCCGAGACCCTCGGACGGGTTGCCGATCGGGCGGTCCAGATCTTCGGAGGCGCCGGCTACAGCAAGGACCACCCCATCGAACGCATCTACCGCGACGCGCGCATTTTCCGAATCTACGACGGTACCTCCGAGATCCACCGCGGCATCGTTGCCCGCGGCTTGCTGGCCCAGGGCGTCGAGGCGGTGCTGCCGCAGTGAAGCTGAACAGGCCCGGTGGATTGGACGGATGGCGGATGTGGAGCCCGAGACCGGTCAGCGCCGCACGGAATCCCCATTCGCCGAGACATCACGGCACGTGCGCCTGATGCGTCCAGCGCGCAAGCGGGAATCCATGCTGCCGGTACCGAGAACGGACGCGCGTGCATGCCCTCCGCGCTGACGACGCGGCACGTCCATCCGGCGCTTGTCGATACAGTGCCGCGCCGTGCCGGCGCGCCGAGCCGGGAACGTTTACCCTGACGCACCGACCGAATCGCCCTGCCCAGGGAGGCCCCATGACCGAGCGGATCCGCTCCGACGGCACGAACGAAATCGCGCCCCCGCTTCGCGGGATTCGCGTCATCGACTACAGCCACTTTCTCGCCGGACCGTACCTGTCGCGCTGCCTCGCGTGGATGGGCGCGGAGGTCATCAAGGTAGAGCGCCCCACCGCGGGCGACGCGGGCCGCGCGCATCCCTACTTCATCGACGGGTACAGCGGCTACTTCCTGCAGCAGAACATGGGCAAGCGGGGATTGTGCGTGAACGTGCGCGACCCCCGCGGCCTCGAGCTGATGCACCGTCTGGTCGACAGCGCGGACGTCTTCGTCGAGAACTACCGACCAGGCGCGCTCGACCGGCTCGGGCTCGGCTATGCGACCCTGTCCGAACGCAATCCGCGGCTCGTGTACTGCTCGGTTTCGGCCTACGGCCACAGCGGCCCGGACTCGGACAACCCGGGATTCGGCCTCATCGCCGAGGCCAAAGGCGGCGCGATGGCGATGGTCGGTGTCCCCGGCGAGGCGCCGCCGTTGTTCCGGATCGCGCTCGCCGACATGTACACCGGCATCCACGGGGTGGCCGCGGTCAACGCGGCGCTGCTCGGTCGCGTGACCAGCGGGCGCGGCCAGCACATCGACCTCGCGCTGTACGACTGCATGCTCTCCATCCACGAATACGCGGTCCAGTGCTACACGCTGAGCGGAGGCGAGGAAATTCCGGTGCAGACCGGACACGATCTCCCCGAGTCCACTGTGTACGGCGTCTTTCCCGGACGCGACGGCTACCTCGTCATCACCGCCCAGACCGACGCGCTGTGGCTGCGGCTCGCAAAGCTCATCGGAGGAGACGCACTCGCGGCGGACGCGAGATTCCACGCACCGGAGGGACGCAACGCACACCGCGAGGAGGTGCTCGCGCACATCCGCGCGTGGACGAAGGGGCAACCGTCGGTGAGCGCATGCCTCGATGCCCTCGAACAGGCAGGGGTGCCGTGCGCGAAGGTGCAGCGAATCGACGAGGTGCTCGAGGACCCACAGATCCAGGCCCGGGGAATGGTGATCGAGCAGGACCATCCGGCGCTCGGCCGGATCCGGATGTCGAACCTGCCGTTTCGCTTCTCCGGCTACGATCCGCCCGTGCCTCCAGTCGCGCCATCGATCGGACAGCACAACCGGGACATCGCGGCATCGCTCGGCTACTCCGGCGAGGAGGTCGCGTGCATGATCGCCGACGGTGTGCTGTACCAGGAAGAAGTGCCCGCCGGTGGCGAATCCGGCGCGGGAGCGAGCTCATGACGATGTTCGAGGGATTCACGAGCAGCCGGGTCGAAGTGAACGGCATCGGTCTGCACGTGGTGCAGGGAGGAACGGGCCCGGCCGTTCTGCTCCTTCACGGGTATCCGCAGAGCCACGTCATGTGGCACAAGGTCGCACCCGGCCTTGCTCGCACCTTTACCGTCATCGCGCCTGACATGCGTGGCTACGGCGACAGCGACAAGCCGAAGGCGGCCCCGGGCGACCACGAGGTGTACTGCAAGCGCACCACCGCGAACGATCTTCTTGCGATGATGGATCACCTCGGCCACCGGCGCTGGCACGTGGTCGGACATGACCGAGGGGCGCGGGTCGCGCACCGCATGGCCCTCGATCGTCCCGACCGAATCACAAGCTTCACCTCGCTCGACGTGGTCTCCTCCCAAGCGGCGTTCGAAGGCATGGACGCGTCGCTCGCATTCGCGTGGTTCCACTGGAACCTGATGCGGCAGCCGTATCCGCTGCCGGAGACCCTGATCGGCAACAGCGTCAGGACCTACCTCGACTTCCTGATGGAGCGATGGTGTGCGACACCCGGCGCGATCACGCCGGAGGCCTACGCCGAGTACGAACGCTGCTTCTGCAACCCCGAAGCGGTGAACTCCACCTGCGCGGAGTACCGCTCCATCGAGCTCGATCTCCGGCACGACGACGCGGATCGCGGCCGCAAGCTGGCCTGCCCGATGCTCGTGCTGTGGGGCACGGATACCTCGAAACGACCGGGCTGGCAGACCGGTTCGAAGCTCGACATGCTCGATACTTGGCGCGAACGCGCGGCGAGCGTTCGCGGGCACGGGCTCGACTGCGGCCATTTCGTGCCCGAGGAACGGCCCGACGAATTGCTCGCAGCGCTGCTCGACTTCTACACGGACATCGACGGGACGGGCTAGCACCCGCGAACGCTGCATGGTGCCGGCAACAGTGACGATGCCCACCGCGGAGTCGGCCGGCCGACTCCCGTCGCCGACGAACGAAGAAGGCGAGTACCATTGCATCCGCCCCCGGCCGGCGTTTCCCGCCGAACCGCTTCTGCACGCCGCATGCTCCGGTGCCACACTGCGGAGTCCGACATCATGAGCAAAGCCAATCCGCAATGGCGAGGAGACGCGTCTCTGCCACCGTCCCTCGCGGCGATCGCCCGCGAGCGTCTCGAAGCGCTCGTATCGAGCAACAAGGCCCTCGACGCAGATGCACTCCCCGGCGACGCAGCTCGGGTGCTTGCATGCTCCAACTTCGTCTTCTCGAACTGCGAGCGACACCCGACGATGCACTTGGATCTCGTCTCGAGCGGGGATCTGGAGTCCTCGTACCCGGCATCCGCCGCCGGGGCCAGCACTCGCCCGTCGCTGCGGGAGCGGGCGGTGGCAATAGCCGAGGAAACCGACTCCATCGACGCGCTGATGGCGGCACTGCGTCAGCTTCGGCGGCGCGAGATGGTGCGGATTGCATGGCGCGACATCGGAGGTCTCGCCGACCTGGAAGAGACCCTGCGGGACACCTCGGATCTGGCCGACGCAATCATCGCCTCGAGCGTCGACCGGCTCCACGACTGGCAGTGCACCGACCTCGGGACTCCAATCGGGCAGACCGGAGAGCCCCAGCAACTCATCGTTCTCGCGCTCGGCAAGCTCGGCGCCAGCGAACTGAACTTCTCCTCCGACATCGACCTCATCTTCACGTTCCCCGAGAACGGCCAGACCGAGGGAGGGAGGCGCAGCGTCGACAACGACCGATTCTTCCTCCAGCTCGCCCGCAAGTTGATGAAGGTGCTGGGCGAGCCGACCGCGGACGGATTCGTCTATCGCGTCGACATGCGGCTGCGTCCGTTCGGGACTCAGGGACCTCTCGTGCTCAGCTTCGACGCGCTCGAGGAGTACTACCAGACCCACGGCCGCGACTGGGAACGCTACGCGCTCATCCGAGCCCGTGCGGTCAGCGGCGACATGGTGTTGGCGGCGGAGTTGCTGGAACGGCTGCGTCCGTTCGTGTACCGGCGCTACATCGACTTCGGGACGCTGCAGTCGCTGCGTTCGCTGAAGGCGGTGATGGAGCGCGAGGTCGCCCGCAAGGGCATGGAGCACAGCGTCAAGCACGGTCCCGGGGGGATCCGCGAAGTCGAGTTCACCGCACAAGCGTTTCAGATGGTGCGAGGCGGGCGCACACCTGCGCTCCGGTACCGGCGCCTTCTGACGGTGCTCGAGCGCCTGGGCGAGCTGGAACTGCTGCCGGATCATGCGGTGGCGTCGTTGAGTGCCGCGTACCGATTTCTGCGATCCGCGGAACACCGCCTGCAGGAGGTCGACGACCGGCAGGAACACATGCTCCCGCAGGACGATGCCGGTCGTCTGCGAATTGCGGCGAGCATGGGTTACGCGAGCTGGGAGAGCTTCTTCGAGCGCCTGCAGAATCATCGCCGCAACGTGGACGAGCAGTTTGCGCAGGTCTTCGGCGAAGAACGCGAGACCGATACCACCGCCGGGGGCGACCCGCTGTGCGCGGTGCTCGCCGCCTCCACCGACGACGAGACCGGCACGGCCATGCTCGAAGAAGCGGGATTCGCCCACGCCGGCGTGGCCTGGTCGATTCTTGCTAGGTACCGGGAAACACTCGCGCTCAAGATGCCCGACGCGCTCGGTCACGAGAGGCTGGCCCGCCTGATGCCGGACTTGCTGCGCGCGGTGGCGACGCAGGGTAACGCGACCACGGCCCTCGAGCGGGTCATGGCAGTCGTCGAATCGGTCGCGAAGCGCAGCGTCTACCTCGCGTTGCTCGCGGAACGGTCGATCGCGCTGTCGCAATTCGTACAACTATGCGCCTCGAGCCCGTGGATTGCCCAGCTTCTCGGCAGGCACCCGGTCCTGTTCGATGAGTTGCTCGATCCGCGCACCCTCTACGAGCCGCTCGGGCCCGACGATCTCGACCGGGACATCGCGGACCGGCTCACCGCCCTCGACGATCCCGATCGGGAGCACGAGATGGACTGCCTGCGTCAGTCGAAGCAGGCGAACGTGCTGCGGGTGGCGGCGGCGGACATTTCGCGGCGGATCCCGCTGATGGTCGTAAGCGACCACCTCACCGAGATCGCGGAGGCGATCCTGCGCGCGGCGCTCGCTATCGCATGGCGCGACATCACCACCCGCCACGGACGGCCGGCGTCGGTGTCAAGAGACGCGGCGTTCGCCTCCTATGTGATCATCGCATACGGAAAGCTCGGTGGCATCGAGCTCGGCTACGGCTCCGACCTCGACCTTGTCTTCTTGCACGACGACGACACGGGCGCGATGACCACGGGGTCGAGACCCGTCGATCACGCCACCTTCTACGCTCGCCTCACCCAGCGCCTCATCCACGTTCTGACCACCATGACGCCCCAGGGCGAACTCTACGAAGTGGACCCGAGGCTGCGCCCGGACGGTTCCAAGGGCGTGCTCGTCAACACGCTGGAAGGCCTGGGCGAATACCTGCGCAACAAGGCGTGGACCTGGGAGCATCAAGCCCTCGTGAGAGCCCGCGCCGTGGCCGGCGACGCGGATCTGGGACAGCGCTTTGCGCGCCTTCGTCGCGAAATCCTGCTCCGTGACCGCGACGGCGACACGTTGCGCGACGAGGTGCGAAACATGCGAGAACGCATGCGTTCGGAACTCGGTTCCCACCATTCCGGTCGTTTCGATCTGAAGCAGGATCCGGGTGGAGTGGCGGACATCGAGTTCGTGGTGCAGTACGGCACCTTGCGCTGGGCGTCGAAGCTTGGCGCTCACCTCGACTTCACCGACAACATCCGACTGCTCGAGGGATTCGGGCGAGCCGGTCTGATGCCGGACGACGACATCGCGCTGCTCGCGGATGCATACCGTGCCTACCGGGGGCGTATTCACCAGCTCGCACTGCAGGAATCGGAAGGGGTGGTCGGCGACGAGGAGTTCGCGGGGTTCCGGGAAGCGGTCATCGCGATCTGGGATCGATTGATGATGCCCTGACCACGGTTCGATGTTCACGCGCCGTACGTTCTTCCGCGGCACCGCATCGCATCACCGACGCCCCCGGTTATCGCCGGGATTCGCCGCCGCCCTATAATCCCCACTTGGGCCCTCGACGCCGGGTCACGCGGGAGACATCGTCTTGAAGCAGCGCACCGCTGGAACTCACGGCCTCATCGAGCCCAACGCGGAGAATCGGTACGTGGTCACCCGGGCCGATCTGCCGCTGAGTTGCCCGATGCCGGGGATGTCCCTGTGGAATTCGCATCCGAAGGTCTATCTGCCGATCGAGGACAAGGGCACCGTGAAGTGCCCGTACTGCGGGGCGGTCTACGTGCTCGAGGACGAATGACGGCCATTTCGCGAGCTGGCCGGAACGGAAGCGGTGATCGCAATCGGACCGGATGGCGCGGCCGCAGGCTCCCGGACGCCGGGTACGACAGATGACGGAAGTCTCCGACGACAGCAAGACGCTCTACCTCCGGCTGCTGCGTCACGTCGTGCCGTACTGGCGGCCGTTCGCCCTCGGGACCGCCATGATGATCGTGCTCGGACTGACCGAGCCGGCATTCCCCGCGATTCTCGAAATGGTCGTCAGCAGCTTCGAGGAGCGAGCGCTCGACAGCGTGCCCCTTTACGCGGCGCTCTTCCTGGGCGTATTCCTGGTGCGCGGGCTGTCGTCATTCCTCTCCGTATTCCTGCTCGAATCCGTGGCGGCGCGCCTCGTGCTGGATCTCCGCCAGGACATGTTCGATCGGCTGATGCGCATTCCCGCTCCGGTCTACGACAGCGTCGCGTCAGGAACCCTCATCTCCAAGGTCACGTTCGATGCGCAGCAGGTCACCGATGCAGCCACCCGCGCCGTGACGGTGCTGGTGCGCGACTCCGTGGCGGTGATCGGACTGCTGGGATGGATGTTGTGGATCGACTGGAAACTCACCCTCATCGCGCTGGCCGCCGCCCCGGTGGTCATGGCCATCGTCGTGTACTTCAGCCGGCGGCTGCGGCGGATGGCGCACGGAGTACAACAGACGATGGGCGACGTGACGCATGTATTGCAGGAGAGCATCGAAGGCCACAAGGTGGTCAAGGTCTTCTCCGGCCAGGACTACGAGACGCGGAGGTTCACCGACGCCGCGAACCGGGTGCGGCGCTTCCAGGTAAAGTTCGCCGCCGCCGGGGCAGCGACGGCGCCTATCGCGCAGATGATCACGGCCATCGCGCTCGCGATCATCCTGCTTCTGTGCGCCAGTCAGTTCGAAGCGGGTGCGATTGCCATCAGCGACTTCGTGAGCTTCTTCACCGCGATGGCGCTGCTGTTCTCGCCGATCAAGCGGCTGACCCGCGTGAACGCCCTCATTCAGAAGGGTATTGCGGCTGCTGCGAGCGTCTTTGCCATGATCGACGCATCGGTCGAAACCGACTCGGGCTCGGTCCGGATCCAGCGTGCCAAGGGACGGCTGGAGCTCGATTCAATCTCGTTCCGCTATCACGGTGGCGGGGGGCCGGTGCTCGACGACGTGTCGATCACCATCGCGCCGGGCGAAACGGTGGCGCTCGTCGGTCCGTCGGGAAGCGGCAAGACGACGATCGCGGGGCTGATTCCGCGGTTCTACGACCCCGACCGCGGCTGCGTGAGGCTCGACGGGATCGATCTGAGAGACATCACGCTCGAATCGCTGCGTGCCAACGTTGCTCTCGTCAGCCAGGACATCGTGCTCTTCGACGACTCGGTGGCGGCGAACATTGCCTATGGCGCCACCGCCGGCTCGTCGCAGGAGTCGATCACGGACGCGGCGCGCGCCGCACACGCTCTGGATTTCATCGAGGCGATGCCTCTGGGGCTGGACACTCTCATCGGCGAACGCGGCGTGAAGTTGTCGGGCGGTCAGCGCCAGCGGCTCGCCATCGCCCGCGCGGTGCTCAAGGATGCGCCGATCCTCATCCTGGACGAGGCGACCTCCTCGCTCGACAGCGAGTCGGAGCGGCACATCCAGGAGGCGGTGGAGTCCCTGCGTACGGGTCGCACGACGCTGGTGATCGCGCACCGGCTGTCGACCATCGAAGGTGCCGACCGCATCGTGGTGATGGAGCGGGGCCGCATCGCCGACATCGGCACCCACGCCGAGCTGATGGCGCGCAACGGGCTCTACGCGGGGCTGTACCGGTTCCAGTTCTCGCGCCGCGACGCGCCGATGCGGGCGGCGAGCAATCAGTGAGCGGGTTGCGCGACGCCGGCGGGCGGGGGTTAGGGCGGGCGGCTGCGGGCGCGACGGTTGCCGGCAAAGCGGCATCGTCGCGGAGACAGTGACGTGTCGATGCGGATCGTCCTCATCAGTCTCGAACGCGCAACGGAGCGCCGCCGACGGATGGCGGAGGAGTTCGCCCGGGTCGGTCTCGACTACGAGATCTGGCCCGCGAAGGATGCGAGGACGCTCACCGACGAGGACCGTGCGTTCGTGGACCGCGCCGCTCGGGATCGGCTCGGTCTCTACCCGATTCCGGACGGGTCGTTGGCCTGCACCCTGAGCGAACGGGCCGCCATGCACGATCTCGTCAGGAACGGCCCCGAGTCGATGGCGGTGTTCGAGGACGATGCCCGGTTCGAGGCCGGGCTCCCGGCCGTCCTGCAGGCACTGGAGCGACAGACGCATGGGTTCGACATCGTGAAGCTGCAGCGACGCAACTTGCGCAGACCCTTCATTCCGACGACGTCCCTGCCCACCGGACATCGGCTGGGCAGGGTCCGCTTCTCGGACTTCGGATCGGAGGGCTACGTCATCACCCGGGAGGCGGCGCGGCTCCTAGCGGAGCGCATCCCCCGGATGGTGCGCGACATGGATCACGAGCTCTCGTACTTCTGGGAGAACGGCCTCAACGTCCTCTACGTCGATCCTCCGGTCGTGCGCGAAGACCTGGAGTACGGCTCCCAGATACACGCGACGCGGAGCGCGGAGCGTCTGGCACACCGCCGCGCCCGGCTTCGCCGCCCGACCATCCTGGCGCGGCGTCTCAAGGCGATCCTTGCCAACGACTTGCGGCGGCGTATTGCATTCCGGCGGCTTCTACGATCGGACCGCACCGATACGCCCGCCGGCTCCAGGTAGGCCCTCCTTCGTTACCTCATGCAGCATTCCCGCAAACGGCCCGACGATCCATCCTGCGACGCCATGAAATGTCGGGGACTGGTCATCCAGCTTTACAAATTGAGGGGTGCTGGAGCGGGAGAACTGGGAAGTCGCCGGGCGGGGTGTGTGGGATGATTCGAGTTGCTCAAGACTCGGGCATCCACAGGAGCAAGCCAGTGACCGTACTCCAACGCACCGACCTGACGACTTCCCAGAAGATTCAGTGTGCCGCAGCGGCGGTGGCGGGACAACACACCCACGGCGTGAAGACGGCGCTGAGCGAGACGTACGAGATTTCCCGTCCCACGGTGTACGCGGTGGGTGCGACGGCCGAAGCGGTGCTGCGGACCCATTTCGAGGCGCCGTTGCTCGGGGGTGCGGCGGTTGAAGTGCGAGTCGATGACGCGCAGCTTCGCCGCGCGGTGGTGGCGCTGCGGGTGGTGGCGCCCAATGCGATTCGTCCCATCGAGGACTTGTTGCCGGTGCTCTACCCCGGGGTGCAGGTCTCGTACGGGACGATTCAGGCGATGCTGGT
>JAJDUQ010000335.1 GCA_022826505.1 Gammaproteobacteria bacterium
CTGGCTCCGCCCCCTCCGAAGGAACTGGCAACGGGCGCTCAACCGCTAGAATCGCTCGTTCGCCCGAACCATGCTACCAAGAGGATGGCGTTCACCACTGCTCAGCGGTCCGGGACTCCACGGCATGCCCGAACGCTTACCCCGTCGCCCCGTCGCCCGTCGCTGCACAGGCGGTTAGGGCGACAAAGTTTTGTCTGAACCGGCGCCGAACACTCCGGTCCAACCGTCGCGAGCGAAGACGCCTCCAGCTTCGTCCTGTCTCGGACCATAGAAGCGTCCCTGCATGGATCCGTCGCCGACGTCAAAGGCGCCGTTGTGGAGCGGCACGTCAGACCAGCGGAAGGCGAGGTCGGGGGCTAGACAGCACGAGATCGACGTCGCGCTGTTGAAGATCAACAGTAAGCCGAGCGATGCCGTTGGCGCGGGATCCCGTCGCGTCCGTGGCGATAATATCGCCGTGCCAGGTCGCGTCCCCGTCGACGGGGTTCGTGGCGCGCCAATCGCCGAAGGAAACGGCGCTGCCGACGTCGGTAGAGCCGAACACGCTGGAAGGAAGGAGCATGCCGTCGATGGCCTCGCCGTCACCCCACAGGATGTTCTCAGCGAGGTTGGGTACGTCGACGGGGCCAATGGCGACCCAAGCCAGCGTGTCGTCGCCTTCGAGGCGCTACCCTTGGCGTCGATCGGCAGGCCGGACAAACGCACCCCGGTGGATGCCGCGGCGCTCGGCGCGGGCTTGGGCTTGTTCGTCGCGATAGTCACCCGAGTACTCGGGAGCGCCCATCCGTTGCGGACGAGCCACGCGTTGAGGTCCTGGCCTCCTGACGAGCAAACGCTGATGACGCGTTCGTAGCGGTCGGTGGACCCTCCCCTGCAGGAAATCCCGTCGACGTGCCGCATGAGGACATCTCTCGGCCACGACTTCAAGGTTATCCTCACCAACAAGCCCATCCGCGGACGCAAAGTCGCCGCCTTCCACGAAGGACGCGGATCCCAGAAAGGCATTTTTGGATCTGGCAGCTGCTGTCCTACGGCTTCTGCGGGGCGCGTTTCGCCCCGGGGATGCGGTGTGCCCGCTTCGCTCCTACGTGCGCCAGGCGAAGCGGTTGATCGAGGACCACGCGCGTTGTGTGCAGCACATGCAGAAGGCGCTGACCGAGATGAACGTCCGGCTGGACTCGGTACTCGCCGACATCATGGGCCAGACCGGACAGAAGATCCTGCGGGCGATCATAGGCGGCGAGCGAGACGCGCGGCGTCTGGCGTCGTTCCGGCATCGGCGGGTCAAGGCCAGCGGTGACACGATCGCCGCAAGCCTAGGGCACTTGGCGCGAGGAGCATCTGTTCGCGCTGGATCAGGCCATGCAGCGCTACGACTTCCTCAAGCAGCAGATCGAGGCCTGCGAGGCCCCGGATCGCGGCGCAGATCGACCGCCTGACGCCGCCAGGCGGTTCCGCGGGCGACAGTCCGTCCGGGGACGAAGGGCCTGGCGACGGATCGTTCGGCGAAGGCTGCACGAGATGATGGGCGTCGACCTCACGGCGATCCCGGCCATCGGCACCGGACCCGTCCTGACCATCGCCTCGGAGATCGGCACGGACTTCTCCGCCTTCCCTTTCCGCCCAGCACTTCTGCTCCTGGCTGGGGGTGGCGCCCGGGACAGGATCAGCGGCGGCAAGCCATTGCCGGGCCGGGCGCCCAAGGTGGTCAACCCGGTCGGGCAGGCGCTTCGAATGGCCGCCATGGCAGCGCGAAGGAGCCAGACCTTCATCGGCGCCAAACACCGCGCCCGTCTCGCCCGCAAGGACGCGGCCGTCGTCATCACCGCGACCGCGCGCGAGCTCGCCTGCCTCATCTACCTGATGGTGACGCGGGACATGCCGGTTTCGGCCTCACGGAGGCGCTACCAACCTTGAGGACGGCAACTCCCAGCCGCTGATCGCGACAAAATGTTCCTGGCCTCGGGAAGAGGCTTGTTGACAGCACGTTTTTCAGCACCTATGATTCCCGTACTTTAAAGGTCCAGTTGAGGAGACGCGAGTGAAGTTCTCTCAGGACATCGTTCCCCTGACCGACCTGAAAACCAACCCCGGCCGCGTAGTGAAACATGCCGCAGAATCCCGCCGTCCCGTTCTCGTCACCAGTCGCGGGCGAGGCGTCGCGGTTGTCCAGTCCGTCGAAGAGTTCGAGGCAGCCGACGATGAGCGCGCCTTCATGCGAGCGGTTGTCGAAGGTTTGTCGGATATCGAAGAAGGACGCGAGGTCTCGTTGGCCGAAGCGAAATCCCGGCTCGGTCTCAAGTAGTCGTGCCCGTGGAGATTCGGCTGGCCGATTCCGCCCTGGCCGACCTGAACGAGATCCAGGACTGGTATGCCGGCGAGGGCGTTCCGGACGTGGGCTTGCGCTTGATCCGAAGGATCATGGAACGCCCCGAGAGCCTTGCGCATCACCCCGACATGGGACGCATCGTACCGGAGTTCGGGCAGGCTTCGCTCAGGGAACTGACGAATCCGCCATTCAGGATCATCTATCGACGGGACCGGGACGCCGTGCGGATCGTTCGAGTCTGGCGTGGCGAACGCCTGTTGCGGCTGCCTGACGACGAAGAGGGAACGGTTTGATCGGCCGTCTTCAGCCGATGGGCATTACGCACGCCTGAAGCGCAGGACGAGTTCGTTATGCCGATCGCATCCGTTGCATCGCTCGGCCGGGAAGACCTCGAGGAATGGGCGGGATCAGCGGTCGTGGAGCGCGGCAGGAGCTACCGGCGCCGGGTGCACGACCTTGCCGTGACTCAGGACGAGCATTTGATCGCCGACGTCATGGGCGGCGAGAGCTATCTCACCCTTGTGTGGATGGCCGGCGACACGCCTGACCACCGGTGCAGTTGTCCTTACGCAGGGCCGTGCAAGCATGCCGTCGCCGTGATCCTGACTTGTCAGGAGCACCTGCGTTCTGGAAAACCGGTTCCGGAGATCGAGTCCGATGAACTGGATGCCCGGTTGTCCGCGTATGGCCTGGCGGACGGGCTGGAGCAGGCTCCCGATGCCGAGAAGGCGCGCGCTGCCCTCAGGGCCATGTCCAAGGCGAAACTCGTCGAATGGGCGATGGGCAGGTTTGCCGTCGATCCGTCGCTTTTCGATACGTTGCCTTTGGCGGCGCCGCTGACCGACAAGGCTCTGGCTCGGACAGTAGCCCGGTTGCGCCGCCGGATCCGCGATACGGCGAACGAGCGAGGCTGGCAGGATCATTGGAACCACCGCGGTTACACGCCGGACTATGAGCCGGTTCGGGTGCAGCTCGAAGAGCTGTTGAAGGGCGGGCATGAAGCCGTGGTGGCGGAGTTGGGAGAAGAAATATTC
>JAJDUQ010000004.1 GCA_022826505.1 Gammaproteobacteria bacterium
TACGGTCACTGGCTTGCTCCTGTGGATGTCCGAGTCTTGACCACCTCGAATCATCCCACAGACCCCGCCCGGCGGCTTCCCAGTTCACCCTCCCAAGCGACCCTCCCACTCATCAATTTGTAAAGTAGGATGACCAGTCCCCCGGACAGTACGGGCTCACGGGACAACGCCGGAGATCTTCCAGGCACTTGCGTGGCGCGAGGCTCGTCGTCGACCGCCACCACTGCGGCGTATTCACCATCCGCGGGTGATCCTGGCGGCTGCGCCGTCCGGCCCGCGACCGCGTCCTGCCGGCGCCCGCTACGAATGCATGCGACGCTGCATGGCGTTGAGCGCCTCAGAACAACAGGTCAGGGGTGCCCTCCCGAATCCGGCGCCAATCTGACCAATCCCGGGGGTTCGGTGGGCGATTCCCGTATTGAAGACGGGTTCAATCCCCTGCTCGACCACCCGCCTCGCATCGATTCCCAGAGGAGTTCCGCGATACGACAATGCCGGTATCTTGAATCGTGGATGCTCCGCCACAGAAATCGCATACATCTCGAGCGAAAGGCGCGTCGCTTCTTCCGGCGTGCCCCCGACATAACGAGCAAGCGCGGGGGCACCTGACATGGCAAATGCGCCGACTCCCATGGTTTCGGCGATCTCGCTGTCCCCGATCACCGGACTGGAGTCGTCCGGGCCGTAGTCCCTGAAATACTGCCCATGTATGAACGGGACGGGGGCGGTGCTCCAGTGCCCGGGGAGGCCGCTCACCTTGATGCCGAATCGAAGGCCGTTGGCCGCCATGCACGTTACCACGGTGGAACCTGCAATCCCCTCTGCCGACTCCATTGCGGACTTGGCCGCAGCCATGGTGAGGGGCAGGAAAAAAATCTCGTTGTCGGCCAGGAACCGCAGCGTGCGCGCAGTCTCCTTCGTCCCGAATCCCGCCTCCACCACCCAGGACGAAATCTCGTTCGCGAACAACGCCGAGGCCGCCTTCTGGCGGCTGTGTCCGTCGTCACCCATGTGCAGGGCCTGGACCAGGATATCGAAGACGTCGATGCCTTCGGACAACCGGACTGCCGTCCCCAGGATCTCCGCGAACTCGCCTTCGAGCCACGCCAGGCGGGCCAGGGTCCCGGCGTCGTTGGAGCCATACCTCAGAGCCTTTCCGCGCCCTTCGTTCAATGCCGCGAATGCCTGGTTCCCGGCCGCGCGATTTTCGACGACGAGCACGGGCGTTCGCCGGGAAATCACGCCGGCGTATGTCCCGAGCGCATGGTGGTCGTTGGCGGACAGCAACCGGAAATCGTCGCTGGACGCGAGCGCTTCCGCCTCCGCCACGTCCCGTGCGTTTCCCCAGTGGACCAGGGCGCCGGCGATTGAGCCGCGCAGCGCGCCACACGCCTCGGTCCATCCGGACAGCGGCGGACCCGCATGCAGCAGATCACCCTCGGCGAGACCGGGAATGACCTCTCCGGCCGGTCTCAGATCGACGAGCAGGGGTTCGGCGGCGCCGATGCGCTGTATCGCCGTCGTGTTGGCGATTCCTGTCTCGGTGTCCGCGCCTCGGTTGGACGGTTCGGAAACTTCGGTCATGACAAGCGATCCCGGGTGCGTGGAGGGACATCGATTGCTTCGCGTGCGCCGCGACTGCGAGGGGGCGGGCCTATATCTCTCCAGCCGCGCGGGCATTGAACGTCGCGTTCAGAGCCTCTTCTGCGGCTTCGAGCGAGAAGTCCACGTCGGCGTCCGTGTGGCTGTAGCTGAGATGATTGCGCTTCAGGTTCATCGGGATCTCGAACACGCCGCGCTTCATCAGCTCCTGCCGGTACCGAATGTAGAGCGCGCCGTCGTTCGCAAGCAGATCGTCGAAGTTCTCGATTGGACGCTCCTCCATGAAATACATCGTGTACACCGAGCCGAATCCGGCCACGGTGCACGGATACCCCAGGCGTTCGACGATTTCCCCGAGTCCGTCGCGCATCCTTTGGCCCAGCCGGAAGATGTGCTCGTGCACCGGTTCCGACTCCAGGATTTCCACCGTCGCCAGAGCCGCGGCCAGACAGCTCGCATGACCGTTGAAAGTGCCCGAGAAGAACACGTCGCCGCCCACCCGGGTGTTGAATCGTTGCATCAACTCCCGTTTGCCGCCGATCGCGGCGATCGGAAAGCCGTTCGCGATCGCCTTGCCCATGGTGGTGATTTCCGGCGTGACGCCGCAGATCGACTGGTAGCCGCCGATTGCGTGGCGGAATCCGGTGATGACCTCGTCGAAAATCAGAACGATTCCTTCGCGGTCGCAAATTTTCCGAAGTCCCTCCAGGAACTCCTGCTTCGGCAGGATACAGCCGACGTTGTGAGGAATCGGTTCGAGAATCACGCCGGCTATCTGGTCGGGATTCCCCTTCACGGCCTCTTCAACGTCGTCCAGATTGTTGAATCGGCAGACCAGCGTGTTCTCGACCGCCTCGTGCAGCATGCCCGCCGAACCGGGATCCCACTTGTTGACCATCTGGAGTTCGCTGATGACGTTGCGCAGTACGTAGTCGTGCCACCCGTGGTAGCAACCCTGGAACTTGATGATTTTCCGTCGTTCCGTGACCGCTCGCGCAAGCCGGACCGCATGGAACGTCGCCTCCGAGCCGGTGCAGCACACGAGCACCTGCTCCACCGACGGGACGTGGTCCACGATCTTCCTCGAGAAGTCCAGCTCCATGCGGGTCGTCGAAATGCCATAGAGGTCCGTATCCCGGATCGCATCGATCACGCGATCGACGACCGCCTCATGACAGTGCCCGAGAATGATCGGCGCGAAGGCGGCATGGTAGTCAATGTAGCGCTTGTCGTCCTCGTCCCACATGTAGGCGCCACGGGCGCGGCGGATGCAGAGCGGGGGGTCGATGATGCGAATCGCGGTATGCAGTCCCCCGGGCGTATACTGCGCCGCCTCTTCGTGGAGACGGAGGTTCCCGTCGTGCGAAACTTGCAAGTCCGATGCTGTGGTAGTCATTGAGTTGTTCCCGAATTTGAATGAGTCCAGGATTGCACTTGGCCGACCGCCTCGAAATGACCGGCATTCCCGGCGGAACCGGATGAATATCCAATTGGTGAAAGCGTCACTCCATTTGTCCCCGGCGCTGGACCCGCGTTTCAACCCACGACAGGTGATATTTTCCTAGAACGTAGGTGGCGTGTTGATCCATATGACTCGTGTCGTCACTTTGCCTGGATTTCGGTAGGCGTGAGGCTTGTCGGAGATGAAAAAAAACGAATCGCCCGGATTCAGCGTGTACGTCTCTCCGTCGACGGTCAGTTCCAATTGACCCTCCAGAACATATCCGCATTCCTCGCCGGCGTGCTGAAGAAGACCGCCGCTGTGCCCCCCCGGTTCCATGACGAAGACGAAGCCCTCCAGCAGTCGACCGTTTTCGTAAGGAACCATAATTTCGGCTTCGATGCCGTCCCATTCGACCATCGTCTGGACCTTGCCTGCGATCGGGCGCTCGTGGGGTCGATGAACGACCTTGTCCAAGGTTTCGTCCATTGCGAAAAGGGCCGACACGTTGGTATTGAGGGCCTTCGCCACGCGGTGCAGTGTGGACAGCGAAGGACTGGTCTTGTTGTTCTCTATTTTCGAGATCAGGCTCTTCGACAGACCGGTCGCTTCCGCCACATCCTTCAGTCGCAGTCCTCGCAAGAGGCGCTCTCGCTTGAGTTGCGCGCCGATTCTTGGAGACATGCTCGATGATTGGGTGTCGGAGGTATCACCGGCACTCTTCCTCTTCGAGCTTCCTTCCCTCCGGACACCGACGTCGAGCTTGGTCGTCATGGCAAATCTCGGTTGGTTTGTTCTTCGGTACGCTGTGGAGCTTGCATGTTTCGTCGCATCCTACAGCACGACTCGTCCCCGTATCGATTCGCCGGAGCCGTGCCGGCAGCCGAAAGCTTTCTACCGTTCACCCGCAATGTAAGGCACCATCAGAGCCTTGGGATAAGCGGCCCGACGGGAGACCAGCATCAACGCGATGATACTGATCGCGTATGGGAGCATCAGGAAGAACTGATACGGCAGATACGCACCGATTTGCTGCTGCAGCCGAAGCTGAAAGGCATCGATTCCGGCGAACAGGAGAGCAGCAAGAAGCGCCTTGCCGGGCCGCCACGAGGCGAATATGACGAGGGCGATGCAGATCCAGCCGCGCCCCTGAATCATGTTGATGTAGAAGGCGTTGAATGCAGACAGAGTAAGAAAGCAGCCGCCGATGGCCATGAATGCGCTGCCGGCCATGACGGCGCCGACACGCACCGCGTGGACATTGATGCCCAGCGCCTCGGCTGCCTGCGGGTTCTCCCCCACCATGCGCACCGCGAGTCCGATCGGCGTTGCGTAGAGCACGAATGCTACGAGCAGAATGGAAACGAAGGCGAGGTATGTCAGTGCCGTCTGTTCGAACACGGCAGGTCCGATGATCGGGATCTCCGACAGGAGTGGAACGGCAATCGGTTGGAACGGGTCGATTCCCGGGGGGGTCGAGACCTCGGGCAGCAGGAGGCGAAACGAGTAATAGCTGAAGCTCGCCCCGAGCAGCGTGACGCCGAGGCCTGTCACATGTTGGGACAGCGCCAACGGGCACGTGAGGATGCCGTGGATCAGGCCGAACACGGCCCCCCCCACTGCCGCCATGGCGACCCCGGTCCAGAGGTCGGTGCCCTGGTAGACGGTAATCCAGCCGACCATCGCGCCGACCGTCATGATCCCTTCGATGCCGAGGTTCAGAACCCCGGCGCGCTCGCAGATGAGTTCGCCCAGCGTTCCGAAGATGAGCGGGGTGGCGATGCGGACGGTGGCTACCCAGAAGGAGACTGAAAGGAGAATGTCGAGAACATCCATGACATCAAGTCCACCGCACGCGGTAACGCAGGAACAGCGTGGCGACGAGCATGCAGAGAAGCGACACCGCGGTGATGACCTCGGCGATATAGCTCGACACGGTCATGGCCCGACTCATCGCATCGGCACCGACGAATATGCCGGCAACGAACACCGCCGCCGGGACCACCGCCAGAGGATGCAGGGCCGCCAGCATGGCGACCACGATGCCCGAGTAGCCGTATCCCGGTGAGAGGTCCAGGGTGAGGTCGCCCTTCACGCCGATGACCTCGACGACCCCGGCGATTCCTGCCAGACCGCCCGATATGAATGCAACCCGCATCACCGCCGCGTTGATCGGGATGCCGGCGAATTCGGAGGCGGTCGGATTGGCCCCGATGGCCTTCATCTCGAAGCCCCAGGTGGTGCGCACGTTCAACGTCCACACCGCCGCGACGACAATGAGGGCGAGCACGAGACCGAGATGCAGTCGCGACGCGTGCACCAGGACCGGCAGCCTCGCAGATTCGAGCACGGGTGGCGACTGTGGCCAGCCCATCGCCATCGGGTCCTTCATCGGGCCGTCCAGCAACGCACTGACGAGCAGGATGATGATGAAGTTGAGGAGGAGGGTCGTGACGACCTCGTCGACGCCAAGCTGGACCTTGAGGATGGCGGGGCCGAGGAACAGAAGGGCACCGGCGATGAAGCCGCAGACAATGAGTATCGGAATGAGAACGAATCCCGGCAGGTCGAGAAGCCCGCTTCCCAGCGCGATCGTGGCCACGGCGCCCACATAGAGCTGACCTTCGGCACCGATGTTCCACAGCCGGGCTCTGAACGCGACCGCGACGGCCAGCCCGGTGAAGATGAGTGGCGTGGTTCGTGTCAGCGTTTCGGTGATCGCGAACTTGGAACCCAGCGCGCCGAAGAAAATGTGCCAGTAGGCGGTCAGCGGCGACACGCCGCTCCAGGCGATGACCGCGGCACAGATGACGAAGCTGAGCACGAATGCCCCGGCCGGCACGAGAATGCCGAATGCGAGCGGCGTGCTCTCCCGCTGCTCAAACCGCATGGTCATCCCTTCCGAACTGGCCGGCCATCATCAGGCCGATCTTCCGGGCATCGGCGTCTTCACGATCGATCGGTCGCGAGACCCGGCCACCGTACATGACGAGAAGCCGGTCGGAGAGTTCGAACAGTTCGTCGAGATCCTCGGAGATCAGAAGGATTCCGGCACCTCTGTCGCGCGCGGCCAGCAAACGGTCGTGCACGAACGACACCGCCCCCACGTCCAGACCCCGCGTTGGCTGATTGGCGATGATCAGGCCCGGTTCGCGAGAGAGGGTCCGGCCAAGGATGAGCTTCTGCATGTTCCCGCCGGACAGAAAGCGGGTGGTGGCGGTCGGCGAGGGACACCGGATGTCGAACTGCGAAATGATGCGGCTCGCGTACTCCAGTGTTTCCCTGCGTTTCAGAAAGCTGGCGCGTTGGAACGCGGCCGAGCGGTAGCGTTCCAATACCAGGTTCTCCCACACGGCCATGTCCGCGACGAGGCCGGTGGAGAAGCGGTCCTCGGGGATGCGCGCGATGTCGCGTTGTACGAGCATTCCCGGATTCGCGCGGTTCAGCCGCTCGCCCGATACTCGCAAGACGCCGCGGTGCGGGTTGGACAGCCCCGCGACGACCTGGAACAGGTGGTGCTGACCATTGCCGGACACACCGGCCAGTCCAAGTATCTCGTGGCATCGGATGTCCAGAGATGCGCCGTCAAGGACCGTCTTGCCTTCCCCGTCGACGACGTCCACGTCCTCGAGTTCCAGGACCACCTCGCCGGGATCGAGACGCACATGCTTCGGTTTCGGGATGTCGCGGCCCACCATGAGGTGGGCAAGCTCCTCCCGCGACATCGACCGTGTCGGCTGGTCCGCAACCACGCGGCCCTGACGCAGCACCACGACCCGGTCGCTGACGCTCATCACCTCCTTCAGCTTGTGGCTTATGAAGATGACCGACATGCCGCCACTGACGAGGTCGCCGATGGTGTCGAACAATCGATCGGTTTCCTGTGGTGTGAGTACCGCGGTCGGTTCGTCCAGGATGAGGATCTTCGCGCCGCGGTACAGCGCCTTCAGAATCTCGACCCGTTGGCGCTCCCCCACCGACAGCTCGCGGACCGGGCGGTCCGGCTCTACGGCGAGTCCGCTCCTGGTGGAGACGTCGAGCAGCTTCTGCCGTGCCTTCGCTCGATTCAACCACGGTGCCCACAGCGGCATGGTCCCCAGGACGATGTTGTCGAGAACTGTCAGGTTGTCGGCAAGGGTGAAGTGCTGATGGACCATTCCGACGCCGACTTCGATCGCGGCGTTGGGTGATCCGCCCGGAAGGGGTTCGCCAAGGACTTCGATGGTGCCTGCATCGGCGACGTAGTGGCCGAACAGGATATTCATCAGAGTCGTCTTGCCGGCGCCGTTTTCTCCGAGCAGCGCCAGCACCTCTCCGCGCCCGAGAGCCAGATCGATCGAATCGTTGGCGACGAGGGAGCCGAATCGCTTCGAGATGCCGTTCAGCCGGAGAACGATGTCATCGGATTCGGCACTGTCCTTGGCGTGCAACTCCGGCGTACCCATGTGTGATTTCCAGGAAGGCCGCCCTGGCGATCAGCGACACGCTACGGGATTTCGACGCATTTCCGAATACGATGGTGTCGTCTGCATCGGGCGTCGTTTCGTTGCGCGCATGGTGCAATCCTTCCCGTCGATGGGCCAGGCGGTGCCTGCCACATGCGCCAGGCATCGCCTCGACGGCGTTCCCACGCGCCATGGGAACGCTCGAAGGGGAATTTGCCATATGCCGCCCGATGGGGCAGGGAGCCTCCGTTCGGGCGGCATATGGGTCGAGGGGGGATTCCGAACCGTGCGTCAGCAGCCGCCTGACTTGACGATGTCCGAAACGATCTCGGCCTGGAACGAGCCATCCCGAATCTCACTCTCGCGGCTGCGCACTTGCGCGAGGATGTCGGCCGGGATCTTCTCCTCCCACGGACCGAATTCGGCGAGGCTTGCTCCTCCATCCCGCATGAGTCCGTAGATCTTGCCGTAGTCCACCGCCTCGAACGATCCGCTGCGGACGTGCTCGATTGCCGCGTCGATGAACGGCTCCGCGTGCCAGAGCGTCGATGTCACCACCGTGTCCCGATATTCCCTCTGGTAGTGCGTCAGATTGGAAACGGCGGGGATACCGCGTTCCTGGGCGGCATGAATGGCGCCAAATCGTTCCGCATAGATGAAGTCGGCACCCGAGTCGATTTGTGCAATACCGGATTCCTTGGATTTCGGTGGGTCGTACCAGCTTCCCACATAGGTCACGAGCACCTTCACATCCGAGTTGACCTCGCAAGCCCCCTGCTTGTAGGCGCCGACCAGCCGGTTGACTTCCGGAATGGGATACCCCCCGACGGCACCGATTACGTTCGACTGGGTCATCCCGCCCGCGATGAGGCCGGCCAGGTAGGCGGCGTCCTGGTTCCAGTTGTCGAACACCGCGAAGTTCGGCGGCTGGGGATGCAGACTGGAGCCCAGCAGAAAGGCGACATTGGGGTAGTCCTGCGTCACTCTGCGGGCCTCCCGCTCGACGGGATAGACCTCTCCGACGATGAGGTCGTATCCGCCCTCGGCGTATTCGCGAAGGACGCGAATCATGTCGGCATCCTCCACGTTCTCCGAGACCACGTAGTCGATGTCACCCCGTTCCTGGGCCATGACGAGCGCGTCGTGCAGTCGGCCCACCCACTGTTGCTCGACCGGAGACCCGAGCATGGCGGCGACCTTGAGCTTCTTCTGTTCGGCGAACGATTCGGCGCCCCACAACAAACCCAGGACGACGGCCGCTCCGGCAATGGCGGCTGATCTACGGTTGATTCGAGTCCACATTGGGATTCCTCCCTGTTTCTTGACGAAGCGTGGTTGACGCAGTATCGCAATCTTTCACAATGTTGAATTCTTGTCAAATGGTTGAATATTGGGTAACTTGCTCTGCCAGTGCTCGCACGATTGCCCTGAGAAAATACGATCGGGTGCAATTCAAAAGGCGAAATGCGATTCGATGGTGAGGATTGCGGAGCGCTGTGGCGCCTCGTGTCGGCGAGTCGGTTGAACTCGGCGACAAGACATCTGAAGATGGGCGCGGAGCGAGCGAAAGCGCACTTGCGACAACTGCGGTTCGGTCGTCGATCCGATCGCCGAATATCATTCCCGCGCTGGTGACGCATGTCCCGGCCCGGTCACGACGGCGAGAGGGTCGGTCAACGTCGAACGTACTTCGAGCACGAAGGAGGCAACATGCAATCACCCGTCAAAGAGGTCGTCGATCTCGGTCACGAATACTTCAACGGCATGCTGAACATCAGCGGCAGCGCAGTCGCGTTCTGGCCGCACGAGGACCATGACGGCACCCGCCAGATGAGCGGGGGCAAGCTCAGCATGGAGAGCCGGATGATGCTGATTCCGGAGCACTGCGGCACGCATCTGGACGTGCCCCGGCATTGCGACCCCGACGGCGACAGCGTGGACATGGTCCCTCTGGATCGGCTGGTCCTCCCGGGTCACCTGCTGGACTTCACTCACAAGAAGAACGGCGAGGCCATCAGCATCGACGACTTCAAGGAGGCGGAAGAGAAGTCGGGACAGGAAATCGGTCCCGGCAAGGCGACCATCTGCTGGACCGGGGTCGATGACGCCTGGGGCAAGCCCGGATTCCACATGGACCGTCCCTACGTGCCGACGGACTCCGCGCAGTGGTTGGTGGATCGCCGGATTTCCCTGTTCTGCACCGACCTCATCGGGATGGACGATCCCAGCGAGTGGTGGTGGCCGACGCACACCATCTGGTTGAAGAACAACATCTACATGGTCCAGCAGTTGTGCAACCTGGACAAGCTGGCCGGCAAGGAGTTCCTGTTCGTGTGCCTGCCGCTGAAGATGCGTGACGGAACCGCGTCGCCGGTGCGTCCCGTGGCGCTGGTCATGTAGTCAAGAGCCCGCGCGTCCCGCGCGGGCGCGGGACAGGAAAATTCCTCGTCGTCCACGCGGATAGCGCGGCCCCATGACAGTGCGCGGCCAGGCTCTTCCCTGCCGGAGGCATTCATGAGTTTCAAGGTCATTCAGCCGGAAACGGTCCACGACACGACCGTCTTTGCCTACTCCCACGCGGTGCGGATGGGCGACTTGATCTTCGTCGCCGGCGAAGTCCCTCGCGACCGGAACGGGGCTCTGGTCGGCAAGGGCGATGTACGCGCCCAGACGGAACAGGTCTTCGAGAACCTGAAAGCGGTTCTGGAGGCGGCCGGTTCCGGGCTGGACAAGGTCGGCAAGGTCACCGTGTTCACAACCAGTCTCGAGTACCGGCCAATCATCCACGAGATTCGGTCACGGATATTTCAGGAAGTCGGCCACCTGCCGGCGAGCACGCTGGCTGTCGTGACCAGCCTCGCCGATCCCGACTGGCTGGTGGAGATCGAAGCAGTAGCCTCGGTATAGCCGGCCGCATCAGCCGCTGAACTAGGCCGGTCGGTTCGTCGGCTCCGCGGGGCGGCGGGTGGTTCTTCTCGCCGCTTGGCGCAACGTCGGGGCTTCCGTTTCCGTACCGGACTCGACGTGCGTCGCGGTCGATTCGGCCGACGTCTTCGGGTCGCCCGGGCTACTCACCCACATCGCGGCGAGATGCCTTGAACACCGTCAGCGCCACCGCTCCTCGACGCGATCCCAGGCACCGACCTTCGGATCCTCCTGCTCTTCGCGCAGCGTCTCCTTGCGGATGCGCTCCGACGGCGTGCGGGGCAGATCGTCGCGATACTTCCAGTAGCGCGGCACCTTGAACCGTGCCAGCCGCTCGGCGCAGAAGGCGCTCAGCACCTCCGGACTCACGTCCTCCTGTGGTACGCCGTCGCCGGGCACCACGTATGCCAGCACCTCTTCGCCCCGAAGCTCATCCTCGACCGCCAGCACCGCGGCGAGCCGCACGCCGGGATGGCGCATGATCACCTCCTCGACCTCCGCCGCCGCGATATTCTCTCCACTGCGCCGAATCATGTCCTTCATGCGGGAGAGGTAGTGGAACCGACCCCGCTCGTCGCATCTCACCACGTCGCCGGTGTGCAGCCAGCCGTTGCGGAACGCGGCGGCGGTTGCGGTCGGGTTGCGGTAGTAGCCGTCCATCAGTCCGACGCCCCGCAGCACGAGTTCCCCCGGGTTCCCCGCCGGCACCGGTCGGTCGTCCGCGTCCACGACCCTTGCCTCGCGTCCTGGCATCGGCGTGCCGATGCAGCCGGTGCCGACGGCCTCGTCGTGATCGTCGAGTTCGACCGCGACGTCGAGCCCCGACTCCGTCATGCCGAAGGCTTCGTACCAGGGCACGCCCCAGCGTGCCTCGATGTCCGCATGGTCGGCCCGCGGGATGGCCGAGCAGATCACGCGCTTCACCGAGTGGTCGCGGTCGAGGGGCGAGGGCGGGGTGTTGAGCATCAGCTTGGGCATCACTCCGAGGCAGTAGAACCAGGTCACGCGATGGGTGCGGACCTTGTGCCAGAACGTCGACGGGTGGAATCGGTCGAGTACCACCAGCGTCGCGCCCGAGAGCAGCGCCACCGCGAGGTTCCACTGCGGGTCGACGTAGTAGAAGGGCTGCGAGGTCAGAATCGTGTCGGTGTCGTCGAGCCCGTCGTGCAGGACCATGACTCGCCAGGCGAAGCGCATGAACCAGGAGTTCGAGAGCATGCACCCCTTGGGCTCGCCGGTGGTGCCGGAGGTGTACTGGATGTTGACCAGGGTGTGCGAATCGATGTGCGAATCGATGTCGAGGGCGGGCGGTGCCTCGTTTGCCGGTGCCTCGACGAGCGCCGCGAGATCGAGAGCGTCGCCGTTCGCATCGCCATCGATGCACAGGATGCGGAATTCGGCTCCGATGCCCGCTCGCACCTCGAGAAGGAGCGGCACGAACTCGCGCATCGTGACGATTGCGCGAATCCCCGCATGCCGGAGCACAAAGCCGGCATCCGCGGTTCGATAGCCGGTGTTGACGGGCACCATGACCGCCCCGAGCCTCGCAAGGGCCAGCCACGCGAGCGGCCATTCCACCCGGTTCGGCAACATGATTGCGACGCGGTCGCTGCGGGCGGTTCCGAAGCCGGCGAGCGCCACGGCCACCCGGTCCACCCGCGCGGCAAGCTCGGAGAACGAGAGGGATTCCCCGGTCCCGTCGAACACGAGCGCGGCACGGTCCGGCCAGCGTGCGGCAGCCCGGTGCAGCGCGGTCACGAGATCGAGGACCGCCTCCGCCGGGATGTTGCGTACAGCAATGTCGCTGGAGGTCACGGCGAATTCACTGTCGCTGCGCCTTTCGCCGGGTTTCGCAGTGCCACGATCGACTCCGATCCGCACCCGCCGGGAATCGATCTTTGCACGGTGCCCGGCAACCGGCACCACCATGGGACTGTCGTCCGTGGGCCGTCCGCAAGATGGCGCAGGCACCTCGCGGCCATTGAATTCACGTGGCCCGCCGGTGGAGACACGAGCACTCGGGGACAATGGAAATCACGGGAAGAATTTCGCGTCATGCCCTCGGCAGGATGGCCCCGGAAGGACTCCTGCGGGCTATGCAGTGCCGGGAGAAGCGGAAGGCCGCCTGCGGGACTCCGACCGCCCACGCTCGGACTCGCGCTCGATTCGCGCGTAGGTTTCGGGGTCGCGCATGGTCGCCACCACCGCTGCCGCCTCGGCGTCGAGCGCCGCTTCGATCGCGGCGCGGTGCGGATCGACGAGCCCGCGTTTCAACGCACGCCGCGCCGGCGCCGGCAGCGCCGCCAGGGTCTGCGCCCGTGCGATCGCAGCGTCGAGCAGTTTGTCTCCGGGGACGACTTCGCTTGCCAGTCCGCAGTCGAGAAGCTCCGCCGCAGTGTACTTGCGCGAGGTGTAGAGCATCTCACGCGCCAGCGCGGGCCCCACCTGCAGCGGCAGCAGACAGGTCACCGCGCCGCTCGGATAGAGCCCGATCCTCAGCTCCGGAAAGAATCCGCGCGCGTCGTCCGACCACACCGAGAAGTCGCAGTTGACGGGCCACGAGAACGCGCCGCCGACCGCCCATCCCCGTACTGCCGCGACCACCGGCGTGTCGCCGAACATGATGTGACGCGTGACCCGCTGGATGGCGTCGACGAACCCGGCGAGCGTCGCTTCGTCCGCGTCCAGCATCGACCGCTGCTCGACGAGGTCGTCGCCGGCGCAGAAGGCGCGTCCCGCACCGGTGAGGACGATGGCGCCGATCCGCTCGTCTGCATCGGCCCGCGCGAGCGTTGTGTTCAAGCCGTCGAGCAATGCCGGATTGATCGCGTTGAGGCGGGCAGGACGGTTCAGGGTGATGACGCAGACGCCGCCGTCGTCGATGCTGAGTACGGGTTCGCTCATCGAGACTAGCTCCGGTGTCAGGGCAACCGCATATGAAACTATTGTCCCATCAACAAGTTCTCTCGGAAGGTATCGTTCATAGCCGCCCGGATTCGCTTCTTCCTGTAACTGATCTTTCGTCTTCTCGCGCTTGAGCAGGTTCATCGCCACATGGCGGATCACCCCGATATCGTGAGCTCCATTGCCCCGACGAATCCGGCTTTCGTCTTCTCGGAATTCTGCACGAGCTCGAGAGCCATGACCTCGTAGCCTTGCAAGCCCTCCAGGTGGGACTTGATCGTGCCGAGCAGATTCGCGCTGTACCTGCCCCGGCGAACGCCGGTGCGCTCAGTCGAGGCCGTCACTTGCTGCATGATGAGATTGCCTTCTGACCATGTGGGTTGGTCTTGTCCAGAGCTGCGCGGGGCTGTGCCGCAGGACGGGAAGGACCTCGCCGACAAGGAATCGAAGTCCTGCCGATACGCCGGAAGGCGTACCGTCTTGTCACGAAGACGACAGCGCGCGCCTGACGGCTTCCGGCTCTTTCTGGATCACGCGCAGAAGGGTTGCCGCCGGGCCACTGACCCGCCGAGTTCCTTGCTCCCATTTCCGGTAGCCGGACAGGCTCATTCCCATGAGGGGTGCCATCTGGGCTTGCGTCAGCTTCACCTGTTTCCGAACTTCGCGCGGAGTGATCGGGGCGTGAAGAACGGCGGGTCCTTCGCCCTTCGCATGAGCCAGGGCTTCGTTGAGGGACTGGAGCAGGTCTTCTCCGAACGTGTTCATTTTCTCTCCTTTCCGGCACTCTTGAGCGCCTCGACGAGTGTGGCGACAGCACGCCGCTGCGCCGGGCTCAAGTCGGTCCTGGCCGACTTCGAATAGGCGAGCAGCGCATAGATCGGCATATGTTCGCCACCGTAGAAGTAGATCACTCGCGCGCCGCCTCTCTTGCCACGGCCCAAGGCCGCGAAGCGAAGCTTTCGGACGCCCCCCGTCCCCCGAATCTCGTCGCCCGCCAAGGGATTCCCGGCCAGATGGTCGATCAGCTCGCGCCTGTCGTCCTCGCTGAAGAGCTTGTCGGCCTGACGGGTGAAGGTTGGGGTCTCTGCGACCGTTTGCATCCAGTAGCATATACCCCAATGGGGCATTTGAAACAGGTTGGACCGCTGCATCCGTACCTTCGCCGCACTGCGCCTCGATACCGGCGGACGCCTCTGATCTTCCACCGAATGAGACTGGTTCCGCGAACCGCCGCAGAGAGAGGAAACGGTCCCATGTCGAGCCTTCCGACCCTCGAAGGCGACTACGACTACATCATCGTCGGCGCCGGCACCGCCGGCTGCGTGCTGGCGAACCGGCTGACCGAGGACGACCGCACCCGCGTGCTTCTGCTCGAAGCCGGGCGGAGCGACCGCTACCGCTGGGTGCGCATCCCGGTGGGGTACCTGTACTGCATGGGCAATCCGCGCACCGACTGGATGATGAAGACCGAGCCGGAGTCCGGCCTCAACGGGCGCAGTCTCGCCTACCCGCGCGGCAAGGTGCTCGGCGGATGCTCGTCCATCAACGGCATGATCTACATGCGGGGCCAGGCGGCGGACTACGACCACTGGCGCCAGCTCGGCAACGTCGGCTGGTCGTGGGACGACGTGCTTCCGTACTTCCTGAAGTCCGAGGACCACCACGGCGGCGCGAGCCCCATGCACGCGGCCGGCGGCGGCTGGAAGGTACAGTGCATGGGGCAAGCTGCGCATCGTGCTGGAGTACGCGCTGCGGCGGAGCGGGCCGATGTCGATGGCGCCCAGCCAGTTCGGAATGTTCACGAAATCGGACCCGGCGCGCGCGACTCCGGACCTGGAGTATCACGTCCAGCCGCTTTCGACCGACCGACTCGGCGATCCGCTGCATCCGTTTCCGGCGATCACGATGTCGGTGTGCAATCTTCGCCCCGAGAGCCGCGGGAGCTGCCACGTCACCAGCGCCGACCCGGATCGTCACCCCGAGATCCGACCGAACTATCTCTCGACCGACAACGACCGCCGCGTCGCGGTGGTCTCGGTGCGGCAGGCCCGGGAGATCACGACCACCGGGGCCTTGAAGCGATATGCACCGGAGGAGCTCCTTCCCGGCGCCGAGGTGCAGTCCGAGGAGGAGCTGATCGAGGCGGTCGGCAACATCGCGACGACGATCTTCCACCCGGTGGGAACCTGCGCGATGGGTCAGGACCCGGGAGCGGTGGTCGGCGCCGACCTGCGGGTGCACGGGCTGCAGGGGTTGCGGGTCGTGGACGCGTCCGTCATGCCGCGGATCGTTTCGGGGAATACCGCCTCTCCCGTCATCATGATTGCGGAGAAGGCGGCGGACATGATTCGGCGTGGCGGTGCGGTGTGAGTCGCGGCTCCGTGCACTGGATTTATCGAGATGCGGTCATCTTTGGCAATCGAGCCGCAAACCGGATTTCTCCCGTTTTATGGTTCAATCCGATGCCGGAGGACGAAGCCGATCGGAAAAGGTGATCGCGGAGTCCGTGAGCCGTCGGCAGAGGAGGCAATACCTTGGAAGGAACAAACCGCGGAGTCGAAAGCAACGTGGCAGCGCCTGCGGCCCGGGCCACCTATCAGGATGTGCTCGACGCTCCAGAGCACATGGTGGCCGAGATCATCGGAGGCACGCTCCACACGCACCCCCGTCCATCCCCGCGGCACGTAGTGGCGAGCTCACGGCTCGGCATCGAGCTTGGAGGACCCTTCGACCGGGGCCGGGGCGGTCCGGGCGGATGGTGGATCGTGGATGAGCCGGAGCTGCACCTCGGTGAGGAGATCCTGGTACCGGACCTGGCGGGATGGCGGCGCGAGCGAATGCCGGCGCTGCCCGACACCGCGTACTTCGCGCTCGCGCCCGACTGGACATGCGAGGTGCTCTCGGCATCGACACGGAAGCTGGACCTGGTGCGCAAGCGCCCAATCTACGCCCGCGAGGGAGTCCCGCACCTGTGGCTGGTCGACCCCGTGGAACGCATCCTGGAGGCGTTCGAGCTGCATGAAGGGCGGTGGGTTCTGATCGCGAGCGTGGAAGACGAGGAGCCGGTGAGCATCGCGCCGTTCGAAGCGATCACGTTCAGTCTGGGAGAGCTGTGGGACTGAACGGGCACGGCGTATGACCGAACCCGCTTCAGGATGCCGACGAGCCTGCACATCTCGCGTTTCGGCTCTGCAAAGCAGGCATGGCAGTGGGACATACCATAAGGACGTCGGCAATTGAGACCGAGAACCGCAGATTCGGCCGGGGATTCGGTGTCTACCGGGAGGTGCGCGGGTACCGGGGACGCTGCTGCCTGAACCGTGCTCCGCGAGTGGAGGGAATACGGGTGTTCCAAGTCAACCGTTCGGAAAATCGCCTCGTCCGCCTTGAAGAACGGAGTTTCTCCGACCTGGATCTCCGTGAGCGCGAGCACCTCCAGGAATGGCTCGCTCGGATGCCGGAGGCGTTGGGCGAGGAGTTGCTCATTGTTCAGAAGGAGTTCGACGGCTTCGCTGACACGCGCGAACGCCTCGATCTGCTGGCCCTCGACAAGGAGGGACGGCTGGTCGTCATCGAAAACAAGCTCGACGACTCGGGCCGCGATGTCGTTTGGCAGGCGCTCAAGTACGTCGCCTACTGCTCGAACCTGACGAAAGCGGAGATTGTCGAGATCTATCAGAAATACCTCGACCGATGGTCGGCTGACGCAAGTGCGGTGACGAGCCTCTGCGAGTTCCTCGGAGTCGAGGAACTCGACGATGTGGATCTCAATCCAGGCAACGAGCAACGGCTCGTGTTGATCGCCGCGAATTTCCGCAAGGAAGTCACCTCGACCGTGCTCTGGCTGATCGGGTATGGCGTGCGGGTGCAGTGCTTTCGTGTCGTACCGTACAGTTTCGGTGAAGAACTGTTCATCGACTTGAGGCAGATCATTCCCACGCCGGAGGCGGCGGACTTCATGATTGGAATGGCCGCCAAGGACTCCGAAGAGAAGTCGGCCCAGGGCGCTCGAAAGCGTAGACATGCGCTGCATCGTGCATTCTGGACGAAGGCGTTGGAGGAACTCCGCGCGCGTAACGTGTCGAGGTTCGAAAACGTGAGCCCGTCAAAGGACTACTGGCTGAGTTGCGGTACAGGTGTGTCCGGTCGCAACTACGCCCTCATCTTCAGCAAGAGCGCAGCGCGTGTGGAGTTGAATCTCCAGAGCTCGGATTCGGCCAGGAACAAATGGATTTTCGATCGGCTCGAACAAGAGAAGAAGGAATTGGAGGGTCGTTTCGGTGACGAACTTCGATGGCGACGCATGGACGACCGGAAGGCAAGCAGAATTGTCCTTTCGCAACCATGTGACGGTTACAACGTCGAGAACTGGCCAGAGATGATCGACTGGATATGCCGGCACTTCATCCGGCTGGAGGAGACCTTCTCGGAACCGCTTGCGCGCCTGAGTCGGCAACTGAAATCCGGAGATGACAGGTTGGCCAGTGCTGGGGGCGCCCTTGGCTCGGTTTCGGCCGACTGAACGGAGAACGGTACGCCAGTGGAACCGACCCGTAGCGGCAAGTCCGTTGACAACTCGCCAGAGGTGGACAGGACGTCGGCGATTCCGAATCCGCCGGCGGACGGAACGCACGGTCCAGGGATGGCATGATCTCGGCGTCGAACGACATTCAAAGCTTCTCGCCCCGCTGCTTCTCGCTGGACCTTGGTGTCGGCGTCCGGGACCGGCGCATTCACGCCTTGGTCCATCGGTACGACGAGAGATTCCCGGCCGGTCTTTCTCACGCGCGGCGTTGTCCGCGATTCCTCGACGATCCGCAGTCTTCCGTGCAAGGACGAAAATGATGTACGTCGAAGCCAGGAAGAAGCTCGTCGAATGGCTGCGTAGCCAGCTCGTCGGTCCGGCCGGCGAGGGCGCCCTGAGAATGTCTCCCCTGGATCGATACCCGACCGGAGTGTTGCACCCGGTCGAACCCGATGTCACCGGCATCGATCCCGCTTCGACGGTCGATGACGAAGCGGAATCGAACCTGCACGACGAGCCCGACGAAGACGAAGAAGCGACGCACTCGGGCCCGGAATCCGATGCCTCGACGCTTGCACGACCGGCGCGCCGGCGCCGGTACGTGCCGCCGTCTTCGGTCGGTTTCTCCTGCTACGTTCGCGGGCACGTGCGCCTCTCCGTCACGGCAGCCGCTGCCGTATATCGAGGCACCGAAGAACGAGACGAGCGGAAACGATTTCGGACTCGGGAGTACACCCGGTCCGAGCTCCCGGAAACCACGGTCACCTGGTCGGGAACCGCCGTCCCGAGCGAGACGGGCGAGACGCTTTGGGATGGACGCGCGGGGATCGACCTTCGTGCGCGACCGCATCGGGACGGCTGCATCCTCACCGTCACCCTGTGCAACCGGAGCGAGCTGGACCCGGACGCCCCGCCACGCGAGAGAACCCGCGATCGGGTGCACAAGGCGTTGTTCGAGGCCCGACTCGAGTGCGTCATCAAGAGCGGTGAGCTCATCGACTACCCCCGGGTCGATCCCGGCCTGCTCACCGAAGAGGAGCAGGAGCTGGAGCTTCAGTACCGGGAACAGCGCATCTATGCCGTCGGTCACGGAGCGGCCGCCGACTGGGACGTGAGGCCGGGCCACGCGGCGCGGATCTGGTCCGAGTTCATGCCCGACGCGGAAGTGCCGATGATGACCGTGAACATCGGCGGCGACGACGCGGTGCTCCATCTCGCACGTCTCGCCGAGGCGCCGATGCTCCACGAACTCGCGCGATTCGTCGGTGGCTATGCCGGCTGGGTGGCGGAGCAGGAGCGCATCGCCTCCGGGCTTCCAGGCGGCGCGGAGCAGGCTGCGGCGAAACGCATCTCGGACCGGATGAACGTCGCGCTCGACCGCATGCGGGCATGCGTGCGGACGCTGCACGACGACCGGCGCGCGGCGGAGTCGTTCCGGCTGGCCAATCGGGCGATGCTCGACCAGATGCGTCAGGTCGACCACATCGCCGGCCGGGACACCGAGCCGGACGACCACCGCTGGCGCCCCTTCCAGTTGGCGTTCCTGCTGACCGTCATGGTGTCCGCGATCCGCGAAGACGACGAGTATCGCGACGTCCTGGATCTCATCTGGTTTCCCACCGGCGGCGGCAAGACCGAGGCGTACCTGGGACTGATCGCGTTCCTGATCGTCTGGCGCCGTCTGCGGTATCCCGGATCGGGCGTGGGCACCGCGGCCCTGATGCGCTACACGCTGCGCCTGCTGACCCGGCAGCAGTTCGAACGGGCGGCGCGCATGGTGTGCGCCCTGGAGCTGATTCGCAGGCAAGACCCGGAGCGGCTGGGCGAGGCGCCCATCGACATCGGTATCTGGGTCGGAGGCGAGATCAGTCCGAACCGATTCGATCAGGCCGGGGATCTCGTCGAGGAAATCAGGGGCGGCAGGACGGAGGCGCGCTACAAATTGCTGCTGGAACGCTGCCCGTGGTGCGGTACGCCGTTCGACGTGACGCACGGATACCATTCGATGGAAGAGGAATTTCACTTCCACTGCGTCGATCCCGAGTGCGAGTTCGGCGCCGATCCTCGTCCGCTCCCGTGCAACGTGGTGGACGAGGCCCTCTACGAGCAACCCCCGTCGCTGCTGATCGCCACCATCGACAAGTTCGCGCGCGTCGCGTGGGAGGAGCGCACCGGAGCCTTCTTCGGTGTCGGCACCGGCTCGCGACCGCCGGAGCTGGTCATCCAGGACGAGCTGCATCTCATCACCGGCCCCCTTGGGTCGGTCGCGGGGTTGTACGAGGCGGGTCTCGACACCCTGCTCGTTCGGCGCGGCGTTCGTCCCAAGTACATCGCCTCCACCGCGACCATCCGCATGGCACGCGAGCAGGTGCGACGCCTGTATGCGCGGGAACTCGCGGTGTTCCCGCCGCCGGGGTTGTCGCACGGCGATTCGTACTTCGCGCGTACGGACCACGAGCGTCCGGGCCGGCTCTACGTCGGCTACCTGGCTCCCATGCTCGATCAGCAGCACTGCATGGCGCCGCTCGCCGCCGCCCTGCTTGCCGGTCCGCAGGCCGTGTTCGACGGAGCATCGGACCCCGACGATCTGCTCGATGCGTGGTGGACCCTGGTGGTCTACCACGGCAGCCTCAAGGGCGTCGGCAACAGCCACAACGCCTTCGGGACGGGCGTGCGCGACTTCGGGCGAAGACTCACGAGCGAGCTTCAGGAAGCACGCCGCACCGGCTCCGCCAGCGAATCCGAAGATGCAGCCGGCGAGGCCGACTTCCCCTCCGATCGGTTCCGCAACCCGCGCGTCGCCCAGCTCACGAGCCGGCGGACCGCGCAGGACAATGCCGAGACGTTCGAGCGGCTGGCGCATGCTCGAGAGCAGGACGGCTGCCTCGACGCGGTGCTGGCGACGAACATGGTGTCCGTCGGTCTCGACGTCGCGCGCCTCGCGCTGATGATCGTCAACGGTCAGCCGCTCACCACCGCGGAATACATCCAGGCGAGCAGCCGCGTCGGTCGCGACGACGTGCCGGGCCTCGTGCTCGCCAACTACTACCGGCATCAGGCCCGGAGCCTGTCGCACTACGAGACGTTCCGCCCCTACCACGAATCCTTCTACCGATTCGTGGAGCCGAGCAGCGTCACGCCCCATACTTGGCAGGTGCGGTCCCGCGCGCTGCATGCCGCCCTCGTCATCGCGGTCCGGCACGTGTGTGCGAACCTCCGTAGCAACAAGTCGGCCGGACACTTCGATCGGGAGGCCCCCGAGGTCCGGGCGGTCATCGCGGAACTCGCGCGGCGTTGCGAACGCGCGGCGGCCGAGTCCGGCCAGGGTCGGGACACGACAGCCCACCTCGATCAGCTCGCCGGCCAGTGGCATGACGAAGCGCGGCGCTGCGAGCAGGAGCGCAAACAGCTCAACTACGAGGCGCCGAATGCCGACAAGAAAGCCGACCGACTGCTTTACACACATGGCGAGTCGCGGCGCGGCTTGTGGGCGACCCTCAACTCGATGAGGAACGTGGAAGGCACCGGCGCGTTGAGAGTCCACGACTGGCCGCCGAAGTGACGGTCATCGTTCGTTCGGGCCGTGGAGATTCGGAAGGGCGGATGTAGTGACTCGCCGTGACGGCAGGTAATCCCTCGATTGTGCGGACCAGCAATTCGGCAATTCGCCCGGGTTCGACGACTCCACGGCCCGAACGAGTGGATACAACTGATGTTCCATCGACCTGAATGTGATGAAGAACGATGAACGACCGCAACGAGTGGAGAGCTGTGTCCCATGACTGAAAAGCCCGTTCCGGTTCGGTTGTCGCATCTGCTGCGCGACTGCTCGGTAGGCGCCGTCGTGCGCGGACCGGACAGCCTGATGGTGGTGCAGGACATCCGCACCTGGGATCGCCCGGGCGGCGATCCGCGAGACCGCGAGATTCGTTATGTGGACCGGGTACGGAGTGCTCTCGGTATCGATCGGGTACTGTGCGCGCCGCCGCGTGCGACGGAACGCGGAGGGACGGTGATCGGATGGATCCCGGCGCTGCGGTTCCCGGCCTGGATGCGGTGCCGGAAGTGCGACCTGATGCACTACGCACCGTGGCGAAGATCGCGGACGACGAACGACAGTGGAGAGGCCGCCGAATCAGGCGGTGAAATCGACGCCGGAAAATGCATCGAGTGTGGCAGCGGACTGGAGCAGGCCCCGTGGGTCCTCGTGCACGAAGAAGGCTATCTGGCGGACGTCCCCTGGCACGACTTGGCGCACGGAGGCGCTCGCAACCCGGAGCAGCGTCAATGCAGTCGTGACTGGACGCAGCCGTACCTGAAGCTGCGCGAGACCGGAACCGACCGCCGGGTTCTTTGCACGCGTTGCGGATCGCATGAGAGCTTCCCTTCCGGCGCCCTGCCGCGCATTCCGTTCCCGCCTTTCACCTGGCAACAACCCTGGATACGCGAGCCCCCCGCTCAATCCCCGGAAGCACCGGCCTGGCTGATGGAGATCAACGACGTACGGGTGCACTCGCCCGTGACCCGCACCGCCCTGGTCATTCCGCCCGAGTCGCGGATCCGACGAGGCACCGTCACCGACCGTCTGTACGGCAGCTCCAGAAACCAATCCAGAATTCGTGATGCGAGGACCAGTCTTGCGCGGAAGAGCGCGATCCGGCTGATCGCTGCCGAGTACGGTTGCACGTCCAGCCGAATCGAGGAAGCGATTGCGGAGATCGATGGCGGCTATCCGCTGTACGGCCGGGCGATCACGGCCGGAGATCTCCTGACCGACGAATATCGGGCGCTGACCGGCGAGATCCCCGAGCTCCGTGCAGACGAGGATTTCGTGACCGAACACCACACGCGCGAATGGAAGGCGCTCGCACGTACGCTGCAAGCCGGAACCGCACGGCGTGTGGCGCACACCGTCTCGAGTGTGATCGCCGTCAACCGGTTGAAGGAAATCATGGTGTCCGAGGGGTTCTACCGTGCCGGTGGCGAGCGGCCCACGCCGCCGGACATTACCGGCGAGAGCGATTGGCTCCCCGCAATCGAGCTGTATGGCGAGGGCATCTTCTTCACCCTCGACGAAGCGGTGTTGAAGCGCTGGGAAGGCAGCGAGGTCCTGCAGGAACGCTCGGATGCCTTCGAGCGACGGTATGTTCGGCGTGCCGGCCAGGGAGGGGGCGAGTTCGACGTCGACGTCACGCCGCGTTTCCTGCTGTGCCACACGCTCGCTCATCTCGTGATCCGCCAGCTCGACGCCGAGGCGGGATACCCCGCCGCCTCGCTGAAGGAACGTATCTACTGCACAACCGGCGCGGAGCCGATGGCGGGCATTCTGATCTACGTTGCGGTGCCCGACGAGGAAGGCTCCCTCGGCGGCCTGATGGAACTCGCGAAGCCCGGGCGCTTCCTGCGCCTGCTGACCGGAGCGTTCGAGGCCGCCGCCTGGTGTTCGCTCGATCCGGTGTGCGCCGAGCAGGAAGGGCACGGGCCGGACCTGCTGAACCGCGCGGCTTGCCACGCCTGTGTGCTCGTGCCGGAGACGAGCTGTCCGTACGGCAACGTTCTCCTCGATCGGATCTTCGTCAAGGGCGCGGCGCCCCATGTTCCCGCGTTTCCGGACTTTGCGGAGATGTCTCCCTGATGGCCAAGCGAAGGTTCGAGCTTCCGGGCATTCAGGACCTCGGCAAGGAGCAGGAAGCGGCGCTCGCCCTGCCCCGGGAAGGCCAGCACCTGATCGTGGGCGGACCGGGAACCGGGAAGTCCGTGCTCGCTCTGCTTCGCGCCCGGCGCCATCGCCAGCAGCGGCACGACTACCTGTTCCTGGTCTTCAATCATCTCCTGAACCAGGCGAGCGAACAGTTGTTCGGCACGGGGCTCGTCACCGAAACATGGGACGGTTGGTTCCGAAGCATGTTTCGTGAGGCCGCAGGGCGTCCCGTTCCCGTGCTGGAGCCGACCAACGGCGGATACAGGCCCATCGACTGGACGAGCGTTGCCGACATCATTCGATCGTTACCCGACGGAGAAACCGAGCCGCGGCCGCTGCTCGTGATCGACGAGGGCCAGGATATGCCCCCGGAGTTCTACCAGGCCCTGGCGAACCTCGGATTCGAACGCTTCTTTGTCGTCGCCGACCAGAATCAGCAGATCAGGGAGGCCAACAGCAGTCGAAGGGACATCGAAAACTGCCTGGCCATCGAAACCAGGGACGTGATCGAGCTCCGGCGCAACTACCGCAACAATTACCGGGTGGCGAGGCTCGCGAGGCATTTCTACACCGGCGACCCCGCAAGCCCGCCTCCCGAACTCCCGGGTCCGGCACCGGGAGACGTTCCGCGACTGTTCGCTTATGCCGAGAGCGACATCGACGCGGTCGCACGTCGCATCCTGCTTTTCGCCGACCGCGACCCACGACAGCTCATCGGGGTACTCGCACCGAACAACCGGGTGCGAGAGCGCTATGTGGAAGTGCTCCGAACCGTGGATGCGAGGCTGGACAACCCGCGACCCGACATCGGGACCTTTCACCAAGGCGACCGAGCGGCGGTCGCTTTCGACCAGGGCGGCGTCCTCGTCATCAATGCGCAATCATGCAAGGGGCTCGAGTTCGATGCGGTGGTGCTCGCGGACATCGACGAGCACCTCATCCGGCGCCAGGACCCGGACGACACCAGGCGGCTCTTCTACGTCATGGTGGCGCGGGCCAGGGCGCGGGTGTTCATGTTCATGAAGCGCGGCGGGCGCAAGGACATCCTTCGCATCCTGCCGGAGGACCAAGACGTTCTGCGACGCGAGGAGTTCTAGGAGGAGTTCTGGATGGCCACTGCTGATCTGTTCATATCGACGAACGAGCCTGTATCGACGAAGGCGCTGGCCTCGGGACTCCTCGTCACCAATCACCTGAACCTGATGTACATGCTCGCGGCGGGCCTGGTGATGCCGCCGGCCGGGTTCGGCGACAAGTACTACCGGGACCCCCTCGAATGCTTCCCGGGGTGGATTCCCCTGTTCGTCGGCTCCGCGCCCCGGGAAGCGATCGAGTCGGCGATGGAAGAAGCGGGGCACCTCATGCCGGCCATCGTCCAGCTCGACCTGTCCGGGTTGTCGGGCCGCGTGATGGCGATGGGCGACGGCGGTGTCGAGGAGATCGACTTTCCCGATGGGATCAAGGGGTCCGAACGCGTGCTTCTGGTCCCGGCGCCGCTGCCCACCTCCCGGATCGAGTCCATCACCTTTCGTTCGGTGGATGACAAGCGGGCATGTGAAGCGGGCGCAAAGGATTTCGGCAACGTGCCGTTGGAGGACTTCAAGCCCCGAAGATTCAGCAAGGCGCTGTTCGCCAGGGCTCCGAGCAAGCCGTGGCCGCCGGCCGGCGGCCCCCCGGAGCGGACCGTCCCGCTCCAGCAGCCCCTCGCCGCCGGCGGCGTCACGGCGATGCTGCTGCTCTTCGCCAACCTCGGCGATCAGGCGGTCCGCGCCTGTCGGGCCGCGTTCGACCCGGACGACGGCGCGTCGTGGCCGGCCGGTGCCCACCCGATTCTGGCCGGACTCGGCGCCTGGATCGGGACGGGGGCGGCGTCATTGCCCGCAGCCCCGGAGTCCGAAACGGATCGCATCGGCCTGCAGAATGCATCCCAGGCACGGCTCTTCTGGGGGGCCGTCGAACGGCTGGCGGCATGGCGCGACGCCGGCCGGACCGGCAGCGCCGAGAACGTGCTGATCGATCACCTCGCGGCGGCCGCGGACGGCCTCGACCCGCGGTTGCAGGCCGGGGTGAGAAGGCTCCACGACACGCTCGAATCCCTGACCGGGCTCGCCGACGCCACCGCCGGCGAGCTGTTCGAACGCCACGACACGCCGCTCGCGCATGCCATGACTCTCTTCTTCCTGCGCCGAGACTGCGCGGACCTCCACGACTACGCGAGCGACCGGCTCGCCGAGCCGGACTGGCTGGCCGCCGCCATCCTGTTCGGGGTGCGCGACGGATGGATGCACCTTCCTCTGCGGCTTCGCGCCGGTCGCGCGCTGTCGGACGCGGTCTCGCACCGCATGGCGCATCTGTCCCACGGAATCGCCGGCACGGGGCTCGACCTGGGAGAGCCCCCGGCCCGGGTCCGCCCGCTGCGCGAGCTGTTCGGCGACGGCACGACTTGGCGCACCCGCGAGACATCGGCGGCGCGAACACTTGCCCGGGCACAGAAGTGGGACTGCGTGCGTACCCGTATCAGCCTCGGCGCCGGCGAGTACAGGCTCGTCGTCAAGGCGGGCTTGACGTACATCGAAGTGTCCGGCGAACCCCGGATCTCCCCTGAAATCGATCGGGATCGATTCTTCGAGTCGCTGGCCGGCGCACGACCGGACCCCGCGACCGAGGCGAAGATCCGCAAGGAGCTCGGGGGCTGACGGCCGCCATGCACATGGTTCCGGCATCGCCCTTCGAGACCGGCAGTCGGGCCGAGAAACGGATCTTCGAGAGGCTGCGCGCGGCCTTCGACGACCGTTACGCAGCATTCCACTCGCTGAGGCCCACCCGGCATCCCCACAAGCGGTTTCCGGAAATCGACTTCGTCATCTGCGGTCCGGAAGGTCTGTACGTGCTCGAGGTCAAGGGTGGAAGCATCGCCTGCCGTGACGGCGTGTGGGAGTACCGCGACCGCTACGGCCGGCCGGCGCGGTCTCAGGAAGGACCGTTCCGCCAGGCGCAGACGGCGCTTCACGGACTGATGGACGACCTGCGCGTCCATCTCCCCGCGGATGTGCTCGACCGGCTCACTACCGGCTACGGAGTGGTATTCCCCGACTGCGACTGGTCGAGCGACGGCGCGGAGTGGGACCCCGAGATGCTCGCCGATGCACGCCGCAGCCGTGACCTCGAAGGGTGGCTGCGCGGTCTGTTCCACTACTGGCAAACGCGACACCGCCGCCCGACCCGGCTCGACGACGGCACGCTGCGGAGGCTCCGGGAGTATCTGCGCCCGGAGGTCGATGCCCCGGCGTGCGAAGACGTGGCGCCCGAAGACGATGGGAGACTTCTCGATCGGGTGGAGGATGCCCGCCGGCGCATCGCCCGCTTCACCGAGGACCAGATGCGCATGGCTGACGTGGTTGAGGCGAATCCCCGCGTGCTCTGCGCCGGCGGGGCGGGCACCGGCAAGACGTTCCTGGCCGAGCGCCTGGCCCGGCGCTGGTCCGAAGCCGGCCTGCAGGTGGCTCTGGTGTGCCGATCTCCCTGGCTGCGGCACTTCCTCGCGTCCCGGCTCTCGGCGCCCGGGCTGACGGTCTCGCTGATTGACGGTGTGCGCCTCGACTGTCGCCGGGCCGGACTGGAACGCTTCGATGCACTGATCGTCGACGAAGGGCAGGACCTGTTCGAGATGCGCTGCATCGAGACGCTGGACGCGGTGCTGGCCGGTGGACTGGCATCGGGGCGCTGGTGCTGGTTCCAGGATCTGAACAACCAGTCGCTCACTCCCCGCTTCGATCGTCGTGCGAAGGACTGTCTGGAGTCGTTCGGTCCCGTGCGGATGCCGCTGGGGATCAACTGTCGCAACACCGGGGTCATCCTGGAGTGGATACAGGACACGCTCGACGCCGACCTGGGCGTGAAGGGGGCCGGCGCCGGCCCCGATGTCCGCCACCAGACGGCCGTCACACCCCGGGATGCCGCCGAGCGGCTGGCGCGCGAGATTGACGATCTGGTGGACGCGGGAGGACTCGCGCCCGGGTCGGTGACGATTCTGTCTCCGTTCGATCTCGCCGAGTCTTGCGTTGCCCGGATGCCTCGGGATGCCGCATCGAGGGTCCGGCGACTGGACGAGTACTCCGTGAGGGACATCCCCGCCCACAGGGTCGGATTCGCGAGGATCGAGGAATTCAAGGGCCTCGAGAACGAGGCGATCGTCGTCGTGGATCTTCACGCCCCGGCCGGGACGGACCGAACATCGGCCGAGCACTACGTGGCCATGAGCCGGGCCCGCTCGGTGCTGTCGTTGATCTACCGGAATGTTCCGTGAGTCTCCGGTTCCGGTTTCAGGCGGTGGCGGCTTGCGGGCGTCGGACCAGCGGGCAGACACCGCGTCCCGACAAAGGCTCAAGCCGCGCGGGTCGTGTGCACGCTCGGCGATCGACGAGAGCCCCTGATCATCACCCGGAACGGTGAAGCCAAGGTGCTCATACAGGATGAAGACGTATCTTCAGCACGGGCCGAGCGGACTCGCCGATATCACCGCTCGGTGCACCTCCTGCATTCATCGCCGACGAATTCATCGGCCGGGTTTCCGCACATGTAGCAGACACCGACGCGCTCCCCGATTCCATCCAGTATCTCGCCGGGATTGCAGTCATGGTCCCATGAGAGAGCCAGGATCCTCAGAGCGAGGCTCTGTGTCCCCTTTCTCCCGAGATGTTCGAAGACCGACGCCTCGTCGAGAAGACGCAATACACCGTTCAACATGTAGCTACCACTGTGATTCGACACGATGCACCCCTGATTTTCGCAACACCACGGCGTCGAAGCCGGGCCGCAGGCGAAGCTTGTGTGTCTTCGTGGGATACGGTCTCGCCTCGGGTGGCCGCTCGCTGCTTCGCAGACCCTCGCGCAGCAACTGGTTGGCGACCTGTTTCAGCGACTGTCGGTCCGTGCGCCGTCGCTCTTCGATCCGGGCCGCGATATCGCCGTCGATGGTGAGCGTGGAACGCATCAAAGCACCGTATTGATGCCCCGAAGTGATGTCAATGACATCGGCGCACGGACGGTACGGTCCGGGTGCACGTCTCATTTATGAGATTCATGCTGCTACGCAGGCGCGTCGTTCCCAGAAGTCGTCGAAGCGGTTGCTCTCCACGGCGCAGCGCAGGGCGATGATGGCGTTGGCGCCAGCGACGGTCCAGCGCATCCCGCCG
>JAJDUQ010000162.1 GCA_022826505.1 Gammaproteobacteria bacterium
GAATCGGGAACGCGTGCAGAAGCGCGGCCAGGCGCGGCTGATCAATGAAAAGCTGATGCGTCAGTGGGGCGGGGCGTCCGGATCCGGGCGCCTCAATTTCCGCTGGCCGGTCGTCAGGCGGATTCTCAATGAGATCGTGGACGGACGGGAGAACGGTGGTGCTGGCGCCTGACAGCCGCGAACTTCTGCTGGACGCGCTGCGACCGCCCGCGGGTTGCTTGCTGGACCGCGCCGTGGCGACAACGTTCACCCTCAGTCTGGAGACGGCCCTGACAGTCCCGCTGGCGTTCGCCGGTTTTCGATTGGACGAGCATCCCGACCCCATCGAGGTCATGCAGTCGCTGCGCGGGATGAGCGATCGGATTGACATCTTCTGCCAGGCCGGCGCCATCGGCGCCGGGCGGTGGCCGTCCGACTTGCTGGCGCTGCTGGAAGACGTCGTCCACGAGGTGCGGCGACCGCGGCCAGGCCACATCTTTCATCCGAAGACCTGGGTGCTGCGATTCCGCGACGAATCCGAGGCGCCCACATATCGGCTGCTGGTGCTCTCCCGAAACCTCACCTCGGACCGCAGCTGGGACACGATTCTCTGGCTGGACGGCCGACGGGCGGGACGGATCAACCAACGCAATGCGCCGCTGGTGCGGTTTGTTCGCGCGCTGCCCGGGCTGGCCGTGATGCCGGTGGCTCCGGGGCGTCAGGCAATCCTGACCGAGCTAGCCGACGAGTTGCGGCGGGTCGAGTGGGAGTTGCCGAGCGGCGTTCGTGAGATCCGCTTTCATCCGATCGGACTTCCGTATGCGCGACGGTTTCCGATCGAGGATCACTTCGGCGGCTATCGAAAGCTCGTGGTTTCACCGTTCGTCCGCGAGGGCGCGATTCGGCGGATCTTTCGCATGAGGGCCGGCCAGACGGCCGTGCTCGTCGCGCGCGGCGCGGAGCTCGATGCTCTGCCAGAGGACTCGCTCGAGCATGTGGATGTCTATGAGCTCGATCCGACGGCGAGCCTCGCTGGGGATGTCGACGAAGAGGAGACGAACCGGAGCTTCCTCACACAGCTGCACGCAAAGGTCTTCGTGGTCGAGCGCGCAAAGCGAGCGCACCTCTTCGTTGGCTCGGCCAACGCGACGGATGCGGGACTGAGCTGGAACGTCGAGTTCCTCTGTGAGCTCGTCGGCCGGGCAAAGACGCTTGGGGTCGACGCGCTGGTGGGCGAAAACGCGCCGCTCCGGGCCATGTTGACTCCGTACGATCGCAGTGTGGATCCGAACGGCGGCAATGGCGAAGACGGCCGAGCGATCGAGAATCTGCTGATCGATATCGCGGGAGGGATCCGCTTCCAGACAACCGTTACAGAAGAATCCGAGGGGTGGGTCGCGCGCATAGCGGCCGACGAGGCGCCGCGGCGCATCCCAGAGGGGGCCTGCGTCACGATCGCTCCCCACAACCGTCCGGACGAGGCCCATCCGCTCGATGCCGTAGAGCCGCTTGACGTCGAGCTGGCGCCCCGCGAACTAGCGGATATCACGGCGTTCCTTCGCCTCTCCGCGAGCCGGACGGTCAAGGGGAAACTGCTGGAGCGGTCCACGGTCGTCTGCTCACGACTCGAGGGTTCGCCTGACGACCGATTCCGGCAGATTCTGGCCCGGCAAATCGACACGCCGGAGAAGTTCCTGCGGCTGCTAGCCCTGCTCATCGGGTTCGCCTCCGGGACGGTCACTGAAATCCCAGTGAACGGCGAGGGGTCGGGGCGCTGGTCGGGAGGCGCCGGACAAGGCGTGCTGGAGCTGCTGGCGCGCGCGCTGGCCGAGAGTCCGGAGTCAATCGATCACCTGGACGAGATCGTCGAGCACCTGCGCCGGTCGCCGCATGGGCGGGAGGTGCTTCCGCCGGGCTGGGACGACGTGTGGCTGCCGGTGCTCGAGGCGCGACGCGCGATGCGCGCGGAGGCTTCGTGACTCGGACGACCCGGGAAGATCGGGGCACAGCGCTGAGCGACTTCCAGCGAGCGACCGCCGAGCACGCGTTTCGGCGGCTGTACCGGGATCGGGAGTCGTCGCGACGCTTCCTGGTTGCGGACGAGACGGGACTGGGCAAGACGCACGTGGCGCAGGAAGTCATCGCCCAGACCCTCGAGCACCTCGAGCAGGTCGACCACGTGGATCGCATTGACATCGTCTACGTGTGCTCCAACGCGGATATCGCCTCCCAGAACATTCGCAAGCTCAACGCCACCGGCTCGGAGAGCCCGAGCTTTGCGACGCGGCTCACCCTGTTGATCAGGCAACCGGACGTGCTGAAACCCGCGCCGGGCGGCACCGGCAAGCCGGCCACGTTCGTCGCGTTCACGCCGGCCACATCGTTCCAATTCGGATGGCAGCTGGGGACGGCGACGGAGCGTGCCGTGCTCTACGTCCTGCTGCGCGACCATCTGGGTCTCGGAGGTAAGCAAGCGACCGCGGCAGAACGGATCTTCCAGGGCGGCGTGTCCAGCCGGCAGCGATTCGTCGACTGGTACGTCGCCCCCGTGCGTTCGCGGCCCTTCGAGTCGAGCATCCAACGGACGTTTCTCCAAGCGTTCGATCGGAGTAGCGAGCCAGGGTCGCTCGCCGCCCTGATCGAAGGGGTCGAAGAACGAGAGACTCTGACCGATAGCCAGCGTGCGTCGGCCCGCCGGATCGTCGGCGGGCTACGCCGAATGCTCGCGCGAGCCGCTGTGACGGCGCTCGAGCCGGACCTCGTGATCCTGGACGAGTTCCAGCGCTTTCGGGACTTGCTCGACGTGAAGTCCGGCGGCGAAGCGGCCGAACTGGCGCACGAGTTCTTCAACCAGTCCGACGCACGCGTACTCCTGCTCTCGGCAACGCCCTATAAGCCGTTCACGTACGCGGAAGAAGCTGAAGAGGGCGCCGGTCATTACGCGGACTTCCTCAAGACGCTGGAGTTCCTGGCGGACTCGGATGAGCCCGTGGAATCCCTGCAAGCTGATCTCGACGCCATGCGGCAGGCGGCGCTGGCGGGCGAGCCGACGGCGGCGATCCGAGACCGGGTGCAAGCGCAACTGCGGAAGTGGATTGCTCGAACCGAACGGCCCACCGGCGAAAGGCGCGCGACGACCCTGGACACGGCAACGAGCGCGTTTCGTGTGCAATCGGACGACTTTTCCGGCTTCGTCGCGCTGCGTCGCGTCGCGGCCGAGGTCAACGCGCCGCTTGGCGTCGAGTACTGGAAATCAGCGCCCTACTTCCTCAACTTCCTGAGCGGATATCGGGTTGGGGAGCGCGTGCGTGACTGGATGAAGGATGCGGAACTCCGGTCTCGCCTAGTACCGCTGTTTGGCGGCGCGCAGCGCATTGACAGATCCGACGTTGAGGGATTCCAGCCGCTCGACTGGGCGAACGCGCGGATGCGCGCGTTGTACGGGGCGACGCTGAAAAAGGGCTGGTGGCGCTTGCTCTGGATGCCGCCATCGCTTCCCTACCACCAACCTGGCGGCCCCTATGCAGCGGTCGATTCGACCGAGATCACCAAGCAGCTCATTTTCTCCAGTTGGGTGGCCGCGCCCGCGGCTATCGCGTCACTCCTGAGCTACGAGGTCCAGCGACAAATCTTCACGGGCGCGGGGCAGCGCTCGAACACGCCGGCGGCCCGGGCAGCCCTGGCGAGGCGCCTCGACTATCGGATGGCCGATGGGCGGCTGGCTTCAATGTCGACGCTGGCGTTGTTCTGGCCGCAGCCGACGCTTGCCGCGCGCACCGACCCGTTGGACGCCGCCCGCGACCACGACGAGCCGCCGGGAGTGGAGCGTCTGCTCGATTGGGCGTACGACCGCGTCGAGGAAGTCGTCGGACCGAACGGCAGCACCAGTGCAACAGCGAGCGCCGCTTGGCACTGGTTCGCGCCGGCGCTCGCCGAGCGGGGCAGCCCGCCTGCCTCCGCGCTCAGCGGGGAGTGGCGAGGCAACCTTGCCGACGCGCTGCGGGGAGCTTCTCCCGATCATTGGTCCGAGGAGGAGCGGGGCGAGGCGCTCGTCGCGCACGTCAGCCACATGCAAGAGGCTCTCAAGGATTGGGCACCGGAGTCCGAACGGCCGGCGGACCTGGTCGCGACTTCCGCGCTTCTCGGCTTGGGAGCGCCGGGGAACATCGCGTGGCGCGCACTCAAGCGGCTGAGGCGGACGGACGACCGCGTGACGGAGCTGGGCCACTGGCGCGCGGCGGCGATCCTGGGGTCGGGCTTGCGGAGTCTTTTCGCGCGGCCCAACGCGATGCTGCTCCTCGACGGCCTGTACGGAGGCCCGAGCAGCGCGCGCGCGGACGAAGGCGCCTATTGGCGCAGGGTCGCGCGGTACTGCATCGACGGAGGGCTCCAGGCAGTCCTCGATGAGTACATCCACCACTTGGCCGGGGAATCCGGGGCCGACACTGCGACCGACGAGGGGCTCATCTCGCTTGCAGTGACGGCACGGCGGGCCATTGCCGTACGGGAGTCGGTCAACCGCGCCACCGACATCGATCACTTTGACGGCGACGGCATCGCGTTCCCCAGCCGGTTCGCCATGCGCTTCGGCAGCACGCGTTATAGCCAGGACGAAGCCAGGCTCCCCGAGGTCAGGGCGGCTTTCAACTCGCCGTTCTGGCCGTTCGTACTCGCCACCACCTCCATAGGGCAGGAGGGAATCGACTTTCACTGGTGGTGCCACTCGGTGGTCCACTGGGACCTCCCCGGCAACCCGGTCGACTTCGAGCAGCGCGAGGGCCGGGTGGATCGCTACAAGGGTCATGCGATCCGCAAGAACGTGGCGGCCGCTCACCGATCGGCCGCGCTGGCCCAGGGAGTCGGCGACCCCTGGACCGTGGCCTTTAAAGCCGCCGCGACGGAACGAGACCACGAGCTGGGCGACCTCTCGCCCTACTGGATATACCCGGGCGACGCCCAACTCCACCGGCGAATCATGGCTTTTCCCCTGAGTCGCGACGAGAAGCGATGGGACCGGCTGCAAGAGTCGCTGGCGCTCTATCGACTGGCCTTCGGACAGCCCAGGCAAGAGGACATGCTGGCCGTGCTTCAACGCCGCGGCGTCGCCGGGGATCCGGAACGGATCGCGGAGATGCGGATCGACCTGCGGCCGCCGGCTCCCGACGCCATCAAGTAAACGCAGCGTTTAGTTCCGGCAACCGGCGGCGATTGGGCCCGGAGTCTCGATTGACTCTCCGTCGTCGACGGCTTGGGATTCGCCG
>JAJDUQ010000311.1 GCA_022826505.1 Gammaproteobacteria bacterium
GTCTCGTCGGTCCTCGCATCGCGGTCGAACCGAAGCAGCGACGGATACTTCAGCCCGAACACCGCAAGCCCCGACATCAGACAATCGCTCAGGCTGAACTTCCGCCCGGGGGCCGGGTCCTCGACCTCGTCGAAGCACCCGCGCACCACGCGCAGCAGTCCCGGCGCGCTCAATGCCTTCCTCAGCATCCCCTGGACCATGACACCTCACCCATCGCTGGAGAGAACATGGCCATTATGCTGAATCCTCCCACGAAAGTTTACGAGAACATTTTTTTCTCAGCCTCCCAACCCCCTGATTCCTCTACTATCCTCCAGCCAGCGGGAATTGCTGACGCGGATCTGACTGCATTCGCCGCATTGAACGCAGCCGAGGTGCTCGACGTACCGTCAAGTACGCCTGCGCGCCTTGACTCGCGTTCGCCTTGCGAATCCAGCCATCTCCGCGCCCTCGCTTCGCGAATCGGTGAGACGTTGCGGCCAGCCTATCAGCGGCGCCTTGCCTCGGGAATTGATCAGGGACAAGTTCGCGACGGGATCCGGTATCGCCCGTCGGGTCCGAGGGCTTTCGCATTCGTGTTCGGCCAGAATCATGAATGGGCCTTGGCGGCAACGATGATCCGCACCGCGCAAACCGTCACTCCATAGGCTGTCGTCCCGACACGAGCCGGCAGAAAACCATCGCCTGCGCTGGGATGCGCGTTCCAACGTCGCTCCCGAGACGGCGGCAATCTCGGCATCGACGTTCAGTCCGATGCCGGCGGACTGGGCCAGCAGCGCGAGAGAACGCAGTCGCGCGACGAGTTCCGTCATCACCCGGTCGCGCTGCCCGAACTCGTGGCGTGCGTGCAGGGCCGAGAGCTTGACCGACACTCCGGCCCGGTCACGATTGAGATTGAGCGTCCCGATCATCTTGTCCGCTTCCGGCGAGCCGTCGCCGGCGATGCGGCCGGAAGAGCGGAAGCGGAAGCGTTCGGCGCAGGCTTCGGGCGCGGGTGGGACATGGCAATCCTCCTCGAACCAGTCGCCCTTGTAGTGTCCGATGTGACCCCTCTATCGGACGAGTCCACGGCCTGCCCGAACAGTTATTGCGCCAGGGGGCGGACACGAACAAGTCTTGCGGTTTCGAGCTACAGACGGCGGTTGCGGGAAAACCAGGTCAAGACTGCCTGTCACCACAGTCGGTCCTGCAATTGTCTGGTTGTGTTGCAGAGCTCGCGAGGTGGCGTGCGCCCGCATAGTAGGTCCTGACAGCCTCGCGGCGTAGCTGATGCCGAGCCGCCTTCTCGGCGTCCAGGGCGGCCACCCGGCGCGCGCGGTCCATGAACTCGCGCTCCGCGTCTGCCAGGTCCAGCCCGATGAGGACGCCGTTGCCTACGACCCACCGCCCGGCGACGAGCAGGTCGCGAACGTGGTGCGAGGTCGCCCGGGTCAGCACGATGTCGACCTCGTCGTGCTCGGGGGTCAGGAAGTCCTCGGTCATCGCGGCGTAGTCCAGCACCACCAGGTCGGCCCGGGCGCCGGGGACTATCTCACCGTAGTCGTCGCTGCCGTCGATGCACCGGAAGCCGTGCCGGCAGGCGGCGTCGAACAGGCGGGCCGGCGGCAGGGCCGGTTCCAGGCCGGTGCCGTTGTGCATCCGCCACGCGAGACGCAGGTCGCGGAAATAGTCCTGGTCGTCGTCGTGCGCGCAGCCGTCCAGGCCGAGGCCGAAGCGCAGACCGTGGCGCATGAAGCGCCCGACCGGCGCCACGCCGGAGCGCAAGCGCAGGTTGCACGCGGTGTTGACCGCCACGGTGACGCCGCGTTCGGCCACCAGGGCGCACTCCTCGTCGGTGAGGTGCACGCCGTGGGCCACAGTCAGGCGGGGCGACAGCAGGCCGATATCGTCCAGGAAGCGCACGATGCCCTGTCGGTATGTCGCGTCCAGCCACTCGCGCTGGCGCCGCGACTCCAGCAGGTGCATGTGCACCCGGCGGTCGTTCACGGCGGACGCCTCGGCGATGCGCTCCAGGGTGGCGTCCCGGCACCACTGCGGACCAATCGGGCCGTACTGCACCTGGAACAGCTCGCTCTCATGGGCCGCCGCAACGGCTTCCACCTGGTCGACGAGATGGTGCGCCGGCGTTCCGTCGCCGAGGGTGGCCTCGATCGCCTCTCGATCGGCGGCGGGCAGGTGCGGCAACAACGCGTGCTGGTCACCATAGACCCAGGGATTCCGGTCCCGGACCGGACAGGAGAAGGCGACCCGAATCCCCACGTCGGCCGCGGCGCGGGCGACCCCGATCGCCTCGGATTCCAGATCGTCCGCGACCAGCGAGTTGTGGCAGTGCACCGTCGCGCCGATCCCCGCAAGCGCCATGCGGCCGAACGCGACCGCGGCCTCCAGCCGGGGCTCGACGGTGACCCGACTCAGCGAGGCGATCCAGCACTCCAGCGCATCGTCGGAGCCGCCGAGCGCGAGCGGGCGAATGCCGTAGCCGTGGTCATGGGCGTTGACCATGGCGGGCAGGGCGATGCGCCCGTTGGGCGTGTCCCCGCCGGTTTCGTCGATGGCCGCGATGCGCCCGTCCGCCATCGACAGACGAACCTCGCGACGGGCCGGACGATGCCCTGGTGCCTCGAGAAGCCGGTCGACCTCCAGCGTGCGCATCATGCGCCGCTTCTCGGATCGATTCCGCTCTCGAACCGCGCGAGCGCCTGCCGAAGATGCTCCGCCATGGCGTCCGCGGCGACCGTCGGCAGGCGGTCGGAGGGGCCGATCAGGCACAGGCGAAGCGTCGACAGCCTGTCGTCTTCGAGCGGCACTGCGACCAGCCGTCCGCCGGCCAGTTCCTCGGCGAATCCCAGGCGGGTGTAGAAAGCGATGCCGACCCCGCGCAGCAGGAGGCGTTTCAGCACCGCCAGTGTGTTCGAAATCGCGACCGGCTTGTGTGCGCTCTTGAAGGCTTCCATCTCGTTGCCGAAGAACGGCTGCATCGAGGCGGAGTGGTCCTGGTACATCAGCGGGAAGGACGCGCATTCGTCCAGCGTGAGGGACGCACGCGTCGCCAGTTCGTGATCCGGAGTCATGATCGCGCACATCGGACTCGGAACGTCCTCGAGCTGAGTGATGCCGCGCCGTCGCGCCGGGGAGAAGGTCAGACCCAGGTCCGTGTTGCCCTGGGCGACGGAGTGCATGGTCTCGACGGGATCCAGCGCCACGACCCGGACCTGCACCGCCGGATGAATCGCGATGAATCCGGCCACCGCTTCGGGCAAGAAGTGCACGGTCAGGCTGTCCAGGGTGGCGATGGTCACGTCGCCGCTGACAATGCCGCGCAGGTTGTCGATCTCCCCGCGCAGCCGCGCGAAGTCGTGCAGCGTGTCCCGCGCGTGGCGAAGGACGAGCTGCCCGGCGTCGGTCAGCCGCATGCCGTTCGGACGCCGTTCGAACAGCGGCGTGCCGAGATGGTCCTCGAGTTTCAGGATCTGCCGATTGACGGCGGAGGGCGAAATGTGAAGCCGTTCGGAGGCGCGCCGAATGGAGCCGTCCTCGGCCACCGCCTCGAAATAGCGCAGTACCGCTGCATGCATCCGGTTCAGTCTCCGTTCGGTCCCCGCACGGCCACGATCCGGTGCTCCGCCCGCGGGAGCGGTATGTCGACGCGCGTCTCAGCCCCGGTTCGAGTCCCACTCGGCCACGACGGGGTGGTCCTTGTCGGTGCGAAACTCCGGGCTCAGGCCTCCCGGCTGGCCCCAGCCCGTGACCGCATCATCGAAAAACTCGGAGTTGACGGCAACGAAACCGGTGGACTGCGCCGGCAGTTCATCCTCGTACCAGATGGCCTCCACCGGACAGACCGACACGCACAGCGCGCAGTTCACGCACTCGTCGGGCTGGATGTAGTACATCCGTCCGCCCTCGTAGATGCAGTCGACCGGGCACACCTCGGTGCAGACGCCGTCCTTGACGTCGATGCAGGTCTCGGCGATGACGTAGGTCACGGGGCGGTTCGGAAGCGGCGCTGCACGATCCGTCAACGACCGGACCACACCGGCGCGCGTTTCTCCCTGAAGGCGAGCACGCCTTCGTTCGCATCCCGGCTCCGCAGCGCCGCGGCCAGGCCCGGAAGGCGCAGGTTGCGAGCTTCCGACGGAGTCAGGTGTGCGGCGTCGTGCGCCGAGCGCTTGATCGCCTTCAGGCTCAGGGGTGCGCAGGCGACGATGTCTCCGACCCACGAATCGACGGCGGGATCGAGCTCCTCGAGCGGTACGACCTGGTTGACGAGTCCATGGTCCAGTGCCTGCGCCGCATCGATGCGCCGGCCGGTCAGCAGCATGCCCATGGCGAGCGAACGCGGGATCCGGCGGGGAAGGGTGACCATGCCGTCCAGTGGCAGGCGGCCGACCCGGGGCTCGGGCAGCCCGAACGACGCACTCTCCGCGGCGACAACGAGATCGCAGCCCAGCACCATCTCGAAGCCGCCGCCGAGGGCCGGGCCATTGACCCTGGCGATAACCGGAACCGACGGGCGGCCGCCGAGCGCGATGCCGCCGAAGCCGTAATCACCGGTACCGGCCCAGTATGCGAGTCCCTCGGGGCCGTCTTCCTTCATGTCCGCCCCGGCGCAGAACGCGCGTCCGGTCCCGGTGAGGACGGCGCAGCGGATCGTCGGGTTCTCGTCGATTGCGTTCCAGACCTCGTCGAGCGCCGCCGCGGCCGCCGAGTCCACGGCGTTCATGCGTTCCGGCCGGTTCAGCGTCACCCACGCGACGCCGTTCGACACGTCGAAGTCGACGCTCATGCCGCGTCCTCGCCCGAGCGCATCCGTGTGAGCACCTCGTCGTTGTGCTCCCCCAGCGCCGGCGGCGCGCGACGTACCGCGAACGGAGCGCCCGACATGTCGATGGGCGAGGCCACGAGCCGCACGGGACCGCCGGCGGTCGGGTCCAGATCCACGATCATCCGGTTGCAGGCGGTCTGCGGGTCCTCCAGGGCGTCCTCCAGCGTCTTCACCGGCGCGCACAGAATGTCGACGCCGCCGAGCCGTTCCAGCCAATGCCGGGTGGTGCCGGCGGCGAAGCGGTTGCGGAAGATCGCCTGCAGCTCGGGCCGGTGGACCTTCTGCCGCTCCAGGGTGGCGTACCGGGCATCGGCCGAGAGGTCGTCCATTTCCAGCGCCGTGCAGATGTCGCGCAACGGGTTCTGCTTGAACGCCCCCACCATCACGACCGCGCCGTCGGTGGTCTCGAACACCCCGGACAACGGCATCGCGGCCCAGTTCAGCTCCCGCCCCCGCATCATCCACATCGCCGCTTCCTGCATCTGCATCGCCAGCATCGAGTTGTAGAGCGAGACCGCCACCCGCTGACCCTCGCCGGTCTTCTCGCGCTGCATCAGGGCCAGCAGGATGCCCTGCATCAGGTGCATGCCGGCGGAGTAGTCCGCAAGCGTCGTCGGATAGATGGACAGAGGCAGCGCCGGGTCCGCGCGGCGGTGCATCGCGCCGCTCATGGCCTGGGCCAGGACGTCCTGGCCGCCCTTGTGCACGTAGGGACCGTCCAGGCCGAACCCGGTGCCGACCGCGTAGATGATGCGGGGATTGATACGGCGCAGATCGTCGTAGCCGAATCCCATTCGCTCCATGACCCCGGGGCGGAAGTTGTTGACCACCACGTCGGCGGTCTCGACGAGCCGCAGCGCCGCCGCTTGATCCTCGTCCGACTTCAGGTTCAGCGCGACGCTGCGCTTGTTGCGGTTGAGGCTTGCGAATATCGGGTTGTTGCCGCCGTCGGGATCCTCGCCGACGCTCCAGCGCGACAGGTCGCCGCTGCCGGCCCGCTCGATCTTGATGACGTCCGCGCCGTAATCGCCCAGCATCTGGGTGCAGCAGGGCCCCATCATCACCTGGGTGAAGTCAAGGACCCGAACGCCCTCGAGGGGAAGCGGGCGGGTATCGACTGTTGCGGCATCGGCCGATTCGTCGCCCTGTCGTGCACCGGGCGTCTCCTCGACCGAGGCGCCGCTCCGGTCGAAGCCGGGTGAGCTCGGGTTGTGATGGTCACCCGGCTCGTGGAGTTCGGGTGATTTCGTTCGAACGCGGCCGCTCGGTTCGCCCGTGATCCGGGCCCTGGTCGATCCGGACTCGAGCGGCATGGGCCGGTCTCCGTCGCCCGGTTCACTGCGAACCCGGGCACGGGCGCTCCCGGCACAAGGCGACATCAGGCGGCCTCCGTCGAGAGGGCGTTGGCGGCCGGCCGGTCGCCGGGGTCCGCACCCTGCGCCCGCATACGTTCCTGGATGCGGCGCACTTCCACCTCTTGCACCCGGATGTCACCCCCCAGCGCCAGGGCGGCGGCGATTCCGGTGGCCTCGCCCATCGCCATGCAGGGCGGGATCTCGCGGCTGATCTTCTGGGCCTGCGGGGTCGCGGAGTAGTGGCGGCCCGCGACCAGCAACTGGTCCACGCCGACCGGAAGCAGGGCGCGATACGGGGTGTAGTAGTCCCGGCCGCGGCAGACGCTGTCGTGGAAGTGCACGCGGCTCGTCACGTCGCGCTTGGTGACCACGTACTCGCCTTCGAGCAGGCGGGTCTGGCGCACCCCGGTCTGGGGAGCGAAGTCCACGAAGTACGCGCGCTCGAAGCCCGGCACGTTCTCGCGCGCATATTCCAGCAGCGCCTGCATGCGGCGCCGTCCCTCGAACTCCGCCGCGGTCAGGTCGGCCACCTTCATGCCGTCGAAGCCGGTCATGTGCGGGCAGTTGCACCACACCACGCCGGGAAGCGGCGTCTTCAGCCACCAGTATTGCCAGCAGCCGCCGATGAGGCGCTTCGCCTGCCGGTCGATCTGCGCGAAACGTTCCGGCTCCTCGAACTGGAACCGTTCCGCGGCGTCGGTATCGACGCCGCCAATGCGCGACACGGTGGTCACGATGAAGGCGCCGTCGGCGAACGGGGCGCCGGCGTTCGCCGCCACGTCGAGATCGCCGGTGGCGTCGATGACCACCTCGGCCCGGACGGCCTGCGGGCCTTCCTTGGTCCGGACGATCACGCCGGCGACGCGGCCGTCCTCGACGATGGCGGACTCGAACCAGCTATGCAGCCGAAGGCCGACCCCGGCCTCGCGCACCATGTCGAGCGACGCCTGCTTGAAGCCGTCCGGGTCGAAGGCGGCGGCGAAGATGACGGGGTGAGGCAGTGTGCGGGTATGGAAGTCGAACACGCCCCAGCGGGACCACTTGCGCCAGAGCGCTTCCGTCGCTCGAATCGACGGATCGCGGTCGGCTTCCGGCGGATAGACGCAGAGTCCCTTCGCGTGCATGCGCTCGATGATTTCCATCGCCAGTCCGCGCACGGAGATTTCGGTGTCGTTGTGCATGTCGTCCAGCACCAGCACCATGCCGCCGGACGCGAGTCCGCCGAGGTAGGGGTAGCGTTCCACCAGGACCGTGGGTGCGCCGTTGCGCGCGGCGGATACCGCCGCCGCCACGCCGGCCGGCCCGCCGCCCACGACGACCACGCCGGTGGTGGCCACGACCGGCACTCGCGCTTCGGGCCGGATCACGAACTCAGTCGAGGCCATGATCGTGCCTCCCCGGGTCCGTCGCCGTGCCACCGACTTCGCGACTCATCCGGTCCTCGAACGAGGTCCCCCCTGAGAGCGCGGGCGTCCCGACCGTGTTGAAAATCATGGATCTCCGATTCATTGCGGGCGGGACGCCCGTGTTTCCAGCCGGGCCTCCCTTCTCCACATGCCTCGTTCGTCTCATTTCGTTGAAGCTCCGTGCAAGCGACAGGAATGAATGGCGGTCGTCGGCTTCCCGCGAGCGCGGCAATCCGAATGTCCGGTTTTCGGCTGCGTCGGCCGCGGCATCGACCGCATCGACCGCATCAGAAGACCGCGCCGGGCTTCCACTTCAGCACCCGTCGTTCGATGAGGGTGGTGGTCACGAAGAACGCCACGGCCAGGCTCGCTCCCAGGATGACGGTGGCGTACAGCAGTGGAGCGCGGAAGTTGTAGGTGGCCTCGATGATCAGCGAGCCGAGGCCGTAATTGGAGCCGATCCATTCACCGACGATGGCCCCGATGACGCAGGTGGTCGAGGCGATCTTCAGCGCCGCGAACAGGAACGGCAGGGAGCTCTGGAGCCGGATCTTCCACAGGATCTCCCGGTCGCTGGCCGACAGCACCCGCATCAGCTCCAGCATCTGCGGGCTGACCGCCTTCAGGCCCCGCACCATGTTGACCAGGGTGGGGAAGAAGCAGATGAGGGCCGCGATGACGATCTTCGGCGCGTAGCCGTTGCCCAGCATCAGCACCAGGATTGGAGCGACGGCGATGATGGGGATGGTGTTGATGAAGACCGCGATCGGATAGAAGGCGCGCTCCGCGAGCCGGTTGTGCACGAACCACACCGCCAGCACCACCGCGATCGAGTTCCCCAGCACGAAGCCGGATACCGCCTCCAGCAGGGTCGGCCAGAAGTTGATCCACAGGAGGTCGCCCTGCTCGACGAACACCTGGAGGACCTGGATCGGCGTCGGCGCGATATAGGTCGGCACCTCGAACACCACGACGATGAGGTGCCACAGGACCAGGATCCCGACGGCGGCAATGATGGCCGGTGCGTGACGGCGGCGCCGGTGCACGTCCAGCCGTCCGGTCCCGGCGCCCCGGGCGCCCGGCGCTTGGGGTGCGCCGCGAGTTCGGCCCGCATCGGCGGCTCCGGTCGCGGCCGAGGTCCGCTTGGCGTCCTTGCCTCCGATGCTCGCCGTAGCCATTGCGCTTTCTCGAAGAATCCGCGGGTCGCAGGTCGGGTTAGCCGAAGGCATGACCCGACATCGTGTCTTCGTGTCGGTGCTGCTTCATGTCGGATTACGCTGTGCTAATTCGACCCATGAACGTCGATGCTCGCGGCGGTCATCGCGCCTCCTCCAGCAGGCTGCGCAGGTGCGCGGTGACCTGCACGAACTCCAGCGTGTCACGCATGGCGAGCGAACGCGGCTCGGCGAATCCGATGTCCACGTACTCCCGCACCCGGCCGGGCTGCGCGGAGAGCACCAGGCACTTCTGGCCGAGGAACGCCGCTTCCGGCACCGAGTGGGTCACGAACATGATGGTGGTGCCGGTCTCGCGCCAGATGCGCAGGATCTCCTCGTTGAGATTGTCGCGCTTGATCTCGTCGAGGGCGCCAAAGGGCTCGTCCATCAACAGCACACGGGGTCGATGGACAAGGGCCCGGGCGATGGACACGCGCTGGCGCATTCCGCCCGACAGTTCGTGGGGCAGGGCATCCTCGCGTCCTTCCAGGCCGACCAGCGCCAGCAACTCTTCCGGCTCCGCGTGCTGCTTGACGCGTCCGGCCTGCCGGCCGACTTCCAGCGGCAGACGGACGTTGTCGATGGCGCTGCGCCAGGGCAGCAGCGTCGCATCCTGAAACACGAAGGCGAAGTCGCGGGCTCGGCGCGCCTGCTCCGGCGTGCGGCCGAACACGCTGACTGCACCGCCGGCGAGCGGCACGAGATCGGCGACGGCGCGCAGCAGCGTCGACTTGCCGCAACCCGACGGCCCGAGCATGGTGACGAAACCACCCTCCGGAACCTCGAAGCCGACCCGGTCCAGGGCGGTGATGGCGCCGGCGTCGCCGTCGAAACGGACCGTCAAATCGCGTACCGAGATGGCCGCAGTGGCCGAATTCTCAGCGTCTGCCGCGGCGGCGGTGGCACTCGTCATCCAATCTGCTTCCTCAGCGACTCCGTCGCGGACAGGATATCCGTGGTCATCACGTCGTCCACCGTCGGCGTCTCGCCCTTGAACTGCCCGAGCTCGGCGTAGGAGTCGATCTGGGCCTGCCAGTTGGCCGGATTCATGGCCGCCCAGCCGTCCGCCGCGGTGACGTCGTTGAACGAGAAGCCGAGCACGCCGCCGACCGCCTCCAGCTCGCTCTCGCGGCTCAGGTTCCTGTACTCGGACACCAGGTGGTCCACGCCGGCTTCCGGGTTCTTGCGCGCCTCGCCCCATCCCCGGGCAGAGCCGGTGAGGAAGCGGGTGAGCACGTCGGAGTGGTTCGCCAGCATGTCGTCGGTGGCGTAGTAGACGTTGGCGTAGAGCTGGATGCCGGCGTCCCAAAGCATCATGTCCACGCGGCCGTCGCCCAGGACCTTGAGCGCGTTGGTGTTGGTCATCCAGCCGGTGACGGCGGCGGCCTGGCCGGTCATGAGCTGGTTCATGTCGCTGCCCATCTTGACCACCTCGACCTGATCCTCGGCGATGCCGTTCTTCGCGAGCAGCGCCCGGAGCAGGATCACCGCCGTCGGCTGGGTGGCGATGGTCTTGCCGATCATGTCCTGCGGGGTGCGGATGGGGTCGCTCTCGAGCGAGAAGTAGGTGAACGGGTGCTTCTGGTAGCCCGCGGCGAACGCCTTGACCGGAATGCCGGCGGAGCGCGCGAGCATCAGCGAGGGGCTGGAGGAGAGGTGCCCGACCTGTGCCCGGCCGGCGGCGACGGAGGCGACGCCGTCCACGCCGGGCCCGCCCGGCGTGACTTCGAGCTCGATGCCTTCTTCCGCGTAGAAGCCCATGCGCTTGGCGACGACCTCGCCCATGATGCCGTTGCTCGCCAGCCAGCCGAGCTGCATGCTGACCTTCGCCTTGCCGGCGGCGAGCGCCTCCACGGTGATGAAGGACGACACGGCCGCGGCGCCGCCGAGCGTCGCGCCGTACTGGAGAAGCCGGCGGCGGCCTGGCGACAAGGGGGACTGATTGCTATCTGCCATGATTTGACCTCCCGGGTGACTGCTGCGGGAACCGTAGCCCCGCGGCGTGTGCAGGGGAATTGCCGATTTCCGTGTGATGGGGTGCCAATTGGGCAACGCACAGGCGCCACGACCCCTTCGGCACGTCGGGAGTCATTGCGTGAGACCCGGTCCCGTCGTCGTGTTGCTGCACGGCTTTCCCGAGTTCTGGTGGTCCTGGCGTCACGTCATCCCGTCGCTCGCTGCATCGTTCCGGGTGGTCGCCCCCGACCTGCGGGGCTATCACCTCTCCGCAAAGCCTTCGTCGGGATACGATCTGACCACGCTCGCGGGCGACGTGGCCGCGTTCGTCGAGCACCTCGGGGCGCCGGCCAGGGTTGCGGCGCACGATTGGGGCGGCCTCGTTGCGTACCAGACCGCCATGGATCGCCCCGACGTGGTCGAGCGGCTCGCGATTCTCAATGCGCCGCACCCCGATGCCTGGATCGCGGCGTGGCTCAGCCACCCCGAACAGCAGCGCAAGAGCTGGTACGTCTTCCTGGATCTTCTTCCGGATTTCCCCGAAGAGTTCTATCTGGAGCAGTTCCGCACAGGGACGATCCGACTCGCGAAAGTGATGCCGCCCGAAGACGTGGAAACGTACCGTCGAGCCTTCGAGATACCGGGGGCCGCCACGGCGGCGATCAACTACTACCGGGAACTCGTGCGCGACATGCCGCGCCGCCGGCATGTCGCGCCCCGACGGATCACCTGCCCGGTCAGCGTCTTGTGGGGCTCGCTGGATGCCGCGCTGGAGCCAGTCCTGAACGACATCGCGCGGGACTGGATCGACGATTTCACGGTCACGTACTTTCCGCAGAACTGGCACTGGCTGGCCGAGGAACAGCCTCGGGCGGTGACAGAACACCTCGAGGAATTCTTCGGGCCGGCCGCCGAAGGCAGTTGATGAGGGCTCCCCGAGCCCGACCGATGCGCGGTATCCGGCCGGTGCGAGTCACGCCGCGAGAACGGGTGCGTCGCATGGAAATCGGGTCCGCTCCTTCCGGTACGGAACGGTACTTGCTGCCGGTGCATGCCCGGCGCTGGGTGACTTTCGAGGCGGTCGGCGACCGTCATGTCCACGACCCGACGCAGCACGGGCGCTCGTACCCACACACTGGACCGCCGATGCGCACGTCCGCCATCATCGCCGTTGCAAACCGGAGGTACTTCCGCCGCAGGCGCGAATGCTCCGGCCGTCCGGTCATCTCGGGAGAGAAGCGATGGAAATCCTGGCCGATCCGATCACCATCAACTGTCGCAACGTCCTCGTCGGCCTCGCGTTCGTCGGCGACGATACCCCGGAACGTTGCAGGAAGTCCCACGACGCCCCGGTTCTGCCGCGGTGATCGTTCGCTTGGCCCCTCGGATTCTGGTGGCTCGGCGCCCACTGGACAGTCAAGATGCCCCTCCTCGACGTGGCCAGAGTTCGCGGGAATCAAGGAAACCGATGATCCTGGAAATTGGAGAGAAATTCGTGAAGGAATCTGCAACGTTGTCGGTTCGACCGGGCATCGGCGATGCTGGTTGTCCGGGTCTCGCGCGGCGTGTGAGCGCCGGGTTCCCATTCGGCATCGCCGTGATCGTCCTGGCCGTCGTGCTCGGCGTCGCCGGCGCGGCGCGGGCAGAGAACGAATGCGGTCGGCCCGAAGCCGGCACGCCGATCGTCTGTTCGCCCTCGAACTACGATGCGGCCACGGACGGCAACATCGTTTACCGCCTCGGCGAGGCGAACGAGGGTGATTTCACCATCCGGCTCACCGATGACCTTTCGATACACTACGACCGCCACGACCCCGCCGACGACCTTCTCGTTTCCCCCGCCAGTGAAGACCCCCTCTACAGCGCGGTCAGGGTCGAGACGGATGCGGACCATGCGGGCGACATCTCGTTCTTCTCATCAGCCGACGTGACGTCCAACGGGAGAGGGATTTCGGTCGGCCACAACGGGAAGTCGGGCGCGCTGCGCACGGAAATTGCGGGCGGCTCCTTCTCGATCGCAAGCGAATGGCCAGGCGCCTTTGCCATTCACAGCTATCGTGGCGACGGTCATGAGACGAACGAAGAGATCAGCGGCGACCACGACGTCATCGTCCGCGACGTTGTCGTCGATTCGGACGGAGCGTGGGGTGGCATTCTTGGATTCCAGGGCCAGGGCGGCGAGGGATCGCTGAATGTCGCGGTGCAGGACACCGACATCAAGATCGACGCCCGATGGGCCACTGGCGTGTTCGGCGCCCATCGTGGTGCCGGAGACGTCAACATCGATGTCCAGGATGTCGAGATTGATGTTGGCGGCGCAAGTTCGAATGATGGAATCTTTGGATATCACCTTGGCAGCGGCAACACCAACATCGCCGTGCGGGACAGCACCATCAATGTCAAGGTCGAAGAGTCCGCGTACTCAAACGGCATTTCCTTTTTCTATTCGGGTGGGGAAGGCGGTGATCTCTCCTTCGATGTCCGAGACGTCGACATTGATATCTCCAGCACTCACGGCATTTACCGCATGCACGACAACGAGGAGGGAGGGAGATATCTTGATGGCGTCTGGGGTGGATATTGGGGTGAAGAAGGCGACATTCGTGTCGATGTACGACGCGCTGATATCGTGACGCAAGGCGCGGACTCCGGCGGAATGTCATTCATTCACGATCGCGAAGGCGACATCGACATCGTCGCGCGCAACGTTGACATCAAGGTCGAAGGCAACCGTTCCGTGGGCATTGGTGGTGGCCAACGCCACGACGCCACCGGCGACATCGCCGTCGACGTTCGCGATTCTACTGTCGCGGCGGCGGGGGAGAGTGTCGCCGGCATTCGGGCGTTCAACTTCACGGGCGAAGGCAGCATTGAAATTCGCGTCGACGGCGGAACGATCACGGCAGATGGCGAGGGCAGTTCCGGCATTCTGGTCGGCCTCACCGGTCGATTATACGACGATAGGCCGGAGCCGATTCAGGCTCCGGCCCTTCGGGACGTCATGGTGAACCCTGGTGACGATGCGCGCGGGACGGCGGCCGCGCAGGATGTCGTTGTGAACGGGCGCGTGCGAGGCGGCACGGGCGTGGGGGCGGGCGTGCGGCTCTACGGAGGCGGCCGGGTCGAGATCGGCCCCCGGGGCAGCGTCGGGGCGGCCTCCGGCGTTGCCGTGCGGGCCGAGGCGGACGACGCCGCGTTGCATGTCGAGGCACAGTTGGACGGCCGTCGGGCGGCTGATGCGATCGCCGGCGAAATCAGAAACGACGACGGCCGGACGACCGTGGTGGTCAACGGGGTGGTCCTGCACGACGCCATGACGGGTGTGACCGGTCTGCGGGCGCCGAACGGCGCGCGCGACGTATCCCTTGCGGGCTCGGAGACCGTCGCGGGACGGGTGTTCATGCCGGCGGATTTCATGACCTCCCATGCGCCGCGGGCTGCGGTCTACGAGGCGCTGCCAGGATTCATGCTGCGGCTGGACGATCGGGGGGCAGTCGGGAAACGGCTGCGCAGGCCCGGTTCGCCCGCGTGGGTGAGGGTATCGGGCGGTCAGGGCTCCTACGAGCCGGATCGCTCGCATGTCGGTGCGGCTTGCGACTTCGGCCGCTTCGGAGCCGAGGCGGGGGTGGAGATTGCGCTTTCCCGGGAGGAGAACGCGACCGGCTGGGTTTCGCTGCGCCATGTGCGGGGCTCGGCGGACGTGTCCGCGCCGACGGGTGGCGGGAAGATCGAGGCTGCCGGATTCGGCGCGTCGTTCGGGGCCTCCTGGGAAGACGCCGCCGGCTACCATGCGAGCGGGCGCATCTCGGTGACCCGCTACGAGGCGGACTTGCGCGCGGACGGCCGGGGTCTGCTGAAGGAGGGAGCAGGCGCAACGATCCGTTCCCTCAGGGGCGAGGCGGGACGGCGTTTCTCGCTCGCTGACAATCTGTCCTTGATGCCCCAGGCGTGGTTGACCCGCTCGAACGTTTCGATGGACGGCTTCAGGGATGCAGTGGGGTCGCGGGTTTCGCTGCGCAGAGCGGCGCGCACCATCGTTGGTCTCGGCGTCGTCACGGCGTCCGCGCACTCATGGAACGAAAGTGGCCGCACGCTTGCATTGCGCGGGCGGCTCGGGGTGGAACGGGTGCTGGGGGATGTGGAGACAATAACGGACGTCTCGGGCGAGCGCCTGGGCTCCGAAGCTGCCCAGGCCTGGGGATTGCTGGGCCTGGACGCAGTGTACCGCTGGAAGCGGTGGTCGCTCGGCGGAGAAGTTGTCGCCTCCGGCTTGGGTTCGGACGACATCGGCTACGCGGCCGGCCTCCGCCTCGGAATGCAGTTCTAGCTCGATACCCTTGATCGTGGCGCAGTCCGTCCCCAGCGTCTTGAACTCGCGCACCAGCTCGATGAGCTGCTCGCGTTTGCCGTAGTCGGCCTCGACGACGTTGTCGAGGTACTGCCCCTACCCGTTTCTCGTCTCCGTCGGGTATTTCCCCTCGGCCACGAGTGGACGCGCTCAGCCGGAGGGTGGCGATTCGTCCTCGTCGGTGAGTATTCGCACCGCCGGTGTGTCGAGGTCGTCGAACTGACCCGAGCGGACCGCCCACACGAAGATGCCCGCGATCGCGATAACCGCGACGATGGAGATTCCGATGAGGAGCGGGAGGATCTCCATCGCGGTCAGCTCCCGGTCAGGTCCCGGGTGCGGCCGAGACGGAGCGCGTTGCCGGCGACCGCGAGCGAGCTGAGGGACATGCCGATGGCCGCGGCCCAGGGCGGCACCATGCCGGCGGCTGCGAGCGGCAGGGCGACGAGGTTGTAGCCGAGCGCCCAGGCGAGGTTCTGCTTCACGATGCGTCGGGCGAAGCGCGCGACGTCGAGCGCGGCGAGAAGCCGGCCGGGGTCGTCCCCGATGAGCACCGCATCGGCGCGAGCCGCCGCGGCCGCCGCCCCGCGGCCCATCGCCACCGAGACGTGGGCGCCGGCGAGGGCCGGGGTGTCGTTGACGCCGTCGCCCACCATCAGCACTCGCTCCCCGGATGCGGCGAGGCGGGCGGCCTCCTCGAGCTTGTCTTCCGGGGAGAGTCCGGCCAGATGGCGTGTGACGCCCAGCTCCCGAGCGGCGCGTTCGACCGCGGCGGGGGAGTCTCCGGAGGCGATGGTCGTCTCGATGCCGCGTGCGCGCAGTCCATCGACCAGTGGTCGTGCATCGGTGCGCAGCGTGTCGGCGAGGAGGAAGCGGGCCAGCAGGACGCCCTCGCGCACGAGGAGCACGCACGTGGGGCCTTCGTCGTCCATGTCGTGGTTCGTGCCGTTCCCGTCGTGCCCGTCGATGACACCATTTCCGTCGTTTCCGTTCGCCACGCCGTCGAGTAAACGGTGGAGCTCAAGGCCCGTCGTATCGGCTCCGATTGTCCCGGTGGGGGTGGCGTCGCGTCGGAGCCTCTCTCGTGCGCCGGCGCCATGCGATGATTGAAGAGCCCTCTTGTCGGGTTCATCGCCGGCAGAGTCTCCGGGTCTCGGGTCGCCGAGTTCAAGGTCGTGGAGTCCCGTGACGTCGGGATCCGGGCCACCGGCGCGGGCGACGAATTCGGGGCTGCCCACCGCGTAGCGGACACCGTCGATTCGGCCCGATACGCCTCCGGTATGCGTTTCCGGTCCCTGCACCGGTCCGACGAGGCTCCGTTCGCCTCCGGCTTCGCGTGCCGCCGCGACGAGCGCCGACGCCGCCGGATGCGTGGCGTAGCCTTCCAGGGCCGCCGCGATGGCGAGGCACCGGGACTCCGACATGCCCGCGAACGCCGTGACCGACCGGACACGGAAGCGCCCTTCGGTGAGGGTGCCGGTCTTGTCGGCAAGGCAGTGCGTGGCGAGGGCGAGCCGTTCGACCGCGTTCGCGCGGGTGGCGATGAGTCCGGTGCGGGCGAGCGCGCCGAGCGCCGCGGTCATCGCGGCCGGGGTGGCGAGCGAGAGGGCGCAGGGGCAGGTCACCACCAGGACCGAGACCAGCACCGGAATCATCCTGGACGCATCGTGCACCAGCCATCCGACGGCGACCCCGGCCGCGAGCACGAGCACGCCGCCGATGAACCACGCCGCGGCCCGGTCCGCGAGCAGCGCGATGGCGGGGCGCTCGCGGGCTGCCTGCTCGGCACGGCGCAGCACCTCCCCGAGCACGGTCCGGTCGCCGCTGCCCATCACCTCGAACTCCACCACCCCGGAGCCGTTGACGCTGCCGGCAAGGATCCGGCTGCCGGCCGAACGCGCAACCGGATTCGACTCTCCGGTGAGCAGCGATTCGTCGAACGCGGAGTGCCCCGAACGGATGACGCCGTCGGCCGGGACGACCTCTCCGGGACGGACCCGCACCCGGTCCCCGGGGCGAAGCGCGGCGGCCGGGATTCGTTCGGTCTCGGAGTCGTCGCGGTCGCTGCCGTCGCCTTCACTGAAAGCGGAATCGCAGTCGGGCTGCGTCGCCGCGCCGCTGTCCCCCCGGTGCCTGCGTACCCGGGTCGCGACGAGCGGAGCGGAGCGCGCGAGGGCGCGAACCGTCGCGGTGGCCCGGCGTCGGGCGAGCAGCTCCAGGTAGCGGGCGGCACCCAGCAGGGTGACGAACATCACCACCGAGTCGAACCAGATTTCACCTTCTCCGGTGATCGTCGCGAAGGTGCTTCCCAGGAATGCGATGGAGAGGCCGAGCGCCACCGGCACGTCCATCGTCAGATGTCTGCCGCGCAGCGCCGCGGCAGCGCCGATGAAGAACGCGCGCCCCGGCCACGCGAGCACCGGCACGGTGAGCATCATCGAGAGCCATCGGAAGAGCTGCTCGAAGCGTGCGTCCATGCCGCCGTACCAGTCGCTCGCGTAGAGCGCGAGGCTGAGCAGCATCACCTGCATGCCGAACAGCGCCGAGATACCGAGGCCTCGGATGCGGGCGTGGCGCTCGGACTCGATGGCGGTTTCCTCCGTGTGCGCGGTGTAGGGAGTTGCGCGGTATCCGGCCCTGGCGAGGGTTTCCAGAAGGGTGTGAACGCGGGTGCCACGGGTGTCGAATCGAACCTCGGCCCGGCGAAGCGGAAAGTTGACGGTGGCCGTGCCGACACCCGGGACAGACGCGAGCAGACGTTCGACCAGCCAGGCACAACCGGCGCAGCGCATGCCTTCGACGGTGAGGGCGATGGCGGTGATGTCGGAGCCGGGTTCTGCCGCGGCGCCGGTCTGGTCGGCGTTTTCGCCGCCCGTTCGCAACAAGGACGCTTCCACCTCCGGCACGCGCCAGGCGTTCAGCTCCACCCGATGATCCGGGTCTGCGGTGGTGGCTCCACGAGCATCGGAGTGGGTGCGCAGGTCATACCAGGCATCGAGTCCGGCGTTGGCGATGGTCTCCACGGCGATGCGGCAGGACTCGCCGCACACCCGGACTTCCCGGCCCGAGATGACGATTCCGGGCGACCGGCGATCGATGGGCGCTCCGCAGTGATGGCAGACGGCCGGCGCCGTGCATTCGCCGGTGGAGAGGGCTTCCGCGCTCAAGGGGTCTTGCCCGTTACGGTCGGCTGTCTGCGCGTCGTGATGCCCGGATGGGGCGCGCCTCGAATGGCTGCGGCCTCGCTCGTTCAAGCCCGCACGCAGGAGGTTCGACTCACACCGGGCGGTCGCCTGCGTGGGAGGAGGTCACCGCGAAGCGGTAGCCGCCCGGGCCATCGATGTGAAAGGTGTCGTGGATTCGCCCGCGTACGATCTCGGTGGCGATCACACCCGCATCGGTGAACTCCACGCGGGCCTGGTCGATGTCGTCCACCATGAGGTCGAAGGGTGCCTTGCGGCCCGGCTCGATGGTCTCCGTGGCGCGACTGAGCACGAGGTGCGTACCACCGCGAAGTTCGAGCACACCGAAGTCGTCGCCCCTGAAGATGTCGCGCATGCCGTGGCGTACGAAGAACTCATGCGCGTCGGCGACGTTCGCGACCTCGAGGCTGACATGTCCCACTGCGAGCCTGGGTCTCTCGTCCCTGCTCATCGGCCTCTCCTCCCGGTTCGTCAATCCGGATTGCCCGGTGCACCGACGGTCGACGGGGCAGCCGGGCATCGCGAGAGCAATCGTACACCTCGCGACTGGCGAAAGTTCCTCGCAAGAGACGAAAACCGGCGCAATCGGCAGCGGACGCGTCACCGTGCAATCGTCCACGTCACCATTCGAGCCCCTCGACTTCCTCTCCTCGGGCGCATGTCCCGGTTGATCGCGGTGACGTCATCCCGTCGGCGAGTGGAATCCATCGGCTCGTTCGATCGCGAATGCCGCTCGACGTCCGCTCGGTCCGCCTTCGACAGCGCATGCACTCGTACTCCGAAATGCAGCCGTTGCAGCCGAGTGCCGGGTTTCGGTGATGTACGGCCAGGTTCGAAGCCACGCTAGGATCGGGCTTCACGCTTCAGGAGCACGAGATGAGCCACACCGTGAAGATCACCCCCGTTTCCGTCCACATCGGCGCTGAAATCCACGGTGTCGATCTGTCCGCACCGCTTTCGGATGCCGAGGTCGACGCAATTCGCGACGCGCTCCTGACCTGGAAGGTGGTGTTCTTCCGTGGCCAACACCTCGACCACGCCCGTCACGTCGCCTTCGCTCGCCTCTTCGGTGCCCCGACGCCCGCCCACGTCGTCTTCGGCGGAGCCGATCCGGACCATCCCGAGGTGTACTCGGTCGCCAAGCACCGCGTCGCCAACAGCAGGGACGCGGCCGCCGTGCGTCCGTGGAGCGGCTGGCACACCGACATTACCGCGGCGATCAATCCGCCCGCGGCCTCCATTCTGCGCGGCGAGACGGTGCCGCCCTATGGCGGGGATACCCAGTGGACCAATCTTGCCGCCGCCTATGGAGCGCTTTCGCCTCCCATGCGGGAGTTTGTCGACGGCCTGCGGGGTGTCCACCGGTTCGAGGTCCCCGCGAGCGCCGGCACCTCGGGGAAGTACGGCGAAGCGGTTCGGAACCGCCTCATGATCTCCGAGCATCCGATGGTCCGCGTCCACCCGGAGACCGGGGAGCGGGTGCTCTACGTGAGCCCGGGCTTCCTGAAGTCGGTCGTCGGGCTGACCGCGACCGAGAGCCGCCATCTCCTCGAGATCCTCTGGGATCACGCCGTCCAGCCGCGTTTCACGGTTCGGTTCCGGTGGGAGCCCGGCTCGGTCGCATTCTGGGACAACCGCTCGACCGCACACCTCGCGCCGGTCGACATCTTCGATACGGAGTTCGACCGTCAGTTCTACCGCGTCACCGTCATGGGCGATGTCCCGGTCGGTCCCGACGGTTCGCCCTCCATCAGCGTGGAAGGTCGGCCGATCGAGCCGGCTTGACAAGGTCGGCGATTCGCAGTCGGCCACCCGGACCGACCGTGATCCACCTGCTGCCCCCGTGGCACGCCAACGTCGGCAAGCGGCTGGTGAAGGCGCCGAAGCTGTACATACGCGACAGCGGCCGGTTTCACGCACTGCACACTATTGCCACACCCGTCGAGCTCGATTCACACCCGAAGCGGGGGCATCGTGCGCGACAAACCATTTGCGCCGGGTGCGACTTCGAGTTCTCCCGTCAGACCTCCGATGTTGTCGCACGTCTACTCGTGGCGCACCGTGAAACTCTCGGGCCACGGGTAGGGATCGTGACGGGGCACAACTCGAGGATGGAGATTCTCCGCCGTCGCGTGGTCGACGGTTCACCATCGCTGGTGGGGCAGACCGTCCCCTCCCGACCCCTCTACGCCGCCTCGCGGCGCAGCGGCTGGCACATGCAGTGCACGCCGCCGCCGGCCCAGGTGTACATCGTCATGTCCGGGTCGTAGACGGTGAAGCCGGCCGCGCGCATCTTCGCGTTGAGGTCTCGCGCGCCCAGGGTCGAGAGCACCCGGTCCTGCCCCAGTGCCACCACGTTGCACCCGAGCGCCATCGTCTCCCTGAAGGTGGCGGGCACGATCTCGATGCCGCTTCCGGTCAGCCACTCGACGACGTCGTCCGGCGTGGTGTCCAGGCATACGGCGGCGCAGTGCTCGTTCAGCATGCAGACCATGAGGTCGATGTGGACGTAGAAGGCGTCGATCGGCGCGTACTTGATCTCCCATCCTTCCTTGATGAACCAGTTCGCCACCTGCTCCGCCGCGACCCGCTCGGAACGGTGGTCCGTGTAGCCGATCAAAGCCGCCCCGTGATGGATGATGTTGAAGTCGCCGCCCTCGAAGTTGCCGGCCGAGACCATGTCGTAGACGGGGATGTCGTTCTCCAGGTAGAAGCGCAGCACCGTCGCGTACTCCCCGCGCCGCCGGGGGTTGGCGAGCTGGCAGATGACCGCGCCGTAGGGCGACATGAAGGAGCTGTCGCGGGCGTAGACCTGGTAGGGCACGTTCTCGTCGACCGGCAGGTAGTGGCAGGTGACGCCGGCCTGCTCGTAGGCGTCGACCATCTCGCGGTGCTGGCGCATCGCGAGCTGCTTGTCGAAGCGCA
>JAJDUQ010000113.1 GCA_022826505.1 Gammaproteobacteria bacterium
CAACCACTGGGAGGTGATCAACTTCCTGCGCTCGTACTACGAGGAGTACCAGATCGCCCCGGCGGTGCGGGTGCTCACCAAGGCCATCGGCAAGAAGCTCGGCAAGGACAAGGGCAACAGCAGGTACCTGTACCAGCTCTACCCCTACGGCCCGGCCAAGCAGGCGTGTCGGTACGCGGGGCTGCCGAAGCCGACGGGCTGCGTCTGAGAGACTGCCGTAGATGGCTCAATCCACCGCGCACAAGCACGATTCGCCCCGCCGGGCCACCTATCAGGACGTGCTCGACGCGCCAGCGCATCGGGTCGCCGAGATCGTCGATGGGACGCTCTACACCCACCCGCGACCGGCTGCCCTCCACGCACGTGCAAGCTCGGTGCTCGACAGAAAGATCGGTGGTCCCTTCGATGACGACGCCGGTGGTGCGGACGGGTGGTGGATCATCTTCGAGCCGGAACTGCACCTCGGCGAGGACATCGTGGTGCCGGACCTCGCGGGGTGGCGCCGGAAGCGGATGCCGAGCTACCCCGACACGGCGTACTTCACGCTGGCGCCGGACTGGGTGTGCGAAGTGCTCTCAGCGTCGACTCGGAAGGTCGATCTGCACGAGAAGCGCCCGCTCTATGCTCGCGAAGGGGTCGGGTACCTCTGGCTCGTCGACCCGGCAGATCGCACACTTGAGGCGTTCGAGCTGCACGAGGGGCAATGGCTGCTGATCACGAGCGCGAAGGACAACGAGCCGATCAGCATACGACCGTTCGATGCGATCACATTCAGTCTGGGGGACCTGTGGCCATACAGGTAATGAGGGAATCGCCCCTTACGCCGAGTTCGCGATGGCCGCGAGCCTCGCCGGGTTGTGGGCGCGCAACTCGGCGCCGGTCGTCCCTCCACCGGCGGACCGATGCCGAGCAGCTACGCTTCCGACATTTCGTCGCCGGGCGGCGGCGGCGTGTCCGGGGCGCCATCGAGATAGCGCGGGAGATCCCCCGGTGCCGTCCTCGCGGCTCGTCGCGCCAGGAATTCTTCCGTCGTCTCGACCGCACCGATCTTCTGCGCGACAGCAGTAGCGAGCCATTGATTGAGCGACACGCCGTCGTCCCTCGCCAGACGAGCCGCAGTCTCCTTCAGGGATACCGGCAGGTTCAACGTGTATTTGTACCGGGTGGTCGCGCTCATCGTCCCAGCTTCCCTTTGCGATGTCGATCCTGACCGCCGCTTGCACGTTTGCACTCTACGCGGCCGCAGTGGTCCTTGTCGCGGGTCTCGCTCGCAAGATCGTGCAGTACGCCCGCACCCCCGCACCGCTCAAAATCCCTACCACGCCGGCCCCTGTCACCCGCGCCGGGGTCGCGGCCCGACTGGTCCGCGAAGTGGTGCTGTTCGAGAGTCTCTTCAAGGCGTCGAAGTGGACGTGGCTGTTCGGCTGGATCTTCCACGCCGCGCTACTGGTCGTGCTCGTCGGGCATCTGCGCTACTTCACGGAGCCGGTGTGGGCACCGGTCGCCTTCGTTCAGGGCATCGCTCCATACGCGGGACTCGCGATGATCGCGGGCCTCGCGGGGCTGTGGGCGCGCAGGTTCCTCGTCGACCGCGTGCGCTACATCTCCGCTCCGTCGGACCACCTCATGCTGGCGCTCCTCGTCCTCATCGGTGCGAGCGGGGTGGCGATGCGGTTCGGCGTCCACACCGACATTGTCGCGCTCAAGGCGTTCGCGCTGGGTCTCGTGCGTTTCGACTGGCAACCGCTTCCGTCCGATGCGGTGCTGCTCCTGCACCTTGGGCTCGTTGCCGCTCTGATGGCGGCGTTCCCGTTCAGCAAGCTGCTTCACGCCCCGGGCCTGTTCTTCAGCCCCACCCGCAACCAGACAGACGACCCCCGTGAGCGCCGTCACGTGACGCCGTGGGCGACGAAGATCGAGAATTCGCGGTGATATCGCCGACCTGCGCTCCGCGGCAAATTCCCTAGACGGGCGAAGGGTTCGCTGGATCATCTGGCATCCAAACAAGGAGCATTCCGAATTCCGAGTTCAGGAGATGAACTTATGCCTATGGTTGATGATCTTTCGGAACGATTCAGAAAGAATGTCGAGTGCTCTACGTATATCGATGTAGCCGTCGCTTGGGCAACGGAAACGCCGGCGCTGGATCAATTGGAGCATGCTGTTGGAGAGTATGGTGTTTCTCTACGTGTTATCGTCGGAACGTACGGCAACGCAACCGATCCGGACGCCTTGGACAGACTGAATGATATTGGCGAGCTTCGACTCGTTCCGCATGGAGGTCCGCTGTTTCATCCAAAGGTCTATATATTCCGTGGGGTGGAGGGTTCGATTGCTTGGATCGGGAGTGCAAATTTTACGAATGGAGGATTCGGAGCAAATGTAGAGGCAGTTTTCGAAACGAAGCAGTGGGAATCCGTCTTGAGCTGGTTCGAAAACCAGTGGAACGAATGCGGAAAGTTATCGGCAAATGCGATTGCAATGTACCGCAGACGTCGCAGGTCCAACCCGCCTTCTCGAATTCTTAGGGATATGATGGGGACACCGGCGCGTGATTCAGGAGACCGGCTTGAGTATCTTGACCGAGTGCAGAACTGGCGCGGATATGTCAATGCGCTCGCTCAATGTCAAGGATGGTGGGAACGTCATCCGGGTGGCTGGACTGTCTATGGTGCTGAGCATAGCTGGACCCACACCATAGAACAGGTAATGCCTATCGCGATGATGGATGATTGGGGTGATCTGGATCAGGACGAAATTCGGCAACTTCTGGGTAGATATTATGATGGCGTCTTGGGTTCCGGACTACTTGGAACCATGCGACCGAAAGCAGTAAATGTTTTTCTTGAAGACATGGATCTCCGGCATAGACTCAGTGGTGCGGTGCAAACGGTTGTCAACGCACATCCGACTGACTTCCCACGTGCAGCAGTAACGGCGGTCGACAACATTACTGGAGAAAGAGATATCGGCATCGGAGTAGCAACTCGAATCCTTGCACTTGCCCGGCCTGACAGGTTGGTTTCCTTGAATGGTGCATCAAGGGAAGGATTGGAACAGATATTTCCAAGCATAGACCGACTGAAGACATCAGGCGACTACGGCAAGTTTCTCGGTCGATTGTACGAGGAGCCATGGTTCGATTCGGAGAAACCGGGTAGGGTATTCGAACAGAGGCTGTGGTCGATGCGAGCTGCGTTGCTTGACTGCTTCGTCTACTCCGCATGAGTAACACGCAAAACCATACCCGTTCACGTCCGAATCATGCATGTCACCCACCACTTCTGCGCTGACCCCGAAGGCAGGGCACCCTGATGGCCAAGGCCGCCTTCCAGACCCCTCGCATCCCGGACCTCCCCGAGATCCCGGTCGTCGTCGAAGGGGCGATGGCGCACTCGCGGCCGTTCGTCGCCGCCCCCGACCACCAGCAGGCACTCGGCTTCCCGGGCGAGCTGGTCGATGACTGGCACGACACCGCCATCGCCAAGATGGGCGAGCTGCTTGGCAAGTACCGGGGTCTGCGCGTTTTCCTCGACTCGTGCGTCAAGTGCGGCGCGTGCGCCGACAAGTGCCACTACTACCTCGGCACCGCCGACCCGAAGAACATGCCGGTGGCGCGCCAGGATCTGTTGCGCAAGGTCTACCGCCGCCACTTCACGCTGGCCGGGAAGCTCTTTCCGAAGCTGGTCGGCGCTGCAGACTTGACCGAGGAGGTGCTGGAGGACTGGTACCGCTACTTCCACCAGTGCTCGCAGTGCCGGCGCTGCTCGGTGTTCTGCCCCTACGGCATCGACACCGCCGAGGTGTCGATGGCGGGCCGCGAGATCCTCGCGAGCGTCGGCCTCGGCCAGAAGTACAGTAACGAGATCATCGGCAAGGTGCACAAGATCGGGAACAATCTCGGGCTGCCGCAGCCCGCGCTCGCCGACACCCTCGAAGGACTTGAGGAAGATGTCGAGGACGAGACAGGAGTGACGGTCCGATTCCCCCTGGACGACGAGGGGGCCGAGGTCCTTCTCGTCACCCCGTCCGCGGATTTCTTCGCCGAGCCCCACGTCGACGGTCTCATCGGCTACGCCAAGGTGTTCCACCAGGCCGGCATCCGGTGGACGCTGAGCACCAGGGCATCGGAGGCGGCGAACTTCGGGCTCTTCATCGGCAGCTACGAGAACATGCGCAAGGTGGCGCTGCGCATCCGCGAGGCGGCGCTGGAGCTCGGCGTGAAGCGGATCGTGTTCGGGGAGTGCGGGCACGCGTGGCGGGTCGCCTACAGCTTCCTGCATACCCTGGCGGGGCCGTTCGACTTCCTCGACCCGCGCTATCCCGTCCCCCAGCACGTCGTCGAGGTCACTCACGATCTCATCCGCCGTGGCGCGCTCACCCTCGACCGGTCCGCAAACGACGAGCGCCGCGTCACCTTCCACGATTCGTGCAACGTCGCCCGCGCATCGCGCATGGGCGACGCGCCCGGCGGACAGTTCACGCTCCCCCGCGAGGTGCTGCGCGCGGTGTGCAGCCACTTCTTCGACATGGCGCCGGACACCATCGGGGAGAGCACCTTCTGCTGCGGCGGGGGCGGGGGACTGCTGACCGACGACCTGGTCGAGCTGCGGGTCAAGGGCGCGCTGCCGCGGATGCAGGCGTTCAAGGAAGTCGTCGAGCGCAACCGGGTGACCCACATCGCCGCCATCTGCGCCATCTGCAAGAGCCAGTTCGCGAAGGTGCTCCCGTACTACGGCTTCGAGATGGACCAGATCCTGAGCGTGCACCAGCTCGTGGGCGACGCGATCGTGCTGGGAGGCACCGACTGAATCTGACCACCATCATTCAGGCTGCGAGAGATACAAGAGAATCGGCTAATGTCGATCTGAACAGAGGGTCTTTATCATGCGGAAGACTATCAGCTTTGCGATACTCGTCAGCGCGCTCGCTATTACGGAGATTCTTACGACAAGGGTTCCTCTTGCTCAAGAAGGAGGCGATGAAATTTGCGTTAATTTTGCTAATTTTACAGGAATACCTCCAAGTGGATCTTCGATCACGATCGACGGATTTCAATTTCATAAGCTCGGAGGAAAAGATCCACAAGTATCGAACGATGGAATCGAATTTCCTGATGAAGGGGTGGATATTGTCTTTCCATATGCAGCATCGTCCGGTACGTTTGAAGCCGTGACGAAAGCACACCCAGTCAGGGTACGTGTGGTTGACGGCACAAAGATATCCTTTAGTGCTTTCATGATCCAACCCGGCGCCGTTACCAAGCACCTCTTTTCGGGCGAAGCAGTTACCGGACTTCGGTTTACGGAAGGCGGTAACGAAGGTTTTGTGTGTCAAATTTGCATCACAGGAGCTGTCTCACAATAAGGCTGGATACGACGAGAAATCAAGCATGGCGACCCCCTGGAGCAAGACCTACCGCGAGGAAGGCCACACCTTCCGCAAGTTCCGCGACGGCGACCACGACTGGCCGGACTTCGAATCGAGGATCTTCGACGCCGACCACTCCCACAAGTGCCCGACCTACGTGCACCGCACCCCGCCGTGCCAGGGAAGCTGTCCGGCCGGCGAGGATATCCGGGGCTGGCTCCAGGTGGTGCGGGGGCTGGAGAAGCCGCCGGAAGGGATGAGCTGGCAGGAGTACGCGTTCCGTCGCGCCACCGACGCCAACCCGTTCCCGTCGCAGATGGGCCGCGTCTGTCCGGCGCCCTGCGAGGACGGCTGCAACCGCAACGAGGTGGAGGACTACGTCGGGATCAACGCCGTGGAGCAGTTCATCGGCGATACCGCTATCGCGGAAGGCTATGCCTTCGAGCCGCCTGCGCCCGACACCGGAAAACACGTCGCGATCATCGGCGGCGGGCCGGCCGGACTCACCGCCGCGTACCAGCTCCGCCGGCGCGGCCATCGCTGCACCATCTACGACGACCACGAGGCGCTCGGCGGCATGATGCGCTACGGCATCCCCGGCTATCGCACGCCGCGGCAGTTCCTCGACAGCGAGATCGACCGCATCCTGGCGCTGGGCGGCATCGAGACGCGGCTCTCGATGCGCGTCGGCCGCGACGTGAGCTTCGAGGCGATCGAGGCGGAGCACGACGCGGTTCTGTGGACCATTGGGTGCCAGAGCGGGCGCCCGCTGCCGGTGCCGGGTGGCGACGCGCCGAACTGCGTGAGCGGGGTGAAGTTCCTGGAGGCGTTCAATACCGGGCGGCTGAAGGTGGCGGCGGATCGGGTGGTGTGCGTCGGCGGCGGCGACACCTCGATCGACGTGGTCTCGGTCGCCCGCCGGCTCGGGCGAATCAAGCGGAGCAACCCGAAGGATCGGCCGGAGCTGGCGGTACACGGCTTCGTCGCCCACGACGCCGCGATGGCGGCGGTGCGCACCGGCGCGACGGTGACCCTGACTTCGCTACTCCCGCGCTCGGGGATGACCGCGGCCGACCACGAGGTCGAGGATGCACTGCGCGAAGGCGTGTCGGTGCTCACCGGGGTGATGCCGATCGAGGTGCTGCTCACCGACGACGGGCGGGCGCAGGCGCTGCGCCTCGCCGAGTGCGACATGGTCGACGGCCGTCCGGTGGCGCGCGAGGGCACGGAGTTCGAGATCGAGGCCGATCTTCTGGTCTCCGCCATCGGACAGGGTGGCAACCTGGAGGGGCTGGAAGAGCTGGACAACGGCCGGGGTCTCATCGAAGCCGACGCGTTCTTCCGGGTCACCGACCGTCCCGGGCACTTCGTCGCCGGCGACATCATCCGCCCGCACCTGCTCACCACCGCCATCGGCCAGGCGTCCATCGCCGCGAGCTGCATCGACCAGCACCTCGGCGGCCTGAGCCCGAAGCGACGCCCCAGGGTCGACGTGCACCACTTCAATCTGCTCGAGAAGCTGCGCGAGCAGCAACTGGCTCCCGAGGAATACGACCGGCGTCAGGAGTGGGGCACCTGCTTTTCGAACTACGCGGTGCACAACTACGAGGACCGCAGCGCCCACGAGATCGTGGTCGCCGAGGACATGTTCCTGGGCCACTTCGGAGATACCCCCCGCAACCGGCGTGATGAGCGGGTGCCGGAGGGAGACGCGGTGCTCGGGCACTTCGAGGAGCGCATCGTCGGGCTCGGCGAGAGCCAGGCGGTGGCGGAGGCGGACCGCTGCATGAGCTGCGGGCTCTGCTTCGAGTGCGACAACTGCGTCATCTACTGCCCGCAGGACGCGGTGTTCCGCGTGAAGAAGGACAAGGGCACGACCGGGCGCTACGTCGACACCGATTACATGAAGTGCATCGGCTGCCACATCTGCGCCGACGTCTGCCCGAGCGGCTACATCGACATGGGCATGGGCGAGTAGCCTGATGCGCCGAGGGTCGATGGCGCTCGCGATCGCCGTGGGTCTGCTGCTCGCATCCGGCACGGCGGCGGCGGATCGCGTACCGCTGCCGGCGCTCGTGAAGGCGCACAGGGGCGAAGCGTGCGTCGAGCCGTTGCCCGTTATCCGGCGCGACCACATGAAGTTCCTCATGCACCAGCGCGACGACACCGTGCACGAGGGCATCCGCGGCGCGCGTCACAGCCTCGTCGGGTGCATCGACTGTCACGCCGCGAAGGACGACGCGGGGCGGTGGGTCCGAATCGACGCGCCCGGCCAGTTCTGCGCGAGCTGCCACGAGTACGTCTCGGTGACGATCGACTGCTTCGGATGTCACGCCGCGCTGCCGACAGTCGCGTTCAGGAAGACAGCCGAGTGAGCGTTGGGCCGGGACTACGGGAGCGTGGACCGGTGTCGCTCTTTCCTGACAATCTGCCACCCGGGAGACCGCCGAATGCTGCGCTTCGCCGGGCTCGATGCAAGAGCCGGATTGATGATCCAGGATGAGTGTCGTGCGCTACCGCGGCTCCATCAAGCACAAGCGCTGGCGACCGGGCGGCGGATACGGAACGTTATGCCCCGAGTGGACCCATGAAGTCGCCGGCCGGGGCTTCTCCGGCGAAGCGCAGCGCCATCCGTGGTCGCGGACGAAGGCCCACGAGTTGTTCGAAGCCAGCGTCGAGGGTGAAAACGGCCGTCGCTACGCGACCGAGAGAGGCATCGCATTCGTGGCCGTTTCGAGCAATGATGGAACGTGGCACGGATTTCCGATTGTCTGGGATGACGTGCCGGTAGAGATACAGGACAGCTTGGTGAATTCAGGGCGAGTGACTCGGCGGCAGATGAGACGTTACCGAAACGCCGACAGACGCAACATCAGGTGGGCCTTGAACAGCGATGACGAATGACTGGATCAGATTCGGGCGTGGGAGATCCTTCGAAGTCGGTGTCTGCTGGGTTGCGGACGCGGAGCCACCGGAACGGCGGCCAGCCGGTCATGGTTGGTCGATGGGCCGGCTCATGCTTACCGTGGTCGACGAGAATCTCACCGAGAGTGTCTTCCAAGGCGAGCCACAACCGTATGTCGGATGGTATCTCGCGCCGGTGCTCGACTGGATTGCGACGCACTGGGTTGCTCTGTTTCACGAGGAGCGTTTCGGCTGGACTGAACGGACCAGATTGCCGGCTGCCGTCGCCTGTCGCCGTGCGCTCGACCATTGGGTTGCGGCAGGTGACCCATTGGGCAGGGAGACATACAGACGCATCCATGCCTGGTACCACCGGCATGGCCTGCGTTCCGCCGCCCTCGGCGGGATACTCCCTGATTTGTTCATTCGCCGATCAGGTGACGATATCGAGCTGTCGTGGACTGACGATCCGTTGCCGTTCGCGCCGGATGGACTGATTTTCGAGAGCAAGACGGGTCACGTACGGCTCGCCGTCAGGGACGTTGCCGAGCCGCTATGGGGTCTCCTTCAGTGGGTGACGAGCTGTCCCCCGGAGATGTCGGGCGCCTACCGTGGCAACTGGGCAGATCTGTGCAGGAAGGTCGAGGCGCTCGAAGGGCTCGATACGATGGAATTCAAACGAGCGCACGTACCGGAAACAATCCTCGATTCGGCCAGAGCCGGATTCGAGCGGATCGATCGTCTGGACCTCTTCGACGACCGGAGAAGCGAGAACTGCCCTGTAATCGAGGAATTCTCGCCGGCGGTGGCCATGTTCGGCGGTGTGTCTCCCGATCTTGGACCGACCGACATCAATGCACTGCGTGACGCGCTGGTTGGCGGGTGTCCCGGTCGGGATGGTGAGGAACTGGCCTCGCTTGTCGAGAGCCGGCAAGGCACGCCTCTCGATGTTCCGCATCTGGATGGCGAACGGTTCGCTGCCGCGCTTCTCGATGATCTCGGTGAACTCAATGACGACAGCTTTGTCGACGTGCGAGCCATATGTACGCGTCTCGGCATCGCGATCGAAGAGATCGCGCTAGAGACCGATTCAATTCGGGGAGTCGCGCTCGCAGGAGAGGAATTTTCCCCGAAGATCGTGATTAACTCGGCACATGCCTACAACAGCAACGAGGATGGCAAGCGATTCACCATCGGTCACGAGCTCTGCCACATACTCTTCGATAGAACCCGAGCGCGACGGCTCGCCCATGCCAGTGGCTTCTGGGCGGCGCCGGGTATCGAAAAGAGAGCGAATGCATTCGCGGCATACATGTTGATGCCACGTGAGCTCGTCATCGGAAATCTCAGGTACGTCGATCGAATCGACAGCGAAGCGGCAGGACTGCTCGCTGACAGCCTGCACGTCAATGAAACCCCATTGGTGGAACACCTGTACAACATTGGTTTGATTGACGAATTCAAGCGCGATCGTCTCCGGACGTCGATCAGGCGACGGTAAGTGGCGACGAAGGAACGACTCAATCTGCGTCCGAGGGGAAGTCTTCGACGCGTGGGAGTTGCCGAAGTCGGAGTTTGACACGGGAAAGCACTACGGACGGAGCGTCTGTCGGATGTTTGATACCACAAAGCAGAATCTCAAGGATCTTCTGCGCCTTGTTCACAGGGGTCGTCTTCAGCTTCCCGATTTCCAGAGGGACTACGTATGGGGAGACGAGGACGTGCGTAGTCTCGTCGCCTCCGTGGCCAAGGGCTTTCCCATCGGTGCGCTGTTGACCCTCCAGACCGGAGGCGACGTTCGGTTCAAGCCGCGCCTCCTCGCCGGCGTACCCGCCAACGACACCGTGCCTGATGAGTTGCTCCTTGATGGTCAGCAGCGGGTAACGTCACTATATCAGTCCACATTCTCCAATGAGCCTGTTCGAACTCGCACTCCCCGCGGAACCGAAGTAGATCGACTCTATTACCTGGACATCTCGAAGACGTTGAGCGCCGGAGCAGACATCGAAGACGCGATCATCGGCGTACCGGCGAATCGGTTGACACGAACGAATTTCGGGCGTGACATCGTGCTCGATTTGTCCAGCAGAGAGCGGGAATTCGAAGAGCACATGTTCCCGTTGAATCAGGTATTCGACAGCAAGCACTGGTACTTCGGCTGGCTGGATCACTGGCGAAAGAAGGGAGCGGATATCTTTGGTCTGATGAATGATTTCGACCAATATGTGGTCGAGAAGATCGCAACGTATCAGATGCCTCTCATCCAGCTTGATAGCAGTAATAGCCGAGAGGCGATCTGTCTGGTCTTCGAGAAGGTCAACGTAGGCGGCAAGAAGCTGGACGCGTTCGAGCTCCTCACAGCGATCTTCGCTGCCAGTGATTTCGACCTTCGGCACGACTGGAACGGATCGGCAGACAAGTCCCGGCCTGGTCGTAGAGGACGAATCATCGGCTCCCCCCATCCGCGTGATGTGCTCACGCAGGTTGTCAGCACCGACTTCTTGCAGGCATGTACACTTCTCCACACGCGGGAACGTCGCCTCGCCCGCGCATCGGAGGGTATCGAAGGGAAAGAGCTTCCACGGATCAGTTGCAATCGGGATGCGCTGTTGGCGCTTCCACTCGCTGGCTACGAAGCCCACGCGGACGCGGTCGAAGCCGGATTCATCGAGGCGGGAGCTTTCCTCAACGAGCACAAGATTATCTGGCACAGGGACGTTCCGTATCCCCCGCTGATCGTCGGGCTTGCATCAGTCTTCGCCATACTCGGCCAGGAAGCAACCACGACTGCGGCGAAGGGAAAGATCGCACGCTGGTTCTGGTCGGTCACGCTGGGTGAACTCTTCGGTTCCAGCACCGAGTCTCGTCTTGCCAGAGACGTCCCCGAACTCGTGGACTGGATCAGGGATCGGGGGCCAAAGCCTCGTGCACTTGACGAGGCAGTTTTCCAGCAGGAACGTCTCCGCTCGCTCCGCATTCGCATCTCGGCTGCCTACAAGGGCGTCCATGCGTTGCTTATGCGCCACGGCTGTCGAGACTTCAAGACAAATCGACCCACGGACATCATGACGTTTTTCAACGATCGAATCGATATTCATCACGTGTTTCCGGTGGCGTGGTGCAGGAAGAAGGAGAATGGTATTCCGCCAGCGGTCTTCAATTCCATCGTCAACAAGACGCCGTTGTCCAAGGCATCGAACATCACGATCGGCGGGGACGCCCCATCCATATACCTTCGAAGAATCGAGGAGCAGGAAGGTGTGTCCGCTGCCATGCTCGATGAAATTCTCCGTTCGCACCTCATCGAGCCGGAACATCTGCGCAACGACGACTTCGAGTTGTTCTTTGAAGCACGCATGCAGGCGCTCTCCGAAATCATCGCAAAGGCGATGGAGAAGCCGGTGGTCGCGGAAGCGGGTACCGATGAAGCTGAGCATGACGTCGAAATCGAAGACGACGAAATCGCGGAATTTGAAGCTGCTGCATGAGCGCTTGGGCGTCCGTCCACACGCTCCGGATATTGCGGTCGAGGAGATTGCCGAATGGCCAACGAGACGGGAACGTTGCGCGGCGCGGCGCGCCGCCGGTTTCTCGCGCGGGCGGGGGTCATCGGGGCAGCGGCCGTCTTGCCCGGAGTCGCCCTTGTTCCTCTCGCCCGTGCCGGCCGGACCCGCGAACTCCATGGACCGGTCAGCGGCGAGATACGCTACGGGATGCTCGTCGACTCCGCCAAGTGCGCCCGAGACTGCGACGCCTGCGTGCGCGCCTGCGACGACGAGCACGGCCTCGAACCGATGCACGGTCCCGCCACCGATCCGCGGTGGATCCACAAGGTGACGCTACGCGACCGCACGACCGGCCGAATCAGCAACCTGCCCCTCATGTGCCAACACTGCGCGGACCCGCCGTGCGTGGACGTCTGTCCCACTGGCGCGTCGTTCAAGCGGGCCGACGGCATCGTGCTCGTGGACAAGCACACCTGCATCGGCTGCCGTTACTGCGTGATGGCGTGCCCGTTCCAGGCGCGCGCGTTCGTGCACGAGGCGGTCGAGAACCCGAGGCCCTGGTCGCCGCGGGGCAAGGGCACGGTGGAGTCGTGTAACCTCTGCGTGCACCGCATCGACGCGGGAGACGGACGCGACCCCGCGTGCGTCGAAGCGTGCGCCGCCGCCGGGCATGATGCTCTCTTGTTCGGCGACCTGAACGACCCGGAGAGCCCGGTATCGAGAGCGCTCGCCAGCGGCCCGAGCACACAGCTCCGCCCCGACTTCGGCCTGGATACGGGCGTGCGCTATCGGGATATTTGAGTGATACGCAACGGGCCCCGACGAATCGGGGATGAATTCGGGGAGGGGCCGAGTTCAGCGAGATCCCCTGATGCGCGAGACCTTCGGCCTCCAAACACAGCGACTCTCATCGCATGGCGGCAGGCCTCTCGTCGCTGGCCGACCACTATTTTGCCCTACCTTACCTCAGGCGGAGCGGCGTTCGCCGGCACGTTTGGCCTGTTCGGCGATTGCCGCAAGCGAACGTTCATGGTCTAGGGCTGCTCGAACTGAGGCAATTGCCTGTTGGCGTGGCAATCGGTTCAACTTGCTGCGTGGGATGCCGAATCGGCACGCACCCAATTCGACGATCTGACTCTTGAGATACTTTTCGTCATTCAGAATCGCATTGATCGTGTCACACGGTAACGCTCCAAGGTCCTCGGGGAGTTCAGCCAGCGTTTTTTTTGCCTTGCGCGGATGTTGAACCTTAGGCCCGAGCTGTAACCCGTCCAACTCGGAGACGGGGCGATATTTGTGAGGCTTCAATCTATCGGCCAAGAGGCGGAGGCCGTCGCTTATCTCGGGGTTGCCAATCCTTTCGTCGCGTTGCAAGTCCGCCCAACGGGCGATGTACCGCATTACATCGCCGATCAGCAGGCCGTTGCGGCTTTTTGGCTCAGCGTTTGTGTTTACGTTCTGATCACTCATAACTCCTCCATCCGAGCTCTGAGCGTGGCGGTGAGTTCCCGGAACTGTGTGTGAATACCACGTCTTCCGACGTTCTGTGTGTTTTGTCGGTCATAAACCGGAACACGATCCGTTAATGTCCCCGGAATCCCAGTGCCTTGGGACACATACGGCTCCAGCAAAAATCCTCCCCATTGTCTTGCCAATGACTGCAGGTGCTGCGTATGGTCGTCCGTGTATCCCGACGCTGCTCTTGGACCGGTTTGGACGCGCGTAACCACCAGACCAACAAGACGAGTTTCCGGGGCGTACATCGGCATCGCATCGCCCATGGCCGAAAGCGCACTGAGCTTGACGTCTATTCCTGCCTGAATCATGTTCCTGAGGTGAGGTGCCCCTCGCTCCATGACCGCTTCCGGTACGACGGGGATGATGTAACCGTGGCTGGCCGCGATAGCGTTCTGTGAGACGATTTTCGTTGCCGGCGCACAGTCGAAAATGATGTAGTCGTATTCGCTGTCAACATCCGTATCTTCAATCCACCGACACATCAAAGTACGCTTGTTCCACTCCGACTTGATGGCGTTACCTTGATGCGAGGAGGTCAGCTCTATTTCCGTGTCGTCCAAGTCGAGGTTTGCGGGGACAATATCCACACGTGCTCTATAGCTTTTATGCTCACCGAAGCGTGAGTTATGGATAATCTTTCGACCGGGGAGCGTCGAGCCCAGGAAGTTCTTGAAAACTCGGTTGACCGTATCGCCGCTTTCCGCGATATTTCGCCAAACATCGCTTCCTAAGCAAACTATCGACAGGCTACTTTGGTGATCCATGTCGACCAGCAATACGCGTGCGTCATGGTACCGCGCCAAGCCTGCTGCTAAGTTGAACGCGAGCGTCGTCTTTCCGACGCCACCCTTGAAATTGATGACGCTGACTCGCTTCGCCACGGCTGGATCCTGCACTTGAATCTGTGAGCGAACACCGTACATGCGGCGCTTGAGGATGTCTACCCGATAGCTGGCCCGGTAGCCGACCAGGGTATGGTCGAACCGGCTTCGTTCCGTACCGGCCGTCCACGTCATGTCGCCGAGCAGCGGTTCGGAGGCAGAGGCGTCGGACGCAAACTCCTCGGTCCGTTCGTCGACCGAGGAAGGATACTCGCCGGCCAGTTCGCGGACCGACGCATTCGACGGGCCCGAGAGCGACAGGAAGCGGGTCTTGTGGGGGCCGAGTTCGTCCCGTCGAGACGGCGGCTGCGTGACCCACTTCGGCATGGCGACCGCGACCGGCCCTGTGGCTCCCGTAGCCCAGTGTCCCGAACTCGCGCGTGCCGATGAGGACGCCTGCGATGTGCCAGCACCGATCTGAAAGTGTAGTGATTCCACCGGTCTGAAACTGCCGTTTTCTTCGGCAGCGTCTTCTTCGAAAAGCTTCCTGTAAACATTTCTTCGTCTTCTTCGGCACGTCTTCTTCCGACGTCCCGGTCCGGCGTCGACGTGCCCATCATCGGCGGCTGGAGGGTCTCAGCCGATGATGAAGCGAAGACGACGCAAGTGCCTGAACTGCGGGCAACTGTTCCGCCCCGACCCGCGTAGCGTGCGGCATCAGCGGTACTGCTCGACGCCGGCCTGTCGCAAGGCGAGCAAGGCGGCGAGCCAGGCGCGCTGGCTGTCCAAGCCCCTCAACCGGAGCTACTTCCGCGGCCCCGAGCATCTGGCCCGGGTGCGGGCATGGCGGGCGGCCAACCCGGGCTATGCGCGACGGGGCCGGGGGGCGTTACAAGAGGACTCCTCGGCGCAACTCGTTGACCAGACTGAAAAAACAGGCTCCTTGACGACAACCGCGTTACATGCGTATTCCGGTCGAAACCGATCACCCATTCCAGCCCAAACCGATCACTGATTCCATTCCAAGCCGATCACCCATTCCAGTCGATGCCGGTCACTGATTCCAGTTCCATGCCGATCACTTTTGGGATGGCCACTGGAAC
>JAJDUQ010000008.1 GCA_022826505.1 Gammaproteobacteria bacterium
TCGGGATCGTCGGACACGGCCCGGAACTTGCGCGGAAAGCTCGACGTCTCGAACAGGATGAACACGACGGTGAGGAAGATCAGGAACGCGTTGCCGAGCACCTTGCCGAACCCGTTCAGGAGGTCGGCGACGAGCTGGACCGCCGCTCCGGGCTCGAAGTAGCTCCTGTACTCGCCGGTCGGGACGTTCATGCCCTTCGCCCGGAGCCACTCGAGGAGTGGCAGGACCTCGGCGTTGATCCGTGCCCTGTACTCGGGAAGGTCGCGGGTGAATTCCCGGATCGAGGCGCCCACTACTGCGGTCACGCCGACGCCCACCGCTATAATGGCGCCGATGACGATGAGCATGGCGAGCCACCTGGGCAGCCCCTTGCGTTCCAGCCAGAACAGGGACGGCGCGCTGATGATTGCGATGAACACGGAGAGCAGGAACGGCACGACGATCGATTCCGCCGCTCGCATGCCGGCCACCACCACCACGAACGCCGCCGCGGTCAGCAGCATCGACGCCGCCCTCGACCTCCCCGTGACCTCGCTCATTTCGGTCCCGCACGCGTTGCGTTCGTTCCGGGCAGTGTATCCCGCATCACCCGACCACTCACGATGGCGGACACCGAGACCGGCGTGGTCGTCGTCGGGTCGATCCGGTCGCGCAGGCCTCGAACGTCCCGACATTCGGCGCCGGCGCCGGCGCATCCCGGTCGGCCTTCACGTCCGTGCGTCCCGGCCGTGGAGCGTGGTCGCGGCCGAGTCGCGTTCACGCGGGATCGGGGTCGGTCGCCGCCGAGTCCGTCGCTCCCGACGTTGACCGCGAACACCGTCGTGCCCGGGAACCTTCCGACCGTCGCGCTTGCACAGATGGACGTGCGCGCGGGAAGGCCGGACCTCAACGTCCGGTCGATGCTGAGGTTCATCGATCGGGCGCGGAGCGCGGGAGCGGCAATCGTCGCGTTTCCGGAGATGTGCATCCCGGGCTACATCCTGGGCGACGCATGGGAGATTGACGCGCTCGTCGAGGACTACCAGGGCTGGAGCACCGCGATCCGCGACGCCAGCGATGGCATCGCGGTGGTGTTCGGCAACGTCGCGATCGATCGCGGCGCGATCGGCGAGGACGGTCGAGTCCGCAAACTCAACGCCGCGTGGGTGTGCCACGACGGGCACTACGTTGAACGGGCGGGCCTGCCCGCGTGTCTGCCACATGGCGTGCATCCGAAGACGCTTCACCCGAATTACCGGTTCTTCGACGACGATCGACATTTCTACTCGCTGCGCAAGATCGCGGCCGAGGTCGATACGCGCATCGCCGAATGGTTAATTCCCTATGACATCCCGACCAATCGCGGCGTCATTCGGCTCGGGGTACAACTTTGCGAGGACATCTGGCACCAGGACTATCGTTACCGCCACGAGCCGCTCGACACCCTGCGTGCGTGGCATCGCGCCGGCGCGGACCTCGTGATCAACCTGTCCGCGTCGCCCTGGACCTGGCAGAAGAACGACAAGCGCAACCGGGTCGTTCGCGAGGCGATGGCGCGCACGCCGGTTCCGTTCTTCTACGTCAACAAGGTGGGCGCCCAGAACAACGGAAAGAACGTCCTCGTGTTCGACGGCGATACGTGCGGATTCCGCACCGACGGTTCGATTCTGGGCCGGGCGCCGCCCTGGCGCGAGGCGATGCTCGTGCTGAACGGGCTCGACGCGACCGAGCCGAATCGCAACGCAGCCGCCCCGAATCAGGCGCCGTCAGCACCGGCTGGGGCAGGATGCACCGAGGCCTCGTCGCAGGGCGGCCCGGCCCAGACGGAAATCGAGGCGATTCACGATGCAATCGTGACGGGACTCCGGCACATCGACGACCTGCGCGGGGGCGGCGGGAGCTACCTCGTCGGCGTGAGCGGCGGTATCGATTCGAGCGTCGTCGCCTGCATGCTCCGAATCGCGTTCGGCCCCGAACGGGTCTTTGCCGTCAACATGCCCACCCGGTTCAACGCCGAAGTGACGCGGGAGAACGCTCGCACCCTGTGCGACGCGCTCACCGTCGACTACCTGAGCTGTCCGATCGAGGATCTCTACCGTGCACTCTCGGCTCGAATGCGCGACGTCGAGTTCCCGACCCGGCGCGGCACGTACACGCGGCTCGTGGACGAGAACATCCAGGCCCGAATCCGGGGGTCCGACATGCTCGCAGGGATAGCTGCGAAATTCGGACTGGTCTTCACCAACAACGGCAACAAGACCGAGGTCGCGCTCGGGTACGCGACGCTGTACGGCGACGTCAACGGCGCCGTGGCCCCGATCGCGGATCTCTACAAGACCCAGGTCTTCGCGCTCGCCCGTCACCTCAACGAAGCGGTGTTCCGCCGCGAGGTCGTTCCGCGCAACCTCATCGATGGCGAGACGGTGCCGAGTGCGGAGCTGTCCGACGCTCAGGACGTCACCCGCGGACTGGGAGACCCGATCAGGTATGGTTACCACGATGCGTTGCTGCGCCAGCTCATCGAGTACCGACGTCATCCCCTCGACATTCTGACATGGTATCGGGCCGGCGAGCTGCTCGATCGCATCGGCTGGCGGGACGACCGGAAATTCAACGCGTACTTCCCCGAACCACGGCTCTTCATCGAGGATCTGGAGTGGGTCGAACGGCAGGTGCGCGTCAACTACTTCAAGCGAATTCAGGCGCCGCCGATCGTGGTGCTGAGCAAGCGCGCCTTCGGCTTCGACCTGCGCGAAAGTCAGCTTCCCGACTATTCGCCACGTGCGTACGAACGGGCGAAGCGGGCGTTGCTCGGAAGCGGGTAGAGAGTCCGGCAGATGAGCTCGCCGGCGATGCAGCACCCTGCGCCAGGGCCGGCGCTCGGGAAGGAAAGGTCGACGAGCCGTCCATGTCGGACGGGTCTTCGCACGGAGACGAAATCATGATCGAACTGGTGCTGCTGCGGCACGGTGAGAGCGTCTGGAACCGGGAGAACCGCTTCACGGGCTGGACCGACGTCGATCTCACCGAGCGAGGTACGGAGGAGGCGCGTCGGGCGGGACGCCTGCTCCTGCAGTCGGGACAGTCCTTTGACGTGGCGTACACGTCTGTGCTGAAGCGGGCGATTCGGACCCTGTGGCTCGTGCTCGACGAGATGGATCTGATGTGGATTCCCGTGCATCGGAGCTGGAAGTTGAACGAGCGGCACTACGGAGCCCTGCAGGGACTCGACAAGGCGCAGACTGCTGCGAAGTTCGGAGACGATCAGGTACTCGTATGGCGCCGCAGCTACGCTACTCCGCCGCCCGCCCTGGATGCCGGCGACGCTCGACATCCCCGCGGGGACCCGCGTTACGCTGCCCTCGGCGAGGAAGAACTGCCGTCGACGGAATGCCTGCGCGACACCGTGGCGAGGTTTCTCCCCTTCTGGCACGAGCAGCTTGTTCCGGAGCTCCAGGCCGGCAGGAGGATGCTGATCGCCGGACACGGGAATTCGCTCCGCGCGCTGATCAAGCACCTCGACGGCATGTCCGACGACGACATCGTCGGTCTGAACATTCCCACCGGTGTCCCGCTCGTGTATCGACTCGATGCCGACATGAATCCGATCTCTCGCGAATATCTGGGAGATCGGGAAGAAGTTCGGCGCGCCATGCAGTCGGTGGCGGCGCAGGGCAGGGCGGGCGGCGAGGCCGATGGCGGGAGCGCGATGCGATGAGCGAAGGAATTGGCCAGGCGGGAGAGATATCGTTCGAGGATTTCCTCAAGGTGCGGATGGTGACGGGAACCATCGTCGGCGCGCGCGACAACCCCAAAGCGCGAATCCCCGCGTACATCATCGAGATCGACCTCGGACCGTACGGGCGCAAGACGAGCTCCGCCCAGCTCACGGGAAACTACATCAGCCGCAGATCGTCTTCCGACAGGACTCCGGCCGCGCGCTTGAGCCGAAGCACGTTCAGGATGTAGCCGTACCTCGCTTCCGAGAGGTCGCGGCGTGCCCGAAACAGGTCTCGTTGCGCGTCGAGCACGTCGACCGATGTGCGGGTTCCGACCTGAAACCCCGCCTCGATCGCTTCCGCCGCAGTTCGACTCGATCGCACCGCCTGTTCGAGCGCCTGCACGCGCGAAATGCCGGAGTCGATGCCGAGATAGGCATCCCGTGTCTCGCGTTGGGTGCGGCGTCGTTCATGTTCCAGAGCTTCGAGAGCACGCTGGTATCGATGCTCGCTCTCTCGGGTGCGCGAAAGGATCGAGCCACCGGAGTAGATGGGGAGGTTCAGGCGCACTCCGACGTTCGCTCGCCTGGTCTCACCGAAGGCACCGGACTCGCTGTCGTTGAAACCCAGCGAGCCGACAGCGTCGATGGTTGGAGAGTGACCGGCCTGGATGCGATCGGTCTCCTTGCGAGCCGTATTCGTATCGTGCCTCGCGGCCAGCAATCGCAGGTTCCGTTCAAGAGAGATCCTGGTCCACTTGTCGATGTCCGCTGGTTCGGGCATCACGAGCTGCATGTTCCCGAGCGGCGCGAGCGCGGGATGGTACTCGCCGGTCGTCTCACGCAGCGCCTCCCGGGCGATATCGAGCGCGTTCTCCGCGGCGATGAGCTGAGCCCTCGAGAGGTCGAATCCCGCTTTGGCTTCTTCGACGTCCGTGATCGCGATCAACCCGACCTCGAACCGCTGTCGGCTCTGTGCGAGTTGCTGTTCGAACGCATCCAGGGTCGCTCGAGCGAAACCGAGTTCGTCTCCTGCCTCCAGCACCCGAAAGTACCGTTCGGCCACACGCACCATGAGATCCTGGCGCGCGGCGGAATGGAGTGCGTCGGCTCTCGCAATTCGGCTGTCGGCCTGATCGACCGCGATGCGCCTGTCACGACGGTAGATTGGCTGCTGCAGGTCGAGGATCAGGCTGTCGGATCGGAAGCCGCCGCGGCGCTGCCTTTCGTTCCACCTCGTGTCGAACGACAGGCTGACCCTCGGCTGGAGATCGGCCAGTGCCTGGGGACGAGACTCCCTGGTGGCGCGGTAGTCGGCGCCGGAGGCGAGAAACTCCGGGTCGCTCGTCAGCGCGGCCTCGAAGACTTCGAAGAGGTTCGCCGCCGATGCTCCTGACCACACCGCGAGCAGGAGCCCTCCGGCGCCGAGTATCCGTGCAGCACGCCCGACACGGGATTTCACAGAACAAACCGTTTCGGAGTCTCGGAGGCGTGGAGCGGCGGCAGCACTGTCTCGAACATGCATTCTCGAATCCACTCTTCCTCTCCGGTACGGCGTACGAGCATCGCTTCCATCGCGGGCGCAGTTCCCACCACCACGAAGAGCCGGCCACCGACCGCGAGTTGCGCTTCGAACGCCGGTTCCGGCACCGGCACCGAGGCACCGACGGCAATTGCGTCGTACAATGTTCCGGCCTCCCATCCGCGGCGGCCGTCGCCGATCTCCACGGTGACGTTTCCGACGCCTTGGTCCGCGAGATTGGCCTTGGCCAGTTCGGCGAGCGCAGGATTGATTTCCACGCTGGTCACATGAGCGGCCCGCTGGGCGAGCAGATAGGTGAGAAATCCACTCCCGGTGCCGACCTCCAGCACGTGCGACTCGGGATCGAGCCTCAGTGCCTGGAGGAGCCGCCCCTCTACCCTGGGTGGCAGCATCGTCTCTCCGTCCCCAATCGGAACGGCGATGTCGGCGTAGGCGAGACGCCGGAATTCCCTCGGTACGAACGCGTCGCGTGGCGCGCGTTCCAGCACGTCGAGCACCGCCCGATCAAGTACTTCCCATGGTCGAATCTGCTGCTCGACCATATTGAAGCGTGCGCGCTCGAAGTTCATCGTCGTTCTCGTTCGACATGCATGCCCGGCTGAACAGTATAACGGACGCACACGACGTTCAGCGGCGCTCGACACCGGCCGCTGCCGCCACCGGCGGACTCTCCGTCGTCGGCTCCGGGCCGCTCGGGCCGATCGCGCCCCCGAACGTGACCTCGTCGGTGTTCCCGGACGGGTTGGTAAAGCGATCGTTCAGACGCTGGACAATTCGGTCCGCGTCGGCGGCGACCCGAGCGATGCGACGACGCGCGCCTCGGCTCCAGCCGGCCGGCGACCCGGTCATGACTGTCCGCCACAACCGTGTGTTGTGGGCGAAGGCGCGGGCCACCCACGTTCGAACATCATCCAGATCCGAATCCCGTGCAATGCGCCGCGAGACAAATCGGGCCGCAAGCCTGCGCACGAGGTAGTGCACGTAGCCGGCGGCCGACGCCGCAACCACTACCGCCACAACCAGGAGCCAGGACGTCGAGACAAGAAAATCGAACCAGGGAGCGGAGAACCGGAAGCCTGTCCAGTATCCTGCCGAGACGGTCCATGCCGCGAGGGCGAGAACGAGCCCACCCACGATCATGCCGTCGAGCCACAAGACCGCGCGTTTCCACGTCGCCTTCGCCGATGCCACGGCCGGCACGACCCGGTGCTCCAGAGCCTTCGCGGTCTTCTCGAGCACGCCGATGATGCGATAGACGCGCTCGACCTCCACCCGATGAATTCGTTCGTAGATTTCGGTGGTGTCCTCTGCACGTTTTGCTTCGAAGCGGTGTCGAAGCTTCGGATCGTTGATGGGCAGGGCGGCATCGGGGTTGTAGATGCTGTAGAACCGACCTGCGGTCAGGCCGGCCTGGGCGAGTGCGCGCTGCCATGCCGCGAAGACGTCCTCGGGGTTGTCTTCGCGCGCGGCGTTGTCTATCTGGTTCAGGATGTACAGGAACTTGTTGGAATCGGGCCGATGGATGGTGTTCCCCACGAGATGACGCAGCGTGTCCTGCATCGCCCCGGGCTCGGGATGTCGGGCATCGAAGAAAACGAGCACCAGATCCGACAGATCGATGATGTGATCGGCGATGCGCAGGGTTGCAGTGCGTTGTGCATCGGCGTCGAAACCCGGCGAATCTATGAAAATCTTGCCCCGCAGCGCTTCGCTCCGGCAGGTCTTGAGCTGGAGGTAGGCATCGATCCGGCGTCCTTCACCGGCCGCCACGCTCTCGATGTCTCGGCTGACCTGATAGAAGGGAAAGCGTGGGTCGGCGTCGAGCGCAAGGCCCGGCAGGGTGCGAGGGGTGTCGTCGGTTCCGAAGCAGATCACCGTGAACCGGTCGTCCACGGCCTGATTCCCGGTCGACTGGAGCCGTGCCTGCAGGAAGTGATTGATGAAGGACGACTTGCCTGACGAGAAAGTTCCGAGCACCGCGATCATCGGCCACCACGGTACCTGCGTGGTGAACGATTCCTCGTTCGAAAGGACTCCCAGCCGGTACGCGACCCTGTCGAGCTCGCGAAAGCTCTTCACGACGTCGAGCAGCAGCGGATTCTCGTGCTCCAGGTGTGCTTCGAGCGTGGAGATTCGATGCTCGACGGAGGATGAGGAGGCGGCCATGAAAAGCGCTCCTGATATGGGCCGGACAGTCTATCACTCGGGGTCGGGCCGGGTGGGAACAACGCCCTCCCACGCCCGAATCGTCGCACCGTCGCAAGCGCCTGGCTCACGAGCCCGGACGGACCCAGTCCCCCGACTTGCCGCCGCGCTTCTCGACAAGGTGGACGGATTCGATGCACATCGCCCGATCCACCGCCTTGCACATGTCGTACACCGTGAGCAGAGCCACCTGGGTCGCGGTCAGCGCTTCCATCTCGACCCCGGTCCGCCCCATGGTCTCGACCCGCGCACGGCATTCCACGCAGGCGCTCGCCTCGTCGGGCCACAAATCGACCTCGACTCTGGTGAGGGCGATCGGATGACACAGTGGCACAAGTTCCGACGTACGCTTCGCGGCCATGATCCCCGCGAGTCGCGCCACGCCGATGACATCGCCCTTGCGGTGACCACCCGAGACGATGCGCCTCAGCGTTTCCGCGTGCATGCGGATTCGGCCTCGCGCCACCGCCACTCGATGAGTGGCGGGCTTCGCCCCGACATCCACCATCACGGCATGGCCTTGCGAATCAAAATGAGTCAGTGCATCGCTCATCGCGTCCGGATTCCGTCGGGTTGCCAGTCGGGATTGCCTTGGGGCCTGTGGATTGCGCCCGCCGGCGGGAGGTGCTGTTCGTTTCCCGCGCGGTGGCGATAATACCAGTCTCGGATCACTCGACGGCGGATCACGGATGACGTTGACAGTCAGGTTCTTCGCCAGTCTGCGCGAGGCGATTGGGTGCCGGCAGATCGAAATCGATGCCGCCCGAGCGGACACCGCTGGTGACGCGTGGCGGGTGGCCACAGGCGGACGTCCGATTCCCGACCGCGTTCTGGTGGCCGTCAACCTCGAGTACACGGATCTCGAAGCCCCGGTTTGCGCGGGAGACGAGGTCGCGTTCTTTCCCCCGGTCACCGGGGGCTGAGGCCTGACCGCCGGAGACGCCTATCTCGGTTCGAGCGCGGCTCGGACACCATCGTACACCTTCGCGAGGCGGGATTCGGCCAGCGGTCGATTGTGTTCGTCGGTGACGTAGAACACGTCTTCGGCGCGTTCTCCAAATGTCGCAATCTTCGCGTGGCGGATGCGGACGCGGGCATCGGCGAGCGCCCACCCGATGTGCGCGAGCAGCCCGGGTCGGTCGGCGGCGATGACCTCCATGACGGTGTGCTGGTTCGACGCATCGCAGGTGAAGTTGACCTCCACCGGAATCGTGAAGTGCTTGAGTTGGCGCTTCGCGAGTCGTCGCACCCGTCTCGGGACGTCGGCCGGCTTGCGCAATCCCGATTGCAAGGCGGTCCGAATCTCCTCGTGGAGGGAGTCACCCGCGGACGACGCCGCGATGTCGTCGACGACATACGAATCGAGGGTCATACCGTGATTTCCAGTGATGATTCGAGAATCGAGCACGGTAAGACCCAGGCGGTCCAGTATCGAAGCGCTGGCCGCGAAGAGAAACTCTCGATCCGGCGCATAGACGAAGACTTCGATGCCTCCGCGTCCGACGCGGACCAGGACCAGCGGGATATCGTCGGCATCGGCGTTGAGAATGTTCGAGGCGTGCCACTGGATCTCGTCTGCGGAATGCCGCAGGAAGTAGTCGTCGCCGAAGTTGTCCCACAGCGCTTGTGTCGCCCGGTGATCGATTCCTGCGGCGGCCGCGAGACGGCCAGCTTCGTCACGGGTCTCGCGCACGAGTTCCGCTCGTTCGATCGGATTCTCGAGTCCACGAATCAGTGCGCGCACCGTCGATCGGTACAGGTCGTGCAGCAAGGCATCCTTCCAGTCGTTCCACAAGCCGGGGTTGGTGCCGCGGATATCCGCGATGGTGAGGAGATAGAGGTAGTCGAGGTGAACGTGATCGCCAACCGTCTGGGCGAACTCGGACACCACGGCGGGGTCGCTGATGTCCCGTCGCTGTGCGGTGATGGACATCAGCAGGTGATGGCGTATCAGCCACGCAACGAGTCCGGTGTCGTATTGGCCGAATCCGTGCAGCGTGCAGAACTCGCGGACCAGATCGGAACCCAGTTCGGAGTGATCGCCTCTGCGGCCCTTCGCGATGTCGTGGAACAGTCCCGCGATGTAGAGGAGTTCCGGTTTCGGCAGCCGCGCGAAGATGTTCGCGCAGTGCGGAAACTCATGGTGCCGGGCAGGGTCGGCGAACATCCTCAGGTTGCGGACCACGAACAGGCTGTGCTCGTCCACGGTGTAGACGTGGAACAGGTCATACTGCATCTGCCCCGCCACCTGATCGAAGACCGGAAGATAGGCGCCGAGAATTCCGTAACGATGCATCCGGCGCAGCTCGTGGTTGATGCCGCGGGGCTGGCGAAGAATTTCCAGAAAGAGGCTGCGGGCGCGGATGTCGGCTCGGAATCGGTTGTCGATCCGGTACCGGTTCGCCCGGATGAGTCGAATCGTGGAGGCCCGCACGCCTTCGATGTCGGGATGCTGCTGCAACAACAGAAACACTTCCAGCAATGCGAACGGAAAACGGCGAAAGACGTCCTTGCGAGTGACCTCCAGATAACCGTTCACAGCCTGGAAACGCCGGTTGATCGGTTTGACGCGATCCTGGCGGTGACGGTAGAGAATGACTTCTTCGAAGTGCCCGAGCAGCATTTCGTTGAGGCGGGAAACCTCCATCACTTCCCGGTAGTAGCGCTTCATCAGGCGCTCCACTCCGAGCCGGTCGCCGTCGTCCTCGAAATCCAGCATCTCCGCGAGTTGTCGCTGGTAATCGAACAGGAGTCGGTTTTCCGCACGACGGGTCAGCACGTGCAACGCGAACCGCACCCGCCACAGGAAGCGCCGGCCCGATTCGAGAGCAGCGAGTTCTTCGGTGGTGAGAATTCCATGATCGACCAGCTCGGCGAGTGTCTGCGCCCCGAAATGGCGTCTCGCGACCCAGCCGATGGTCTGGATGTCCCGCAGACCGCCGGGTCCCTCCTTGACGTTGGGTTCGAGGTTGTGGCCCGTGTCGTCGAACTTGCGATGGCGTCCTCGTTGTTCCGCCATCTTGGCTTCGAAGAACCGCCGGCTCGACCAGATTCGGTCCGGTCCGGTCCGGTCATGCATCCGCGCAAGCAGATCCGCGGATCCGCACACGAGCCGCCCTTCCATGAGATTGGTGGCCACGGTGACGTCGCGGCGCGCTTCGTTCATGCATTCGCGAACGGTCCTGACGCTATTGCCCACCGCAAGTCCGATGTCCCACAGGAACGCCAGGAAGTCCCTGATTCGTTCGCTCTCGCGGCCTCGCATCGTCTGCCGGGCGAGAATGAGAAGGTCGATGTCGGAACTGGGAAGCAGCTCGCCGCGTCCATAGCCGCCGACCGCAACGAGCGCATGGCGGGGGCCGTGTTCGTCGAGTCCGAAACGGCGCCATGCGAGCCTCAGGACGCTGTCCACGAACCGCGACCGCTGCTCGACCAGCACGTCCACCGGCACGCCCTGGCGAAAACGCCATTCCAGGTGCGACTGTGCCGCGGCGACGTTCTCGCGTACCCATGCGAGAGACGCGTCCACGTCGTTCGCAACGACAAGCGGATCGGCCGTATCCCCGCGGCATTCCTCCCGCGCGTCCACCAATCGTTCACTCGACGCGCCGCGCACTTGCGCGCAAGCGTACGGCTGCCGAGCCGGTGGACTGTCAGTGCGCACGCAACAACCTTGCGCGCTCGCGTTCCCAGTCGCGATTCTTGTCCGAGGCGCGCTTGTCGTGCTGCTTCTTGCCTCGTGCGGTTGCGAGCAGAACCTTCGCGCGGCCTCGCGTCCAGTGCATGTCGAGCGCGATGACGGTGTAGCCGCGCCGCTCGACGGCGCCTGTGAGCCGGGAAATCTCGCCGCGCTTCAGCAGCAGTTTCCGGTCGCGCAACGGCTTCGCGGTGACATGGGTGGACACGGTGTTGAGCGGAGTGATGTGAGCCCCGAGTAGCCAGATTTCGCCGGCTCGTATCGTCGCATAGCTGTCGCGGAGCTGAAGGCGTCCGTCCCGCAGACTCTTCACTTCCCATCCTTCCAGTGCAATTCCCGCCTCGAACGTGTCCTCGATCGCATAGTCGTGCCGCGCCTTGCGGTTCCGGGCGATCACGTTCGAAGGCACACTCTTCTTTCTGGCCATGGGCGGGAACAGGCGGGGAGGGTGGCGTATGGTAACTCCGGCCGCAGCATTGTCGTGCGTCGGAACAATGCACTGCAATGGAGATCGGGAAACGACGACCGCACCCGTGAGAGGCCGACGCCCTGTGCTACGCTGTTGCGCAAGGGCAGCCCGTCGGAACGCACCGTACGCGGGATTCTCCTGCGGTTTCCTTGTTCCAGTCACCACCCGCCGAGCGTGACAGTGGAAATGGCACGCAGTGGGCCGTGGGTGTGATGAACGCATTGCAGCGCGCCGGCATGCCGCATTTGTGCTGCCGGGATGGACACGATTCGAGTCCTGCATCGACAATGCCGCGGATATCCCGTTCTTGCGACGTCCCGTTCTCGGCGCGGGACATGTTCACTCTCGTCGCCGACATCGAGCGTTATCCGCGTTTTCTTCCCTGGTGCCACTCCGCGACGGTACACGCGCGGACCTCGACGGAAGTCACCGCGAGCCTCGTGGTTGCCCGCGGACCATTCCGGAAGTCGTTCACGACCCGCAACCGGATGACGGACCCGGAACGAATCGACATCGAGCTGGTCGATGGTCCGTTCTCCCGTCTCGACGGTCGCTGGTCGTTCGATGCGGTGGCGGAACGAAGCTGCAAGGTAGGATTCGAATTGCGGTTCGAGATATCGAATCGGATTCTTGCGCGCGGGCTGGCACCGCTGTTCGAGGAGATCGCGAAAACCATGGTGGGTGCATTCCGGCAGCGTGCCCATCAGGTCTACCGCTTGCGGTGACGGGAGGATGCGAGTCGAGCTGGCATACGCGGATCGGTCCCGAGAGATTCTGGTTGCCTTCGACATGCGTCCCGGCAGTACCGTGGAGGACTGCATCGAGTGCTCGGGACTGTTTCGGCTGGAACCGAAACTGCGTGGTTTCCGACTGGGATATTCGGTGTTCGGCCGCCGAGTGGAACCGACGGATTCGGTGTCGGACGGTGACCGAATCGAGGTGCTGCGCCCCCTGGAAATCGACCCCAGGGAGGCACGGCGCCTGCGCGCGCGCCGCGCGGCCCGCTCCCGGCCAGGCAGCGCTCGGGAGCGTCGGGATGTCAGGCGGTAATCACCGACATTGCCTACTCCGTCCCGCTATCGGTCCCGGAATCGTCGCCACTCGTCAGGAAGTCCGGGGTGAGTCTGTCCAGGAACCCTTCAGGGGGTGAGTGTTTGGGGACCTTGACTCGAGTCTGGGCCCGTTCCGTCGCCAGATCGGGTACCGCGTCGGGGTCGAGCCTGTCGTCGATGCGTGCGAGCCGATCATCGACGAAGTACACCGACACCCGCTGTCTCAGTTCGTCACCGGACCCGCGGCGCAGACTGTACAAGTACACCCATCGATTCTGGTTGAACGGATCGACGAGGAGCGGAGTCCCCAGGATGAATCGCACCTTTCGTGGCTCCATCCCGATTTCGAGCTGGTCCAGCATCTCCCGATCAACGATGTTTCCCTGCTGGACGTCAATACGGTAGACACCCGGAATTCCCGGGAACTCGAGCACTGCGGGGGTGTCGGGCAATCGGGGAGACTGTGGCCACCCCGGCAATTCGCAACCGGTGTTGAGACCGGCCGCGGCCAGCACCAGCGTGGAGAGCGCCCATGAGACGCGCCTTGTCCGCGTGACCGCAAATTGATCATGGTCCATGGAGCATCTCCCTCGCATGATCGACCGTTTTCGAGGTGATCCTTTCGCCACCGAGCATCCGGGCAATCTCCTCGATTCGGTGCTGCCCATGTACCGTTGCCATGCTGACGCCGGGCGTCCCGTCGCGTCCGAGGGACTTCCGGACGACCGCCTGATGGTGAGCCCGGGAAGCGACCTGGGCCAGATGGGTCACACATAGTATCTGATGCGATTCTCCCAGCGTGCGCAATTGTCGGCCGACGATTTCCGCCACTCGGCCACCGATGCCGACGTCGGCTTCATCGAAGACGAGAGTGGGCGCCGCCGTTCCGCGTACGCTCGATACCTGTATCGCCAGGGAGATGCGCGACAGTTCGCCTCCGGATGCGACCTTCGAAAGCGGGCGTGGTTGCTGGCCGGGGCCCGCACTCACGATGAATTCCACACGGTCCGTGCCGTTGCGCGAGGGGGGGTGTGCATCGAGCGCCCGGATGTCGACTGCGAACGTGCCCCCGGGCATTCCCAGCTCCAGCATGTTCTGCGTCACCTTTTGCGCGAGCTGATTCGCGCTCATGCGGCGCAGGTTGGTGAGCCTCGCACACAGCTCGCGATGCTCCGTCGCCACGCTTGCAGCCAGGCGTTCGAGCTCCTCTGTCCGCTGCTCTCCCGACGCGAGCGAGGAGACCCGCTCGCGCAATCGGTCGGTCTGAGCCGGCAGCTCCCCGGGCGATACGCGGTGCTTGCGGGCGAGGTCGTGAATGAGTCCGAGGCGGCGTTCCACTTCGCCAAGCCGGGCGGGGTCGAGGTCCAGAGATTCGGTCATCGTTCGCAGGGCGGTACTCGCCTCCGTCGCGTTGATCGCCGTCGCATCGACGAGGTCGAGGACTTCTCGGGCGCGTGAATCGTGGCGCGCCACCAATTCCAGGCTGCGTCTCGCGTCCGCGCAAGCGGTCGCGACCGAGTGTTCGTGATCGCCGTCGAGCCGATCGAGTGCGCGGCGACACCCGTCGAGTATCGACTCGGCGTTTGCGAGCCGACGCTGATCGTTGGCGAGTTGATTCGGTTCATCGGCGCCGAGCCTCAACCCTTCGAGCTCGTCGAGCTGGAACCGCAGAAAATCGAGTCGGGACGTCCGATCCTCGTCCTCGGGGGCAATCTCGGCAATCTCGCGCCTCAAATCGTGCCAGCGCCCCGCCGTCTCGGCCACTTGCGCGAGTAGTGCGTGATGCCCCCCGAAATCGTCGACGATGATTCTCTGTCGGTCACGGTCGAGCAACAGGTGATGCACGTGTTGCCCGTGAATGTCGACAAGGTGCTCCCCCAGATCGCGCAACTGGTGCACCGTTACCGGACGATGATTGACATATGCGCGCGAACGGCTCCCCGGGCCGACCACCCGTCGCACGATGCATTCGCCCGGGTCCTCCTCGAGATCCCGATGGGCGAGCCAGGCGCGGGCCGATTCGTTCGAAGTCGTCTCGAACACACCGCACACCTCGGCTCGCTCGGCACCGGCGCGAATCATCTCGGAGCCGGCGCGCGCACCGAGGAGCAGCGCCAGCGCGTCGACGACTATCGATTTGCCCGCACCGGTCTCACCGGTGAGGGCGGTCATCCCGGGCAAACAGTCGAATTCCAGGCCGTCGATGACCGCAAGGGACCGAATCGTGAGATGCGAAAGCATGCGGGACGACGTCGACTAGAATCCCTTTCCCCAATGCAGCTTGGCTCTCAGCGTCGCGTAATACTCGTGGCCGGCAGGATGGATGAGACGCAGGTCGGGGCGGCGCTTTCGGATCGAGATCCGATCGCCCGCCGCAAGCTCCATCGTCGTCTGTCCATCGCAGGAGAGTTGCACACCGCATTCTGCATTGTCTCCGAGCACGACTTCGACCACGCTTTCCCCACCGACCACGACAGGGCGGCTCGACAGCGTGTGTGGACAGATGGGAACCAGCACGATGGCATCGAGCGAAGGGTGGACGATGGGCCCACCTCCGGACAGCGCGTACGCGGTCGATCCGGTCGGTGTCGCCACGATCAGGCCGTCCGACCTCTGACTGTTCACGAGGTGACCATCGATGTGAGTCTCGAACTCCACGAGCCGTGCCATGCTGCTCTTGTGGGTGACCGCTTCGTTGAGCGCCGGGGCGGAGAAAATCCGCCTGCCGCTGCGTTCGACCGTCACGTCGAGAAGGAAACGCCGCTCTTCGACAAACTCACCGTCGAGAACCTCGTTCAGTCGATCGGACATTTCGTCCGGCATCACGTCGGCCAGAAATCCGAGACGACCCAGGTTCACACCCAGCAGCGGTACGTCGTGACCGACAAGTGATCGAGCCGCGCTCAGGAAAGTCCCGTCACCTGCGACCACTACGATGAGGTCGCACCGCCGTCCGAGCATGTCGCGTGCAACCACGGCGAGGTCATTATCGGAGTATGCCTCGCGGCTCAGGTGGTCGAGCACCACCTCGAGACCGCGGTCGCGCAGCATGGCGACCAGCCGGCTCAAAGTCTCGCCCACTCGCGGATCGCCGAGCTTGGCGATGAGCCCGACGGTCTGAAATACAGGGCGATTCAGAGTCTGTGCGTGCTCAGTGACCACACTGAGGTCGATGTCGTCCGAGACCGCAGGGACAGTACCATGAGCGCTTTGGCAGGTGCGAGCAGATACCCTTTTGCACTGCCGCGGAACGGGTGCTAGCCTGATTCCCGATGGGCATCGCGATGCGAGGATGCGTAGATGGTGCCGTGTTCCCCGAGGCTTGTTCGGTCCAGGACCGTGATCCGAGGAACCCCGCCGGATTCGCGCCCGCGAAGCCGTGCCGACGGCCGGGACCGCGCCGGTCATCTCACGTCCCCCGTGTTTCCGCCATTTCGGTCCCGAGCGGTCGAGAAATGGTGAATCGTTCCTCCAGCGCCCGGTCGTCCGTACTCCGCGAAAAGGACGCCGCGGCATCGGACGCAGTGTTGACCGAACGCGCACAGCACCTCTTCCGAGTGCTTGTGCAGCGATACATCGGCAGCGGTCATCCGGTTGGGTCCCGCACATTGTCACGAAGCTCCGGGCTGGACCTGAGCCCGGCCACGGTGCGCAACGTCATGGCCGACCTCGAGGACCTCGGTCTGATCCGGTCACCGCATGTCTCGGCCGGTCGCGTCCCCACCGTGCAGGGTTACCGTTTCTTCGTGGACAGTCTGCTCCAGGTCGCGCCTATCCGAGTCGAGGAACTGGAGCACCTGCGCACGCAGCTCGAAGTCAAGGGTGAACGCGAATCCCTGATGGACGCCGCGACCTCGCTGATTTCCGATGTGACCCACATGGCGGGCATCGTGACGCTCCCGAAACAGGAACGCCTGATCCTGCGCCACGTCGAGTTTCTGGCACTCTCGCCCGAACGGGTGCTGGTCATCCTCGTCGTCAACGGAGCCGATGTTCAGAATCGGGTCATCCACCTTGCCCGTCCATACTCCCAGGCGCTGCTGCAACAGGTCGGCAACTATCTGAACGAGGTCTGCGCGGGCAAGGATCTGCGGGAAGTGCGCAAGTCCCTGCTGGCCGAGCTGAAGGAGCACCGAACGAATCTCAACGAGTTGATGCGCACCGCCATCGAGATGGCGGACAAGGCGTTCGTGAAGGAGACTGGCGGAGAAGAGGCCTTGCTCGTGTCGGGACAGACGAATTTGATGGAGTATGGAGAGCTCGCCGACATGGAGAAGCTTCGACACCTGTTCGAGGCATTCCGCGAGAAGACGGAGCTGCTTCACATCCTGGACCAGTGCCTGCGCGCGGATGGCCTTCAGATTTTCATCGGCGAGGAATCGGGCTTCGAAGTGCTTGACGGCTGCAGCGTCATCGCCGCCCCGTACGAGCGGGAAGGCGAGGTGCTGGGCGTACTCGGGGTGATCGGTCCGACCCGCATGGCCTACGACCGAGTGATTCCCATCGTCGACGTGACGGCACGCCTGCTTGGCGCTGCCTTGAATCAGCATCACTGATTCCCAATATTTCCGTTCGCCGCACTGCGTACCGGTGAATCCGGTGAGTGCCGGCTCGCGGCGATGGCACGGCGGTGCCTGGGGGCAGCAAGGAACGGGAGACCGGGATGATCGACGAGGGACACAGGCAGGAGGATGGAACGGCGGCTGAGACACCCGCCGGCCAGGCAGCGGCCCGGAGTGCCGCCCAGGCGGCGGATGGCGAAGCTGAGGATTCGGGGGTGGTGGCGGGACCACGCGAAGGTGCGGTTCCAGAGGACGCACCGTGCGATGCGGCCGATGGACCAACTCCGGTCGCACACTCCGACGAGCCGAGCGAAGGTGTCGAGGACGAACTTGCGCAAGCGAGGCAGGCAGCGAAGGAGAATCTGGATCGCGCGTTGCGCGCTCAGGCGGAGTTGGAGAATGTGCGTCGGCGCATGGCCCGCGATGTCGAGCATGCTCACAAGTTCGCACTGGAACGATTCGTCTCCGAACTGCTTCCGGTCAAGGACAGCCTGGAGCTCGGGCTCACCGCCTCGGTCGAGAACGGCGCCGGAGTGGCCAGCATCGCGCAGGGCCTGGAGCTGACTCTGCGCATGCTCGAGCAGGCGATGGAAAAGTTCGGGGTCAAGATCCTCGACCCCGCCGGCGAACCCTTCGATCCGGAATTTCATCAGGCGATGACGATGCAGGAGAGCGATACCGCCGAATCCGGGACGGTGCTCACGGTGGTGCAGAAGGGATGTCTGCTCAACGAGCGTCTGGTACGTCCGGCAATGGTCATCGTCGCGAAGTAGACGTCTCGCGGGGTTGAAAGACAGCCAGTGAACCCAATATCCCGCCCGATCGAGATTCGGCGATTTCGTGCCGACATTCCATGACTCGAACGGATACCACCGGAGGCATCTGAGATGGGCAAGATCATCGGCATTGACCTGGGCACCACGAATTCGTGCGTGGCGGTCATGGATGGAGACGCGGCGCGGGTGCTGGAGAACAGCGAGGGCGATCGCACGACCCCGTCCGTGGTGGCCTTCACGAAGGATGACGAGGTTCTGGTAGGACAATCAGCCAAGCGGCAGGCGGTCACCAATCCGATCAACACCCTGTTCGCAATCAAGCGCCTCATAGGTCGTCGGTTCAAGGACGACGTCGTACAGCGAGACGCGGACATGGTGCCGTATCGAATCGTCGGCGCGGATAACGGCGATGCGTGGATCGAGGCCAAGGACAAGCGGATGGCGCCGCCGGAGGTCTCTGCCCGGGTGCTGCAGAAAATGAGGAAGACCGCAGAGGACTATCTCAACGAGGAGATCAAGGAAGCGGTCATCACGGTGCCGGCCTATTTCAACGACTCGCAGCGTCAGGCGACGAAGGACGCAGGCCGTATCGCCGGCCTCGACGTGAAGCGGATCATCAACGAACCGACTGCTGCCGCACTCGCGTACGGAATGGACAAGCGCCGCGGCGACTCGAAGATCGCGGTCTACGATCTCGGCGGAGGTACATTCGACATCTCCATCATCGAGATCGCGGAAATTGACGGTGAGCACCAGTTCGAGGTGCTGTCGACGAACGGCGACACATTCCTTGGAGGCGAAGATTTCGACCTCCGCGTCATCGACTATCTCGCCGACGAATTCAGGAAGGAGTCCGGAATCGATCTTCACAGCGATCCACTGGCCCTGCAGCGACTGAAGGAAGCGGCCGAGAAGGCGAAAATCGAGCTGTCTTCGAGTCAGCAGACCGAAGTGAACCTGCCGTACATCACCGCCGACGCGAGCGGCCCGAAGCATCTGAACATGAAGCTGACACGCGCGAAGCTCGAGTCGCTGGTCGAGGACCTGATTGTGCGCACGATGGAACCGTGCCGGGTGGCGATGAAGGACGCCGGAACGACGGGTTCGGACATCTCGGACGTCATCCTGGTCGGTGGCCAGACCCGCATGCCCAAGGTGCAGGAGATGGTGAAGTCCATCTTCGGCCAGGATCCTCGCCGAGACGTGAATCCGGACGAGGCGGTGGCGGTCGGCGCCGCAATACAGGCCGGGGTACTCGCCGGAGACGTGAAGGATGTGCTCCTCCTCGACGTGACGCCACTCTCGCTGGGAATCGAGACCCTGGGTAGCGTGCTGACGAAGCTCATCGAGAAAAACACCACGATTCCAACCAAGCACTCGCAGGTCTTCTCCACCGCCGAGGACGGCCAGCACGCGGTGACCGTACACGTGTTGCAGGGCGAGCGTGAGCGAGCCTCGGGCAACAAGTCGCTGGGCCGGTTCGACCTCACCGACATCCCGCCAGCGCCGCGCGGAGTACCGCAAATCGAGGTGACATTCGACATCGATGCGAACGGCATTCTGAACGTTTCGGCCAAGGACAAGGCGACCGGCAAGGAACAGTCAATCGTGATCCGGGCGTCCTCGGGATTGTCGGATGACGAGATCGAGCGCATGGTCAAGGACGCCGAGGCGCACGCGGACGAGGATCGCCGATTCCGCGAGCTGGTGGACACGAGAAACCAGGCCGATGGTCTGATTCACGCGACGAAGAAGTCGCTTGGCGATCTCGGCGACGACGCCGAAGAGCAGGAAAGGAAGGAGATCGAGGCGGCGATCGAGGCGCTCGAAACGGTCGTGTCCGGTGACGACAAGGCCGAGATCGAGGCGAAGATGCAAACCCTTGCCGAGCTCTCCGGAAAGCTCGCCGAACGTGCCTACCAGAAGACGCAGGGTGGAGGTGAGGACGGACCGCCGTCGGGTAGCGGTGGCGGCGGCGGTGCAGACACGGGACACGCGGGCTCCGACGATGTAGTGGATGCCGAATTCGAGGAAGTTCGCGACGACCGCCGCTGAACGTGTTGCGGCTCACAGGACGGACTCCGATCAAGCGAACGTTCGGGACGCCCCCCTGTCGGCGGCGCCCGAGCATCCGACCTCCGGTCGCGGTTCCGGCGCTGGTGCGGCACCGTCCGCTCAGATGGATGCGGGGAAACATGGAGGTACACTCGACACCATGACTGGATGGTGCGAGTCGACGGCTCCGGTTCCGGCGCACCGCGGATGACGGTGAGGCATGACGAAACGGGATTACTACGACGTACTGGGTGTGCCGCGAGACGCCGGGGACGCCGAGCTCAAGAATGCGTATCGCCGCCTGGCGATGAAACTGCATCCCGATCGCAATCCCGACGATTCCGAAGCGGAGGAGAGGTTCAAGGAGGCGAAGGAAGCCTACGACGTTCTTTCCGATCGACAGAAGCGGACCGCCTACGACCAGTTCGGTCACGCCGGAGTGGAGGCGGGAGGAAGCGGATTCTCGGGCGGTGCCGGATTCCGCGATATCTTCGACGACGTGTTCGGAGACATATTCGGCGGACGGGGCCGCGGACAGCGCGTCTACCGCGGCGCGGACCTTCGCTACGAGCTGGGCCTCGGGCTCGAGGAGGCTGTTTCGGGCACCACGTCGCAGATCCGGTTTCCCAGCGAATCCGTTTGCGAGTCCTGCTCCGGGACCGGCGCGGCATCCGGCAGCACGCCTTCCACGTGCGGGACGTGCGCCGGCCAGGGGCAGGTCCGCGTTCAACAGGGTTTCTTCTCGATTCAGCAGACCTGTCCGCGCTGTCATGGAGCGGGGACGGTCATCGCCGATCCGTGCGGCGAATGCCGGGGCCGAGGCAAGGTCCGACGAGAGAAGACACTGTCGGTCACCATTCCGCCCGGAGTGGACACCGGCGATCGGATCCGGGTGGGCGGCGAGGGCCAGCCGGGTGAACGGGGTGGACCCCCTGGCGATCTCTACGTCGAGATTCAGATACTCGAGCACCCCATCTTCGTGCGCGATGGCGCGAACCTGTACTGCGAGGTGCCGATCGGGTTTGCGATGGCCGCACTCGGTGGCGACATGGAGGTCCCGACTCTCGACGGACGCGTCAGTCTGAAGGTTCCGGCCGAGACCCAGAGTGGACGGCTGTTCAGACTGCGAGGAAAGGGAGTGCGGCCGGCGCGCGGTCCGGGACCCGGCGATCTCATCTGCAAGGTGACGGTGGAAACGCCGGTGAATCTGAGCGCACGCCAGAAGGAACTGCTGACCGAGCTCGACGAATCGATGAAAGGCAGCCGCAGGACACACGATCCGAAGGCGACGTCATGGTTCGACTCCGTCAAGGAATTTTTCGAGGGCCTCAGAACTTGACCGTACCGAGCAAAGAATCGGAAGCAGACACGATTTCAGTCGCCATCGTCGGAGCGGCGGGGCGAATGGGCCGGATGCTGGTACACGCGGTTCACGCCGAGGCCGACATGTCGGTATCGGCTGCAGTGGAACGCGAAGGCGACCCCCTCGTCGGCGTGGATGCAGGTACGGCGGCCGGAATCGGGGAGATCGGCGTGACCATCGGGAGTTCGCTCGAACGCGCGCTCGCCGTCTCCGATGCATGCATCGACTTCACCCTGCCGGAGCCGACCGTGGACCACGCCGGGATGTGCCGCGCGCAACGCCGAGCCATGGTCATCGGGACCACGGGCCTGTCCCGGGATCAGCTCGCGGTCGTGAAGGAGGCCGCCAGCGACATCGCCATCGTGCATGCGCCCAACATGAGCGTCGGGGTCAACCTCTGCTTCAAGCTGCTGGACGTCGCAGCGCGTGCGCTCGGCGACAGCGTGGATATCGAAATCATCGAGGCGCACCACCGCAACAAGGTCGACGCACCGTCCGGAACCGCGGTGCGGATGGGCGAAATTCTCGCCGGTGCCCTGGATCGGAACCTCGCCGATTGCGCGGTCTACGGACGCGAAGGTCACACCGGTGTCCGTGACCGCAAGACTATCGGTTTCGAGACGATTCGTGCCGGTGACATCGTCAGCGAACATACCGTGATGTTCGCGGGGGACGGCGAGCGCATCGAATTGACGCATCGCGGCACGAGCCGGGCGAACTTCGCAGCGGGTGCGGTTCGGGCCGTGCGGTGGGCCGTCAGTCAGCCCTCCGGCCTTTACGACATGCAGGACATCATCGGCCTGCGTTGATGGGGACCCCAATCGAGGCGCTGCTCGCCCTCGAAGACGGCAGCCTGTTTGCCGGCGATGCCATCGGCGCCCTTGGCGTGGCGACGGGCGAGGTGGTGTTCAATACGGCGATGACCGGGTATCAGGAGATCCTCACCGATCCTTCCTACTGCCGACAGATCGTCGCTCTGACCTGTCCACACATCGGAAACGTCGGCACGAATTACGAGGACGAGGAGAGTCGCCGGGCCTTCGCCAGCGGACTCGTCGTGCGGGACGTGCCGATACAAGCAAGCAACTGGCGGTCGCGCACCTCGTTGACGGCATGTCTTCAGCGCCACGGGGTGATCGGGCTGGCCGGAATCGACACGCGCCGATTGACGCGGCTGCTGCGCGAGAAAGGCGCCCTTGCCGGAACAATCGTCGCGGGAACGGATATCGACACCACGGCGGCTGTCGCCGCAGCTCGCGATTTTCCGGGACTCGGCGGGATGGATCTCGCTCGCGTGGTCAGTATCGACAAGCCGTACGAGTGGACGGATGGACCGTGGACGGGCACGCACGGTTTCCGACTCCCGGAGCCGGGTACGCTGTCATGGCGGGTGGTCGCATACGATTTCGGGATCAAGCGCAACATTCTGCGCTCCCTCGTCTCCCGAGGTTGTCGGGTCGAGGTCGTGCCGGCCCGGACATCGGCGCGGGAAGTGCTGTCGCGGTCGCCGCATGGCGTGTTTCTCTCCAACGGTCCAGGTGACCCGGAACCATGCGGTTACGCAATCGATGCGATTCGGCAACTGCTGGAGCGAGAGATTCCGATCTTCGGAATCTGTCTTGGCCATCAATTGCTCGCACTTGCAAGCGGGGCACGGACGATGAAGATGAAGTTCGGTCACCATGGCGCGAACCATCCAGTGGCTCACCTGGACTCCGGGCGAATTCTCATCACCAGCCAGAATCATGGGTTCGCGGTCGACGAATCCAGCCTTCCCGAAAATCTCGTGGTGACGCACCGATCGTTGTTCGACGGTACGATTCAGGGACTGTGCCGCAACGACGTTCCCGCGGTGAGTTTCCAGGGCCACCCGGAGGCGAGCCCCGGTCCGCACGACCCCGGACATCTGTTCGACCAATTCATCGAAATGATGGCGGCGCGGGCTCGGTCACGGCCCGCGTTCGCTACACAGCCCGTCGGCGAGACACCCGACACGACACCGCGGCCACAGCGGTAACCGGGCGGGGCTGACGGCACATGGTTATCGGAAGCAGACGACCTTCGATGTACATCGCCCCGGCCGGTATTTCGATTTCGAGGACGGCGCGGGGTCCGTGGACCGTGCCTGGACCTTCCGACGAGAGATCAATGCGGTGCCGAAACGAAACGACATCGAGTCGATTCTGATCATCGGAGCGGGTCCGATTGTCATCGGGCAGGCGTGCGAGTTCGACTACTCCGGGGTGCAGGCGTGCAAGGCACTCCGTGAGGAGGGATTCCGGGTCGTGCTGGTGAACTCGAACCCGGCCACGATCATGACCGATCCGAATCTCGCCGACGCTACCTACATCGAGCCGGTGCACTGGAAGGTTGTCGCCCGGATCATCGAAAAGGAACGTCCCGATGCGCTTCTGCCGACGATGGGTGGCCAGACGGGGTTGAATTGCGCGCTCGATCTGGCGCGCGAGAGGGTTCTGGATGCCTGTGGTGTCGAGCTGATCGGTGCGAACCGCGAAGCCATCGACAAGGCCGAGGATCGCGAACTGTTTCGCGCCGCGATGGCCCGCATCGGACTGCAATGCCCACGTGGCGCGATGGTCCGCAGCCTGGATCGGGCCATGGACGTACAGTCCGAACTCGGCTTTCCCACGATCATCCGGCCGTCGTTCACCCTCGGCGGTTCCGGTGGGGGAATCGCATACAACCGCGAGGAGTTTGCAGAAATCTGCGAGCGCGGTCTGGAGGCCTCTCCTACGACAGAGGTGCTGATCGAGGAGTCGGTGCTCGGCTGGAAGGAATTCGAAATGGAGGTGGTACGCGACCAGCGCGACAACTGCATTATCGTGTGTTCCATCGAGAACCTCGATCCCATGGGCATTCATACTGGGGATTCGATTACCGTCGCTCCCGCGCAGACGCTGACCGACAGGGAATACCAGTGCATGCGCAATGCGTCGATCGCTGTTCTGCGCGAGATTGGCGTGGACACCGGTGGTTCGAACGTTCAGTTCGCCGTCAATCCGGAGGATGGCCGCATGGTGGTCATCGAGATGAACCCGCGGGTCTCGCGATCCTCGGCTCTGGCATCCAAGGCAACAGGATTCCCCATTGCTCGTGTCGCAGCGAAGCTTGCGGTCGGCTACACCCTAGACGAGCTCGACAACGAGATGACGGGACGGGCGACGCCCGCATCGTTCGAGCCGGCGATCGACTACGTCGTCACCAAGATCCCGCGGTTCGATTTCGAGAAGTTTCCCCAGGCGGACTCCCGGCTGACCACACAGATGAAATCCGTGGGGGAAGCGATGGCGGTAGGTCGAACATTTCAGGAATCGTTGCACAAGGCGCTGCGCAGTCTGGAGACGGGACTGAGCGGACTCGACGAGATCGTCGTCGGTCGCGATGAACGCCGGACGCTCGACCGCGTTCGTCGCGAGCTGCGCGATGCCGGTCCGCAGCGGTTGCGATACGTCGCCGATGCGCTGCGCCTTGGAGTGAAAGAGGAGGAAGTGCAACGCCTTTCCCGCATCGATCCGTGGTTCGTTGCCCAGATCGCCGATATCGTCCGCGAAGAGCGTGCAATCGCCGCCCTCGATCTGACTCGACTCGATTTTCGAGCGCTGCGTCGCCTCAAGCGCAAGGGATTCTCCGACGCCCGCATCGCGGCGTTGCTGGGAATCGCGGAGCGGGCCGTCCGGATGCACCGCACGGGGCTGGGACTGCATCCCGTGTTCAAGCGGGTCGACTCGTGCGCGGCGGAGTTTCGTGCCGCCACGGCCTATCTGTACTCGACCTACGAGGAGGAGTGCGAGGCGGAACCGACGCAGGAGTCGAAGATCATGGTGCTCGGTGGTGGGCCCAACCGAATCGGGCAGGGCATCGAGTTCGACTATTGCTGCGTCCAGGCCGCGTTCGCGATGCGCGAGGCGGGGTTCGAGAGCATCATGGTCAACTGCAATCCGGAAACCGTGTCGACCGACTACGACACGTCGGATCGTCTCTACTTCGAGCCACTGACATTGGAGGATGTGCTCGAAATCGTCCGCGTCGAGCAGCCCGACGGCGTGATCGTTCAATTCGGCGGCCAAACCCCGCTCAAGCTCGCGCGCGACCTCGAGGCGCAAGGCGTGCGAATCGTGGGAACCAGTCCCGACAACATCGATCTCGCGGAGGATCGCGAACGATTCCAGCAGCTCATTGCCACATGCCGTCTGCGTCAGCCTCTCAATCGGACCGCACGAACACCGGTCGAAGCGGTGGAGCACGCAACGGCGATTGGCTACCCCATCATCGTTCGTCCTTCCTACGTACTCGGTGGGAGGGCGATGAAGATCGTCTACGACGAGGACGATCTCTTGCGGTACATGAGGCATGCGGTGGAGGTGTCGTATGACTCGCCGGTATTGCTCGACCGATTCCTGGACGACGCAGTCGAAGTCGATGTCGACTGTGCGAGCGACGGCGAAACGGTGTTCGTGGGCGGCATCATGGAACACATCGAGCAGGCGGGAATCCACTCCGGTGATTCGGCCTGCTCGTTACCCCCGGCGGGATTGCCGCAGGACGTTCAGGCGCGGTTGATTGAACAGACTCGATTGCTCGCCGGTGCCCTCGGGGTGGTGGGTCTGATGAACGTCCAGTATGCGGTCAAGGACGGCACGATCCATGTCCTCGAGGTCAATCCGCGTGCGTCGCGTACGGTTCCTTTCGTGTCCAAGGCCATCGGAGTTCCGCTGGCCAGGGTCGCGGCGTTGTGCATGGTCGGGCGCAAACTGCCCTCACTCGGACTCGACCGCGAACGCAGAGTCGGACACTACTCGGTGAAGGAAGCTGTCTTCCCCTTCATCAAGTTCCCGGGCGTGGACTCGCTCCTCGGCCCTGAAATGCAATCGACCGGCGAGGTCATGGGGGTTGGACGCACGTTCGGCGAAGCATACGCAAAGGCGCTGCTCGCCGCCGGGGACGAGTTGCCGACGGGTGGAACCGTCTTCGTAAGCGTGCGCGACGGCGACAAGCGCGATACCGTAGAGATCTCACGCGATCTCCACCAGCTCGGCTACGACATCGTTGCCACGCGGGGTACGGCCCGTGTACTCGATGCGGCGGGAGTGCAGTGTCGAGTCGTCAACAAGGTGCTCGAGGGTCGCCCGCACGTCGTCGACATGCTGAAGAACGACGAGATCGACATGATCGTGAATACCACGGAAGACAGACAGGCAATCGCCGATTCGTACACGATTCGCCGAACTGCGTTGCAGTATCGTGTTCCGTACTTCACCACACTGGCGGGCGCTCGTGCGCTCGTCGAGGCGATTCGAATTCCAGGTACGCCGACGGTGAGTTCGATGCAGGAAATTCATATGGAGGTGACCCCGTGAACCGGCGCCCCCTGACGAAAGACGGAGCCGCCAGACTTCGCGATGAGCTGAAGGAGCTCAAGTCGGAGGCTCGACCGAAAATAATTCGTGCTATCGCGGAAGCCCGCGCGCACGGCGACCTTCGCGAGAACGCCGAGTACCACGCGGCGAAGGAGCAACAGGGCTTCATCGAAGGACGAATTGCAGAAATCGAGGGATGGCTCGGCGCGGCGGAGATTATCGACCCCCGGACCGTCGATGGTGGCGGAAGGGTGGTGTTCGGGGCAACAGTCGAACTCGCGCGCATTTCGACCGGTGCGCAGGCGCAATACCAGATTGTCGGTGACGTGGAAGCAGACATCCACATGGGCCTCATCTCGATCAGCTCGCCGCTCGCCCGAGCGCTAATCGGCAAGGAAGAAGGTGACATCGTCACCGTCATCGCGCCGGACGGGGAGATTGAATACGAGATCCTCTCCGTCGGGTATTGCTGATCGAGCCACGGCCTCGCCCGTCGGCAAGGAAGCGTGCCACCCGGACATACGGGCGACCGCGCGGTCATACGCCGACGAAGTTCTCCGGGGACGGTGGATGTGAAGCGCAGGAGCGGAAAGTGGCGACGCATGCGCGAAGACGACGCGTTCTTCCACGAAGCACGCCGGCGCGGGCTGCGGTCGCGGGCCGCGCTCAAGCTGGAAGCCATCAATGCACGCGATCGTCTGTTCCGCAATGCGCGGGTGGTCGTCGACCTGGGTGCCGCGCCGGGTGGATGGTCCCAGGTGGCACGCAGCGCTCTCCCCTCCGATGCACGTGTCGTCGCCCTGGACATCCTCGAGATGGAACCGCTGCCGGGAGTCGAGTTCATTCGCGGAGACTTCCGGCAGGCGGACGTGCTCGAACGGCTGGAAGCGAGCGTCACTCGACGGGCGGTCGACCTTGTAATGTCGGACATGGCGCCCAATCTGAGCGGCATGAAGGTGAACGACCAGGCCCGGTGGCGCGAACTCGCCGATTCCGCCGCCGGATTCGCACTTGGAACTCTCGAGCACGACGGCGCGTTCCTCGTGAAGCTGTTTCAGGGGGAGGAGACGGAGTCGTACCTGCGGGTTCTGCGCGAACGGTTCGCGAGCGTGGTGGTCAGAAAACCCGCCGCATCGAGAAAGCAGTCCAGCGAGATCTATGCACTGGCGCGTGGTCCGAGGAACGCCGGAGGTGCGGTCGATAACCGAGCGTCGTTACCGTACTCGACACTCGGCGCGACGAACGCTGCCACCGAATGACCGAAATGGAACCAAATGGCGCGAGGTACGCGAATTGCCGCGCCCATACGACGTGTGGCACGGGGGCACGGCAGCGTGCACGGGCCGAGGCAGGTGCGAAACCGTCGAGGCATGTCGACGGGACGCGGATGGCCGCGGTCAAACCAAACCGATTCCATGCGGGCACATGCTGGTATAGTGTCGGACCCGCTCGATTCATGTGGACGTGGGCGCTTTCACAGGCGACAATCGAGATTGGAACCGTACACGGATTCAGTAAGTTACGCTGCCACGTAAATGTAGCCTCGGCGGTTTGGACCGGTGACGACGAGCGGGTGTGAGCATCACGGGAGCAACGACCCCCACTGCAGGCACCAACAGTGAGCAACATGGCAAAAAATCTGATTCTCTGGGTGGTCATCGCCCTGGTGCTGATGTCCGTCTTCAACAACTTCGGTCCGCGTCGGACTGGGTCCGAGCAGATTGACTACTCCCGTTTCATCGCTGACGTGAAGCAGGGACGGGTCCAGAAGGTCATCATCGAAGGTCGCAACATTCAAGGCGTGCTGCAGACCGGCGAGCGGTTCAGCACGTATACCCCGGAAACCGACAACAAGGCATTGGTCGGTGATCTGCTGGAGAACGGTGTCGTCATCGATGCGCGACCACCAGAGCAGCAATCGCTGCTGATGCAGATATTCATCTCGTGGTTCCCGATGCTGCTGCTCATCGGCGTGTGGATCTTCTTCATGCGCCAGATGCAGGGCGGCGCCGGCGGACGGGGCGCGCTGTCGTTCGGCAAGAGTCGGGCGCGGCTGCTCGGGGAAGATCAGGTCAAGGTGACGTTCTCGGACGTCGCCGGAGTCGACGAAGCCAAGGAGGAAGTCGCTGAACTCGTGGACTTCCTGCGTGATCCCGCAAAGTTCCAGAAACTGGGCGGAAAGATCCCACGCGGCGTGCTGATGGTCGGTTCGCCCGGAACCGGCAAGACATTGCTCGCTCGCGCCATTGCGGGCGAGGCGAAGGTTCCATTCTTCACGATCTCCGGCTCGGATTTCGTCGAGATGTTCGTCGGTGTCGGTGCATCACGAGTGCGCGACATGTTCGAGCAGGCCAAGAAACACGCACCGTGCATCATCTTCATCGACGAGATCGATGCAGTCGGGCGCCACCGAGGTGCGGGCCTGGGCGGAGGCCACGACGAGCGAGAGCAGACTCTCAATCAGTTGCTGGTCGAGATGGATGGATTCGAGGGTAACGAGGGGATCATCGTCATTGCGGCGACCAACCGCCCCGATGTGCTCGATCCGGCCCTGCTCCGTCCGGGACGCTTCGATCGCCAAGTCGTCGTTCCGCTTCCGGACATACGTGGCCGCGAACAGATCCTCAAGGTCCACATGCGCAAGATTCCGCTCGACCGTGATGTCGAGCCGAGTGTCATCGCGCGTGGTACACCGGGGTTCTCCGGGGCCGATCTTGCGAATCTGGTCAACGAAGCTGCCCTGTTTGCGGCGCGTGCCAATCGGCGTACCGTCGACATGGAGCAGTTCGAGAAGGCGAAGGACAAGATCATGATGGGCTCGGAACGGCGCTCGATGGTGATGAGTGACGACGAGAAACGTCTCACCGCATACCATGAGGCAGGCCATGCGATTGTCGGACTGCTGGTGCCGTCTCACGATCCAGTCTACAAGGTCACCATCATCCCGCGCGGACGCGCACTGGGCGTGACGATGTTCCTCCCCGAAGAAGACCGTTACAGCTTCAGCAAGGAACGGCTTGAAAGTCAGATTTCGAGTCTCTTTGGAGGGCGAATTGCGGAGGAGCTGGTGTTCGGCCCGGACAGCGTCACCACCGGAGCGAGTAACGACATCCAGCGTGCAACCGAGCTTGCACGCAACATGGTGACAAGATGGGGACTGTCCGAACGACTCGGTCCGTTGACGTACAGCGAAGAAGAGGGCGAGGTATTCCTGGGGCATAGTGTCACCCAGCACAAGACAGTCTCGGATCAGACGCAGGATCTCATCGACGAGGAAGTGCGCAGCATCATCGATCGGAACTACCAGCGCTCGACGAAAATTCTGGAGGAGAACGAACAACGGCTCCATGTCATGGCGAGTGCGCTGATTCGCTACGAGACGATTGATGTCGAACAGATCAAGGACATCATGGAAGGCCGTGAGCCGAGACCTCCACAGGATTGGTCGGATCAGTCTCCGCCGGGCGGTGATTCGCCGGCTGTGGAGGATGAGGATGACGGTGAGCAATCCCCTTCCGGATCGGGCTCGATTGGAGGACCCGCGAGTCTTCACTGACATATCGTGCGACAGCGCCCGTCGCACGCATCTTCTCCATCATCGCCGACTGTGTCGCATTCTCGCGGTTGGTCCATTTTCTGCGTCGCCCAATGCGTCCGTTGGTTCTCGAGGGCCGATCAGCTCGCGAGCATCGAAAATCGATGACGTGTGGGCCGGTTGACCATCCGGATGCAGAAGTACTTTGGCACCGACGGCATTCGCGGCAAAGTCGGCACGCCTCCGATCACCACGGATTTCTTCCTGAAACTCGGGTGGGCCGCCGGGTCGGTACTGGCCGGGGGAAAACGGGGCAAGATCGTCATCGGCAAGGACACGCGCATCTCGGGCTACATGTTCGAGTCGGCGCTCGAGGCTGGACTCACCGCGGCCGGAGTGGATGTGGTGCTGGTCGGGCCGATGCCGACCCCTGCGGTTGCCTATTTGACTCGCACTTTGCGCGCCACGGCGGGGATCGTGATCAGCGCTTCACACAACCCGTATTCCGATAACGGCATCAAATTCTTCACCGGGGATGGCGGCAAGCTGTCCGATGGTGTCGAGCTCGCAATCGAAGCGGCCGTCGATAGCACCATGCGGACGGTGCGGAGTATCGATATCGGCAAGGCGGTCAGGGTCGACGACGCCTCGGGACGGTACATCGAATTCTGCAAGAGCACGGTACCCCCTGATTTGACGTTGCGGGGGCTGCGGATCGTCGTCGACTGTGCCCATGGCGCAACGTATCACATTGCACCAAGTGTCTTTCTGGAACTGGGCGCGGAGGTGGTGTCGATTGGTTGTACACCCAACGGGCTGAACATCAACGATGGCGTCGGTCCGCTGGTTCCGGACGCACTGCGCAACGCAGTTCGAGAGCACCGCGCGGATCTTGGAGTTGCGTTCGATGGCGACGGTGATCGGGTCATCATGGTGGATGCCGACGGGGCAACTGTTGACGGAGACGAGCTTCTCTTCATCATCGCCGAGGATCGCCATGCAGACGGTCTTCTCGATGGCTCGGTGGTCGGAACCGTCATGACGAATCGCGGGCTCGAGGAGGCACTGAAATTGCTGGGCGTCGGCTTTCGACGAGCGAAAGTCGGTGACCGGTACGTCATGGAGATGATGCGCGAGCATGGTGCCCTCATTGGGGGCGAGACTTCGGGACACATCATCTGTTTCGATCGCACGACGACTGGCGACGGAATCATTTCCGCTCTCCAGGTACTCCATGCTCTGGTGCGGACCGGACGAACGCTGAGCGAGGCCAGGAGCCGCATGTCGAAGTATCCGCAGACGACTCGTAACATTCCCATCGCAGGACACATTGACCTCGAATCGGACGATGCTCTCCGCACCGCGGTCGCGGAGGCGGAGGCGGGTCTGGGAACCGATGGGCGGGTGCTGCTTCGGCAGTCCGGAACCGAGCCGCTTGTACGCGTCATGGTCGAGGGAACATCGCTTGCTGCCGTAAGGAGACAGGCGGATCGGCTTGCAGACGCAGTCTCGGCCACGGCGGCGACTTCCAAACGGTGACCTCCGACAACCAGATTCGCCGGCACGTGTTCTTCGTATCGGACAGCACCGGAATCACCGTGGAGACCCTCGGAAACGCGCTGTTGAGCCAGTTTGAACACGCAAAGTTCCTGACCACCACAATCCCGTTCGTAACGAATTCGGCGCGAGCGGAAGAAGTCGTTGCCTGCATCGATGCAACCGCACGTGATGAGCACGAACGTCCGGTCGTGTTCAGTACTCTGGCCGATTCTGGATTGCGAGAGACTCTGGCGCGCTGCAACGCTCTCGTGCTGGACATCTTCCAGGCCTTCATCGGGACTCTGGAGCAGGAATTGCATGTCGGTTCGACCCATGCCCTCGGTCGGTTTCATGCGGTGACCGACAAGGCATCCTACGAGGATCGAATTGGCGCCGTGGATTTCGCGCTCAACCACGACGATGGCGCTGGGACGCGAACCTACGATGACGCGGATATCATACTCATCGGCGTCTCTCGTTCGGGCAAGACACCGACCTGCGTCTATCTCGCAATGCAGTTCGGAATCAGAACGGCAAACTATCCGTTGATGGACGAAGTTCTGTCATGCACCACGCTTCCGTCGATCCTGATCGAGAACCGCCCCCGGCTGTTCGGACTTACCATCAACCCGGAACGGTTGCGAACAATCCGCTCCGAGCGCCGACCGGGTACCTCATATGCGTCGCCGTCACGCTGCCGCACCGAGGTTCGGGAGGCAGAGGCCCTGTTCGAACGGCATCGCATTCCGTGCCTCGATACGAGCGCCGCATCGATTGAGGAGATTGCTTCGCACGTGCTGCTGCGAACTGGACTGCGCCGGAAGGCGTATTGAATCGGATTGTCCGTTTTGACATGGACCGACGCGACGCCGGGGGGTTCGGGCCGAAGGTCATTGCGGGGTTCGCGGCTGCGTATCCTCCCGCGACACGGTTCGTGGTCGCATTCAGCGGTGGCGCGGACTCGCTCGCGCTACTCCATGCGTTCATGCAGGCACGGGAGTGCAATCCCGACGTTTCGTTGCACGCCGTCCATGTCAATCATCACCTGCACCCGAATTCGATGCGCTGGGCGCACCAGTGCATCGAGGTTGGTCGTCGCCTGTCGGTAGATGTCTCGGTGCTCGACGTCAATCCGAGGACAAACGGTGGCGGACATGTAGGGGAGGGATTGGCGCGTGACGCCCGCTATTGCGCGTTCGAGCGCATCCTCACGCCCCGTGATGTGCTGTGTACGGCGCACTCTCTAGACGACCATGTCGAGACGATACTGCTCAACCTGCTACGCGGAGCCGGAACACGAGGCCTGGCGGGCATACCCGAACGGCGGCGTCTTGGTGCGGGTATCGTCGCACGACCGGTGCGTGGCGTTTCACGGGCGACACTTCGCGGATACGCTGACGCCACAGGCCTTCCACAGATCAGCGATCCGGCAAATGAGGACGACCGATTCTCGAGGGTTCTTCTGCGGCGCAAGGTGATTCCGGTTCTGGAGACACGATGGCCCGGACTTCTGGCGACTCTGGCACGCGCCGGGGAGCGCGCCCGCGAGTCAGCGGAGCTGCTCGATGCACTGGCCGCTCTCGATCTGGAGAACGCCGGTGGGATTCGCGGGACAACACTGGACATCGAGGTATTGGGGACTCTGCAGCCTGCCCGCCGGCGCAACGCCATTGCCACCTGGTTGACTGCACAGGGAGTCGCGTTGCCGGGAACACGTCGAATCGAGCAGATTGCTCGCGAAGTGGTCGAGGCGAAAATGGACGCGGTACCGTGTGTGAGGCTGGGAGAAATCGAAGTTCGACGGTATCGGCATCACCTGCATCTTGTACCGCGGATGCACCCCGTTGCCGGACCGGTGGTGCGCTCCTGGCGAATTCCGGAATCCCTGACGCTGGGTCACGGCTGTCTCACATGGGAGGCGTGCGCCGGCGGTGGCCTCGACCGCTCGGTTCGAGACACGGAGATTACCGTGCACATTCGTGGCGATGACGTGAAACAGACCAGGTCGCCGCACCGGGGTGGAAATTCGCTCAAGAAGCGCTTCCAGTCGTTGGGAATTCCGCCATGGGAACGCGGACGCATTCCAGTCGTATATGCTGGCGATGTGCTGGCCGCAATCGGTTCCGACTGGATCAATCCACGACTCGCGGCATCGCCGGGTGCGCAGGGGTGGCGTGTGGTATGGACGCCTCGAACCTGACTGCCGACCTGAGGGCACGCCCTGTCGGAGGGTGATGCGTCAAGAATCACGGACTTGGAATTTCGGTTGGAGCGACCTCGATTCGGAGCAGGCGGAATATCGATTCATGAGCAAGCGAATTGCGTATTGCACATTCGGGTGCCGATTGAATCAGTACGATACTGAGGCAATTCGTACCCTCGTGGACGACGGATGTGATTTCCAAACCGTCGGTCCGCGCGACGCCGCAGATGTCTATGTCGTGAATACCTGCAGCGTGACTGCACGGGCCGACGCCTCGGCACGCAAGGCCATCCGGCGAATAGCCGGTCAGCATCCGGGAGCGAGAATCGTCGTGGCCGGTTGCTACGCGCAGCGCGCTCCGGAAGAACTGGCGTCGTTACCCGGTGTGGCCCTGGTGGTTGGCGCGGCGGACCGTTCCCGGGTCGCGGAACTCATCGAGCAACTCGAGGACGGTCCCCCGATTGTCGCAGTATCGCCAATTGGCACCGCAAGGAGCTTTCTGGACGTGCCGATCACCGAGATGACCGAGCACAGTCGCGCGTTCGTCAAGGTTCAGGAGGGCTGCAACGAATCATGCACGTTCTGCATCGTCCCCCAGACGCGCGGCATTTCGCGGAGTCGAACACCGGAGAGCGTGCTCGCTCAGGTGCGTCAGCTTTCCCGCACCGGTTACGTCGAGGTGGTACTCACGGGGGTTCATATCGGCGACTACGGCCTCGATTTGCCGGAGCGACGTCGAATGCTGCCGGAGCTGATCGAGGGAGTTCTCGATATTCGGGAAGTCGAGCGGTTCCGGCTGAGTTCCATCGAGCCCGCGTCACTTGGCGACGAGATCATCGATCTGATGTCCGGTTCTGCCAAGTTCGCGCGACACTTTCACATTCCATTCCAGAGCGGCAGCGATACTGTCCTGGCGAGGATGAAGCGGCGGTATCGATCCGGGGAATTCGCGGATCTCGTCAACCGCATCAGCGATCGCATCCCTGACTGTGGAATCGGTGTCGACGTCATCTGCGGCTTTCCCGGCGAGACCGACGAAGAATTTCTCCGCACCTTCGAGTTCGTCGAGAACCTCCCCATTACCTATGTTCACACGTTTACCTATTCCCCGCGTCCCGGTTCCGAAGCGGAGAAATTCACCGACCAGGTACCGGTGGAAATCAGAAAGCGACGTACGCGTGCCTTGAAACGGCTCTCGGCCGAGAAGCAGCGCCGATTTGCACAACGCCACGTCGGGCGGGTTGTCGACGTTCTTCTCGAACCGACGCGTCGCGGAGGCAGGAAACGAATCGCAGGCTGGACCGACAACTACCTGAGGGTCGATCTCGGAGAAGGGGAGGCCGAGGCACGTCTGGTGCCAATCGCGATTACGGGAATGGACGCGGATGGCCTGACCGGGGTGTATGCGTCAACCAATCTTTCGAGTGCGTAGCGAAACAGTGAATCGGGGTTGAGGTAACGACGGAATTATCGGCCGAGCAAAAAGACCCACCGGGCGCCGACTCGGTCCGAACCGATCGGCGCCCGGTGGGTTTCAGTGCCGACATCCTGGTCGGCGCCCGTCACGACCTCTGCACGCTCCACGCCAGCGTGGCTGTCTGTCCGTACTGCGGCACTCAGCCGCACTTGGAATCACCGCAGTTGAGGCAGGTCATGCATCCATCCATGCGCATGACCGCCGGCATATGGCACTTCACGCAGAATTGCGCACCGTCGGGGAATTGGCGCGAAGGCGTCTCTTCGTTCGCGGTGCCTGTTCTTCCGAACCGCGCCTGTTTCTCCTCGACATAGTCGCGTGAAGGAGTGTCGACCCGCATGGCTTCATCTTCGATCAAACCAATCCACCGCATGTGCGCTTCGATGGCGTCGCCAATTTCGGCGACCAGCGACGGCATGTAACGCCCCCCCTTCTTGAAGTAGCCGCCTCGGGGATCGAACACGGACCGCAGCTCCTCGACGAGAAACGTCACGTCCCCGCCCTTGCGAAACACCGCTGACACAATTCGCGTGAGAGCCACAATCCACTGAAAGTGCTCCATGTTCTTGGAATTGATGAATATCTCGAATGGACGCCTCTGCTCATGCTCGGTGCCCTCGTTGAGGACGACGTCATTGATCGTCACGTAGAGGGCGTGGTCCGAGAGAGGCGTCTTGATCTTGTACGTCGATCCGAGCAACCTTTCCGGCCGCTCGATCTTCTCGTGCATCTGAATGACGCTCGCCTTGGGTCGCGGCGAAGGCGCAACGGGAGCCTCCTCTCGAGGCTCGATACCGTATTTCACAATCTTCTGATCGATCCTGATGGCCATGAGTTTCTTCCTCGTGCGGGAACGCCGCCCTGTACGCAAACGGAGCTGGCTGCACCGCCAGTCGCTTCACCCTCCATCCGCGGCGTTCCCGGCGCCCGAATACGCCAACTGCAATACGGCATCAGACCAGCGTCGACGCTCGTGAACTCGGCTGAGCACGTGGTCGACTCGAATCCGAGCTTCACCTGACTCCGAAATCGTGCGGGCGACGCCAAGCCGGACGCTGGACTCAGAATTTGCCGTAGTACCCCTCCTTGATTGCATCGTAGAGATTCGCTGCAGTGTGGACGTCACCGTCGTATTCGATTTCTTCGTTGCCCCTGGCCTCGACCAACGATCCGTCTTCCAGCGTGAACTGATAAGTCGTGTTTTCGAGATCCTTCTCCTTGACGAGCACGCCCTGGAATGCAGACGGGTTGAAGCGAAACGTCGTGCACCCTTTCAGGCCTCGCTCGAAGGCATAGTGATAGATGTCCTTGAAGTCTTCGTACGGATAGTCGGTCGGAATGTTGGCGGTCTTGGAGATCGAGGAATCGACCCAACGTTGTGCCGCAGCCTGGACGTCGACGTGCTGCTTGGGAGTAATGTCGTCGGCGGTCACGAAATAGTCGGGAAGCGCGTGGACTCCATCCCCGCCGGGCATCGCCCGCCCATCGACGAGCTCGCGGTAGGCGAGCACCTCGAAGGAGAACACATCGACCTTCTCCTTCGTCTTGCGGCCTTCGCGAATGATATTCCTGGAGTAGTGGTGCGCGAAGCTCGGTTCGATTCCGTTGCTTGCATTGTTCGCGACCGAGAGCGAGATCGTTCCCGTGGGCGCGATCGACGTATGATGAGTGAATCGTGCGCCTTGCTCCGCGAGTGCGTCGACGAGTTCGGGCTCCTCCTCGGCCAACCGTTGCATGTAGCGGCTGTACCTCGCGTGGAGCACCTTGCCCTTGACTCGGTCTCCAACCGCCAAACCGTCCCGTTCCATCTCCGGGCGTTGCTCCAGCATCTCCGCCGTCACCGGAAACGATTCCTCCAGGAGTGGCGCCGCACCCTTCTCGCGACTCAGCGAGAGAGAGGCCTTCCACCCTGTGACCGCCATCTCGCGCGTCACACGTTCGGTGAACTGGAGCGATGCTTCGGAGCCGTACTTCAAGCACAGCATCGTCAATGTTGAACCGAGACCCAGATAGCCCATCCCGTGACGGCGCTTTCTCGTGATTTCGTCGCGCTGAGGACCAAGCGGGAGTCCGTTGACCTCCACGACGTTGTCGAGCATGCGGGTGAAAACGGTGACCACCTCGCGAAAGGTCTCCCAGTCGAAACGTGCGTGATCGGTGAACGGATCGCGGACGAATCGAGTGAGATTGACCGAGCCGAGAAGACATGAACCGTACGGAGGAAGAGGCTGTTCGCCGCACGGGTTGGTCGCGCGAATGTTTTCGCAGAACCAGTTGTTGTTCATCTCGTTGATTTCGTCGATCAGGATGAACCCCGGTTCGGCGAAGTCGTAGGTCGAGGACATGATGACGTCCCAGATGCGCCGAGCCCGCACTGTACGATAGACCCGGCACGCGACCTTTCCGAGATTGTTCGTGACGTATCCATCGGTGACCGGCCAGCTTCGCCACACCACCGACTCCGGGTCGCCGAGATCGACGTTGTCCTGCTCGACTTCCGGCTCCATCAGCGGGAAGGCGAGCTTCCACGGGGTATCGTCCCGCACCGCCTGCATGAACTCGCGGGTGACGAGGAGCGAGAGGTTGAACTGGCGCAGGCGGCCGTCTTCGCGTTTCGCGCGGATGAAGTCCAGAACGTCGGGATGACCGACGTCGAAGGTGGCCATTTGTGCGCCGCGGCGCCCCCCCGCCGAGGACACCGTGAAGCACATCCGGTCGTAGATGTCCATGAAGGACAGCGGCCCCGACGTGTACGCCCCGGCACCGGTCACGTATGCGCCCTTGGGTCGCAGGGTAGAGAATTCGTAGCCGATGCCACAGCCGGCCTTGAGAGTGAGGCCGGCCTCGTGAACCTTTTCCAGAATGTCGTCCATCGAATCGAGGATGGTGCCCGACACGGTGCAATTGATTGTCGAGGTCGCCGGTTTGTGTTCCAGAGCCCCTGCATTCGAGACGATGCGTCCGGCCGGTATCGCGCCATGACGCAGCGCCCACAGGAAGCGTTCATGCCAGAGGGCGCGGAGCTCGTCGGTGGTTTCGACGTCCGCGATCGCGCGTGCCACGCGGCGGAACGTCCCGTCCATTTCGCGGTCCACGACGATACCGTCGCGCTTCTTGAGACGATACTTGCTGTCCCAGATGTCCAGCGATGCCGCTTGCAGGGGAATTCCGGCGATGCCGGAATCATCGGCTTCGACGTGAATTCGCTGCACCAGCTTCATCGTCGTATCCCCGTGTCGGCTGCGCCGGTGCCAACCGTCCCGGTGCACAATGCCGCTGTTTCCGCTTCCGACGGTGTCAGCGATACCTGCATGATCCGCTTCCATGGTTCTCTTCGCCGGGAATGGCGCCGGTCGTGCTCCCATTCGTCATCGGCGGCGTCTGACGGACTGCCGGGTACCTCCGACTCCGGCGACCTGCCCCGACGTCTTCAAGCACGCCGGTACAATCGGAATCGGTCGCTGAACGTGTAGGCGTTCGCCTCGTTGTGTTGCGGCGAAGGCCCATTTAACACCAGAACTTGTGGTCGGGCAACTCGTGCACCGCAAGATGTTGTGCATCGAACCGTGAACAGACCGGGGAATAATTGTGGATAGCTTTACGGGCCACAGAGGATCGGGACCATCACCAGCAGGCAAATCCCGATCGAAACCGAGGAGTGGAAACCCGACGGGTGGACGGAGTGCGGTTCTCCGTAATTGTGGCGGGTGACTCGACTCTGACTGCCGATCCACCTTCAGCCGGTGCGATGGGCGAGCACTTCGTCGGCGTGCTCGCGCAATGCCGGCATGAGCACACGAAACGATGCTTCGATCATCGAGTAGTTCCGTTCCAGATCGTCGGCCGCTTCTCCGAGACGATGGCCGTACCTCGCCCGCCGGGCAAGCCCGGCAAATACTCGATCGAGCCCGTCCCGGGTCGCATACAGATACAACCATCGAGATTCGAGCATGCGGTCCAACCGTGCCCTGTCTCGCACCGGTATGACATCGGCAAGCCCTTCCAATTGCGCGCAGACGTGCTCGACGAAGATCCCGAGACTTACCGTCGAATAGTCTGCCCAGCATCGGGCAAGACAGTGGTCGAAAAAAATGTCCACGATGACCGCGGCATAGCGTCGGCGGGGGGCGGCGACACAGGCGAAGCACGCCCTGAACGCGTGGTGGCGATCCGCAAACCGGTCAATGGCACGATGGAGCGCGACTCCTGTCACGATACCGGAAGGGGTCACGCCCTCGATTCTTCCCTTGATCAGGTCGGCACAGACATTCCCGGCACGAATTTCGTCGTCATCGGGCGACAGCAGCGCGTGCGCGAGGAAGTTCACGGTTTCCAATCCCGGGGAGTTCGGATCGTCGACTCCGCGTACCGGCCCGCCCGTACCGAACCGCAAATGCGATGCCCGCATTCGGGCCGGCGGGAATCGATATGGCGGTCGGTCACCGGAGCACCTGGCCCACCATGGATCGGCGGCCGGAGCGGGGAGTCGCCGAGAAGGATGCGGATGACTGAATTCCGGTCGCGGTGGCAGGTCGCAAGCGCATGTCGATACCAGTCGCGCGCTCGGTACCGGTGTGAAGAGAGCCGATCACGGAACGATTTGCGAGATTACGATCCGTGCCCGGGCCGTTTCGGCAACCGTCACCGGCCCGAATACGCCTTCCATGTCCCCGCTCGTGCGTGTCGCTGTCCCCGACCTCGCCACGCGTGCGGTCACGAGTACGTGCTCCACGTTCGCCAGGGACCGCGACGGAACCATTGCATTCGACTCGTCGAGCACGATGCTGGCCGGAAGTGCTCCCACGATGGTGCGCGAGACTGCGACCGGCGGACCGGAGCCGGATGGTTCACCGGCGAATACGAACACCGGTTCACTCGCATCAAGATCTTTTGCAAGGCCCGGTGCAAGGCTGACCTCGACCACGATCCGCGCCCCGTTCGCTTTCGTGGAGTCGGTCTCCGGCCGGGTTGGCGCAGCCGGCGTGGATGCCCCGGGACCGGCGCCGGATGCCGTCTCGGCGGAGCCGCGGACTTGCGCGAGCAGCTCGGTGACGATGGTGGCTTCTCGCGAATCGGGCGCCTGAATTGCAAGCAGCCTCTCCCAGCGTGCGATGGCGGCTTCGGGGAGGCCTGCCTGAATCGCGGCGAATCCGTCCAGCCAGAGCGCTTTCTCGTAATCGGGGTCGAGCTCGAGCGCACGTTCGAGCCGTCCACGGGCGCTGGTCGTGAAACGGTTGCCCGCAACCGCGGCTTCCGCTTCCGCCCAGTCCGTCAGGACTGACGGGGCGTCGCCGAGAAGCGAGTGAGCGTGCTCGAACGCGACAATCGCCGCCTCGTAACGTTCGAGCGCGACTTGCGAGCGGCCCAGCAGGAGCCACCCTTCGGCATCGGCGGGGTTGTCGGCGAGCCTCGCCGCCAGTGACGCGACCATTGTTTCAACAGATGGAGTCGGTTCGGTGCCGGCAGTCGTCTCCACAGACATCGAATGACGGTCCAGTTCGTGCGGCGAGCCCAGCCAGAGATAGAATCCAATGCCACAGACCGGCACCACGATCGCGACCGTGACCGTCATCCATTTCGACGGAGGGTGGCCGCGCGAAACCGGCATTTCGAGACTTCCGACGTCGGCGAGCAGTCCACGCTCCAGATCCTCGCGCAGCGCGGAGTATCGGCCCGTCTCGATCTCTCCGCGGTCGCGTTCCCTTTCCAGCTCGGTGAGACGTTCGCGATACAGGGCGACGTTGGCAGCGTCGGGCGTATCCTCGTCGGCGGGCCGGTGCCGGATCAGCGCAGGCACGACCAGCAGCAGCGTGGCCAGGATCATGAACGAGGCGAGGATCCAGAAGAGGAGCATCGGATTCCGATGAAGATGGACGATCCGCGTCGGGCGCGATTCAGGGGCGCGAATCTATCGGGCGGATCGCGCATCGGCAAGGAATCGACCCAGGTTCCACCTATAATCGTTCGCGGACCTGGAAGCAATGACAGCCCCGAAAGCCAGGAAGCGCAGCATGAGCAAGGGAAAACTGGCGGTCATCGCGATTGTCGCGGTGCTCGTCGTCGCATTTCTGTCGTTTGATCTCGGCCATTATCTGAGTCTCGAATTTCTCAAGTCGCGTCAATCCGACATCGAAGCGTTCTACCGCGAGCATCCGGTGACGGTGCTTGCGGGCTATTTCGTCGCCTATGTCGCCATCACCGGACTTTCGCTGCCCGGCGCCGCCATCATGACCCTGGCCGGCGGCGCGGTGTTCGGGTTGCTGTGGGGCACGGTCCTCGTCTCCTTCGCGTCAACGCTCGGCGCCACCATCGCGTTCATCGTGTCCCGGTACATTCTGCGAGACGGAATTCAGCGCCGATACGGAGATCGCTTGAAGACGATCAATGCAGGATTCGCGCGCGACGGGGCGTTCTACCTGTTCACCCTGAGACTGGTGCCGGCATTCCCGTTCTTCGTCATCAACCTCGTGATGGGACTCACGCCGATGCGAACCCTCACGTTTGCGCTCGTCAGCCAGGTGGGGATGCTCCCGGGGACTGTCGTGTACGTCAACGCCGGCACCCAGCTCGCGGGGATCGATTCGCTCCAGGGAATTCTCTCTCCCGCACTCATCGGCTCTTTCGTGCTCCTCGGGGTCTTTCCGCTCGTCGCCAAGTGGATCGTCGGTGCCGTAAAGGCCCGGCGCGACGCCCGGCGCGGCGGCGAGGTGTGAGCCGATTCCGAGCCTTCGTCCTTCGGTAATGACCCGCTATAATCCCGGTGACGGGCGGCTCGGGAAATCGATCCTCCCGTTTCGATTTCAACATCACACCGAACGCTTCACATCCGATGAACCCGCGCACGAGGGGATTGATGCGACGGATTGTCGGTTGCTTCGAGCCAGGAGGCAGGAGATGACGGTGAGACGACAGCGCCCGCATCCGTTGGGCTTGCCGGGTTCCTTCGGCCCGGGGGTCGCGAAGAGCAGGGCGACGCAAGAAGGCGGCAGGCGCCCGAACGAATTCGATCGCTGGCTCGTGCGGCGGATTGCGGTCAAGGTCGGCCAGCCCGACGTCGCGATGGCGCTATGGGATCACAAGGACGCGTACTGCCCGACGGGAGATTGCCGAGGGCGCATCGTCTTTCGCGACCGAGGCGCGTTGCTTTCGGTCATCGTCAGTCCGGAAATCGGGTTCGGAGATGCGTTCAGCGCGGGGCGCATCGACGTGGAAGGCGATCTCGTCGATGTACTCGCGCGTTGCTATCGATCCACGGATCGCGCCGGCGCGGTCGCGGGCAAGCGCACCGCATTGGGTCGCCTGCCCAGGCCGCGTTCCAACACCAAGACCGGATCGCGACGACACATCCAGCATCACTACGACCTCGGCAACGACTTCTACCGCCTGTGGCTCGACGAGGAGATGGTCTATACGTGCGCGTACTACGACACGCCGAACGCTACGCTGGAACAGGCGCAGCGAGCCAAGCTCGATCACGTCTGCCGCAAGCTGATGCTCCGGCCGGGTCAGCAGGTCATAGAGGCCGGTTGCGGGTGGGGCTCCCTCGCTTTGCACATGGCGCGTGATTACGGTGTCAAGGTTCGTGCCTTCAACATCTCGCAGGAGCAGGTGGCATACGCGCGGGAACGTGCGTCTCGAGAAGGCATGGGCGATCAGGTGGAGTTCGTGCTGGACGACTACCGCAACATCTCGAGCACCTGCGATGCGTTCGTCTCGGTGGGAATGCTCGAGCACGTTGGTGTCCAGAACTACCAGGCGCTCGGTCAGGTCATCGCACGCGCACTGAGGCCGAACGGCTTCGCGCTCATTCACAGCGTGGGGCGCAACCGTCCCACTCCAGTCAATGCATGGCTGGAACAGCGGATATTCCCTGGCAGCTACCCCCCGAGCCTGCGGGAAATGATGGCCATCTTCGAGCCGTTCAATTTCTCCATCATCGACGTCGAGAACCTCAGACTCCACTACGCACGCACGCTGCGGGAATGGCTGGCGCGGTTCGACCGGGCGGCAGATACTGTGCGAGCGATGTACGACGAGGAGTTCATTCGGGCGTGGCGGCTGTATCTCGCGGGGTGCTCGGCCGCATTTTTCGCCAACTCCATCCAGCTCTTCCAGGTCGTGTGCGCACCGGCCGGCAACAATGACGTCCCTTGGACCCGTGCTCACATCTACCCGGAGACCGCGACTCGCTGATTCATGGAGACGGTCGACGTCATTGTCGTCGGGGGAGGCCCGGCCGGTTCTTCGTGCGCCGCTCGTCTGGTGCGCGCGGGCGCCTCGGTGCTCGTGCTCGATCGGGCGGAGTTTCCCCGCACCAAGCTCTGTGCAGGATGGGTTACCCCGGAGGCGGTTGCGGAGCTGGACCTCGACGTCGAGTCGTATCCGCACCGATTCAATACCTTCAACGGTATCGTGGTACATCTCAAGTGGCTGAAGTTCACGCTTCCCAGCGTGCAGCATTCCATCCGCAGGTTCGAATTCGACGACTACCTGCTTCGCCGCAGCGGAGCCCGCGTTCTTGTTCACAATGTTCGCAATATCGACAGGGTCGAGGATTCGTTCATCGTCGACGGAACCTTCCGGGCAAGACACCTCGTCGGTGCTGGAGGTACCCGGTGCCCCGTCTATCGTACGTTCTTCCGCGAAGCCAATCCGCGTGCCCGGGAGCTGCAGGCCGCGACCTACGAGCATGAGTTCGCCCACCAGTGGCGCGACGAGCGGTGCCACCTGTGGTTCTTCGAGAAGGGCCTGCCCGGATACGCGTGGTACGTCCCCAAGGCCGACGGCTACCTGAACTGCGGGATCGGGGCGATGGCGGAGAAGCTCAAGACGCGCGGCGAGGACATCAAGCGGCACTGGAACCACTTCATGGGCGTCCTGGCGCGCCGCGGGCTGGTCAGGGACGCGGAGCTCGCCCCGAAGGGATACAGCTACTACCTGCGGGGCGGCGTCGAGGTGGTGCGGGTCGACAACGCCTTCATCGCCGGAGATTCGGCCGGCCTGGCGACGCGGGATCTGTGCGAAGGCATCGGCCCCGCGGTGACCAGCGGTCATCGCGCCGCGGCCTCCATCGTCGAGGGCACGGAGTACCGCCTGGACGACCTCGCGGCGTACAGCTCGGACATCGGGCTCGTGCAGCGGATGCTGGAACGGGCGTTCGCGGGGAGCAGGCTCCGTTTGCCGGAGAATCGCGGGGCGCGGGAAGCAGTGGGGCTTTGAATCGTTGCCCGTTCTCCCGTGGGAGGTGCGCCCAACAAGAGATTCATGCAACATTCGGGTCAAGTTCGACGAGGAGAGGTTGGTCAAGAGCGTGCAGTACCAATCGTCGTTGTCCTGATGAGGAATGTTGCGATGCAACTTATGGGTTCGATGGTCGAGGCTGTGGTTGCGAAACTTGCTTTGCGGGCTTTGGTGTCGCCCACGAGGTTCGCGTTCGCGGTGATGTGTATTGCATTGGCAGGATGTGGCGGTGGCAGTGGGAATGGTGGGAATGTACGACCTGCTCCTGAGCCACCC
>JAJDUQ010000126.1 GCA_022826505.1 Gammaproteobacteria bacterium
GCGTGAGAGTTCGGACAACTCGGGCGGTGACATCATTCGGAGTCTCCATGCTGACAGTTAGATAAACTGTCAGAAAGATACCCGAAACCGCCCGATATCCCTACACTTAATTCACGTCGCACAATCCTGACGTGCACCCTCCCGAACCTTCCAAGTTGCGGCTCGAGAAGCGAATCGTGTAGCTTTCGGGGTCGCCTCGCCTGCCACGAGATCCAAACGAGCGATGGACACAAGGGGTCGGCGACGCCGCGGTCGCATCGACGCATCGCGCGCGTCCCCGGCCCGGTCCTTTCGAGCGCCCGCATTTCCGGCGGCGACCTCATCCAACCGAACGAGCGAACCCGATTCATGGTCCAGACCACGCCCGCCGCACCTCTTCCCACACCTCAGCACAAGCCGGACATCCGAATCTCGGTGCGCCAGACTTTCGGGTTCGAGTGCGACCTCGACGTGCCGGCGTTCAGCGAACGCACCGAACACGTACCCACCGTCGACGACGCCTACCGTTTCGACCGAAATACGACGCTGGCGATCCTCGCAGGCTTCGCTCACAACCGGAGGGTGCTCATTCAGGGGTATCACGGCACCGGGAAATCCACACACATCGAGCAGGTCGCAGCCCGCCTCAACTGGCCGTGCATCCGCATCAATCTGGACAGCCACATCAGCCGTATCGATCTCGTCGGCAAGGACGCCATCGTGCTCCGCGACGGCCAGCAGGTCACGGAATTCCGCGAGGGAATTCTGCCTTGGGCATACCAGCACGCGTGCGCCCTCGTCTTCGACGAGTACGACGCGGGACGCCCCGACGTGATGTTCGTCATTCAGCGTGTTCTGGAGGCGGAGAGCCGACTCACACTGCTCGACCAGTCACGCGTCCTGCATCCCCACCAGGGATTCCGCCTCTTCGCGACCTCGAACACCGTGGGCCTCGGTGACACCACCGGGCTCTATCACGGCACCCAGCAGATCAACCAGGGACAGATGGACCGCTGGAGCCTCGTCGCGACACTGAACTACCTGAGCCACGATGCGGAGTGCGAAATCGTGTTGGCAAAGGCGCCGGAATACGACGACGAGGAGGGCCGCCGCACAATCGCCGCGATGGTGACACTCGCCGACCTCACCCGGTCCGGCTTCATCGCCGGCGACGTGTCGACGGTCATGAGCCCGCGCACCGTGATCACGTGGGCGCAGAACGCGAAGATCTTCGGCGATCTCGGCTTTGCATTTCGCCTCACGTTCCTCAACAAGTGCGACGAGGTGGAACGCTCCATCGTCGCCGAGTACTACCAGCGCTGTTTCGGCACCGAACTGCCTGAGACCGGCGTAAGCGTGACCCTGACCTGAATGTTCACGGCGGAGCGGGATACCCACCGGGAAGTTCCGCTCTTCCGTGACCCGGAACGCGAACCGACTGCGCACATTGGAAGAGATCGGGCGCGCCGCAAGCGACGAAGACGATGCCAGCACTGCTGAAGCACGGCGCAAGCCGGGCCAACGAATCCCTCGACGAATTCCGCCGTGCCGCCGCGGCGGTGACGCGGGCCATCGGTCGCACCGAGGAGGTCGATGTCGAGTTCGTGACCGAGAATCCCGGCACAGCCGGAAACACGGTGCGAATCGAACGTCCGGACCCGTCGCTTCCCTATCAACAGGTCGTTCGCGCCCGGGGTCAAGCCGACTCGGCGGCCCTGAAGCTGCGCCACCACGACACGACACTCCACGCCCGCCACGTGCCGCGCAGTGCCCAGGCGCGGCAGGTATTCGATGCGCTGGAACAGACTCGGTGCGAGGTGCTCGGTGCCCGGTCCATGGCCGGTGTCGCGATCAACCTCGACGCCGCGCTCGACGCGCGGCTCGCGTCGCTGAACCTGGAACGCCTGGGCGATTCCGAGCAGGCGCCGCTGCCTGAGATGCTCGGACTTCTCGCGCGCGAGGCAATGCTCGGCCAGCTCCCCCCGCCCTCGGCCGCGAAGGTGCTGGACCACTGGCGTGCGAAGCTGGAGAGCATGGTGGGCACCGACCTCGTCGAGCTCTCGCGCTGCGTGGGCGATCAGCGTGCCTATGCGCAGGCGATGCGCGAGCTGCTGCGCTCTCTCGGATTCTCCGACGAACAGGCCGATCCGCAGTACGACGAGTCGGATGACGACAACGCGGAAAGCGAGGGCGACGAGAGCGCGCTGAACGAAGGCGAGGCGGGAGAAGCGGATGCGTCGCTCTCCGAGAGCGCAGAAGGCGCCGAGATGCGGGACGGTGCCGGAGAAGACGAGGCCGATGCCGGCGACATGGAAAGCCTCGACCCCGGCAGCCTCGAGTTCGGCGAAGAAGACTCCGAAACCCCGGGCGAAGCGGTCTGGCGTCCCCAACCGGGTCACAATGTCCCCGACCGCGAGCAGTACCACGCCTACTGCACGGACCACGACGAGATCATCGAGGCGGCGGAACTCTGCGAGCCGGACGAGCTGAACCGGCTGCGCGCCCACCTGGACCAGCAGCTCTCGCACCTGCAGAGCGTCATCGGCAAGCTCGCGAACCGGCTTCAGCGCCGGTTGCTCGCGAAACAGGTCCGGTCCTGGGAATTCGATCTCGAAGAAGGCTACCTGGACACCGCCCGTCTCGCACGGGTGGTCGCGAACCCCACCCACGCGCTTTCCTACAAGATGGAAAAGGAAACGGGATTCCGCGACACCGTGGTCAGCCTGCTCATCGACAACTCGGGGTCGATGCGCGGTCGTCCCATCGTGGTCGCAGCGATGAGCGCAGACATCCTTGCGCGTACGCTGGAGCGCTGTGGAGTCAAGGTCGAGATTCTGGGCTTCACCACCCGGGCCTGGAAGGGCGGACAGTCCCGCGAACGGTGGCTCGCCGAGGGCAAGCGCCCGAACGCGGGTCGACTGAACGATCTCCGCCACATCATCTACAAGTCCGCGGACCAGCCATGGCGACGCGCGCGGCGCAGCCTCGGCATCATGCTGCGCGAGGGACTGCTGAAGGAGAACATCGACGGGGAATCGCTGCTGTGGGCACACCAGCGCCTCCTCGGCCGACCCGAGCAGCGCCGGATTCTGATGGTGATCAGCGACGGAGCGCCGGTCGACGACTCGACGCTTTCGGTCAACCCGAGCAATTACCTCGAGCGACACCTGCGCCAGGTCATCGAATACATCGAGCACCACAGCCCGGTGGAGCTGCTCGCGATCGGGATCGGCCACGACGTCACCCGGTACTACCAGCGCGCCGTCACCCTGGTGGACGCGGAGCAGCTTGGCGGGGCGGTGATGGAACAGCTCGCGGAACTGTTCGATGCCGACTGGGAACAGCTCGCGATGCGACGACGCAAGTCGACGCGCTGATTGTCGGCAGAACGAACCGGGTACGGGTGTCGACCCGCGAACATTGTCGGACAGTCTCTCCCCGACAGCGTCGGCGGCCGCGATCTCATGCCGGCTTTTCCCCCATATTTCGCCCATGGTGAACCCACGTGCTGCCGCCTGTTCGATTCTGGTAATCACAGGTACTTTCGTACGGTCGCATGCAGGCACCGCCAGTGGCCGCCGGATTCGGGGTTCGTCCGAGGGATGACGCGGTATACTTTCAGGTGAAGCAGTCGGTTGCAGCAATGAAGAGCATGCACGAATCGGAATGGAGGCGCGACGGGGACGCTCGCGCAATCGAAAATTTCCCGGAACCTCATCGTTGAATGGAGAATGCCATGACAAGACAGATCAAGAAGCCGGCGACGGTGACCCGCCGCTCGGCGCTGAAAGGGATGGCCGCGGTCAGCGCTGCCGCCGTCGGTCCGTGGGTCGTCAGCTCGAAAGTGCTTGCGGCCGCGGGACAGGTCAACGTCCTCATGTGGTCGGACTACCTGCCGACCGGCTTCCTGAAGTCATTCGAGGAGAAGACCGGTATCAAGGTGAACTACACCGGCATCGGCTCGAACGAGGAAATCATCACCAAGATGAAGGCTACCAAGGGTCGCGGCGTCGACCTCTGCAGCCCCACCAACATGCGTTCTCCACAGTGGGTGGACCTCGACCTGCTCCAGCCGTTCGATTACGGGCGCATCAAGAACCTCGGCAACGTGAACCCGGCCATGCTCCGGGTCGGCGACGACGAGTGGAATTTCCAGGGGAAGGGCTCGCACTGGCTGCCGCACATCTGGGGCACCGAGGGCGTCGCCTGGCGCACCGACCTGTGGGCGCCGCCGCGTGCGGGAGAAATCCCGAGCTACGGCGACGTCTGGCAGGAGGACGTCAAGGGCAAGACGATGATGCGCCCGCACTCCGGCATGCTCGGCGCCGGCCTCTATCTGGAGACCACCGGGGACCTCGAGCCGGGCGCCATGAAGCGCGCCTACAACGACCAGAAGACGATGCGGGCGACCTGGGAGAAGGTGACCGACTTCTGCATCAAGAACAAGGCCCAACTCAAGCTCTTCTGGAACGACGCGGACACGCAGAAGAACGGCCTGCTGAACGAAGGCGTGGTGGTCGGGCAGACCTGGGACGGTCCTCCGATCACCCTGATGAACGACGGCGAGGCGGTGCAGTACCGCGCGCCGGTCGAAGGATCGCTCGCCTGGGTGGACGGCATGTCGCTCTCCGCCTCGGCCGAGGACCTCGACGCGGTCTACGCGTTCATCGACTACTGCTTCGAGGCCGAGCCGGCCGGCAAGTCGATCGACGGCGGCGCGGACGGTGCCGCGTGGGGCGGGCATGGCTATAATTCAGCCGTGCTCGGCGCGGACAAGTTCGCCAGCTCTCAGTACGCGGATGTCTTCGGTTCGGTGTACCCAGGCGACTCGCTCGCGAACCTGTGGCCCTGGCCGAAGGAGCCCCAGTGGTACGCGGACGTGCGCACCGAGTACCGCAACAAGTTCGTCAACGCCTGACCGGCTGCGACGACGGCGTCCGAATCCGGCCCGAGACGGGCTCGGGTTCGGGCGAACAACCAGGGGGCCACGCCCCGCTTGCAGGGGGGCAATGCTCCCAATCGCGGTGCGTGGGCTGCCGCATGCCCGAACGAGCTTTCTCGCATGCCCCGGCGCCGCGGATGCCGCAAGGGGGACGGCCATGACGGAGAGCACACGATGAGCGCCGACGTCGAGCTCGACGGCGTGTGGATCAAGTTCGGGGACTTCGTCGCTGCCCGCGACGTGAACATCGACATCCCCGAGGGCGGTTTCTTCAGCTTCCTCGGACCGTCGGGCTGCGGCAAGACCACCATTCTGCGTGCGGTGTCCGGTTTCCTGGAGCCGTCGGAAGGCGTGGTGCGAATCGGCGGCCGGGACATGGCGGGGATCGGCCCGAACAAGCGACCCACCGCCCTCATCTTTCAGAACCTCGCACTCTTCCCGCTGATGACGGTGTGGGAGAACATCGCGTTCTCCCTCGAGGTGCGCGGCGTGGGGCGCGCCGACCGGCGCCGGAGGGCGGACGAGCTGCTCGACCTGATCGCGCTCCCCGGCCAGGGCGAGAAGATGTGCCACGAGCTGTCCGGCGGACAGCGCCAGCGGGTGGCCATCGCCCGGGCGCTCGCGGCGGAGCCCGACGTGCTCCTGCTCGATGAGCCACTGTCGGCGCTCGATCTGAAGCTGCGCCAGCACATGCGCACCGAGCTGCGCGCCATCCAGCAACGCGTCGGAATCACCTTCATCTACATCACCCACGATCAGGGCGAGGCTCTGACGATGTCCGACAACGTCGCGGTGATGCGCGAGGGAATCATCGACCAGGTCGGGGACGGCAACACCATCTACGACCATCCGGAGTCCGCCTTCGTCGCCTCCTTCGTCGGCGAGAACAACCTGTTCCGGGGCAAGGTGACGGAAACGGGTCCCGCCTACGCGATGGTGGACACGAACGTCGGCCCGATGCGCGCGCGGGTTGCCGCGAGTCGCGGAGAAAGGCTTGCCAAGGGCGATTCGGCCTTCGTGTTCGTGCGTCCAGAGTCGCTGAAGTTCGCCAACGGGGACAGCTTCGACAACGTCATCGACGCGACCGTGCACACCGGAGAGTTCGAGGGCCATTTCTGGCAGGTGTTCCTCGACATCGCGGGCGGGGACAAGCGAATCAAGATGTCGCTGGTGAACGACGGATCCTCGCTCGGGCACGAGCCGGGCGCCTCGGTGAAGCTCGGCTTTTCCGCGGATCTCGCCGTCGCCCTGCCGGAAGGCCCACTGGCGGCCGAGTGACGGAGCCGAGGCCATGAATCCGTCTCGCTGGTTCGGCAACTTCATACTCCGCAACGGCCCGGCGCTCGGGGGCTTCCTGCTCGTCGCGGTGGGCTTCTGGATCTTCGTCATGATCCTGGCGCCCCAGTTCGCGATGGTGGACTTCTCGTTCCGGCACAACCTTCCGCCGGCCGAGCAGGGCGGCTACAAGGACGTCTACACCCTCGAGCACTACGAGTTCATGATCTACGGTAGCGCCGAGGCGTCCGGCACGTTCAACACCCTCGACCTGACGGTATTCGCGCGCACCCTGCTCACCGCGGCGCTGGTCACCCTCGCCGACCTGCTGATCTGCTACCCGATCGCGTACTTCCTCGCGCAGTCCGCGCGCGGCGGCTGGGCGCGGCTCATGGTGCTCTCTCTCATCGTGCCGTTCTGGGTCAACGAGATCCTGCGCGCATTCGCCTTCCGCATCATCTTCGGCTCTGCCGGAGTCATCAACGGAGCCCTGCTCTGGCTCGGGGTGATCGATCAGCCCGTGGACTTCATACGGGAGAACGTCGCCCTCTACACGGGGCTGACCTACGCCTTCATCCTGCTGATGATCTTCCCGCTCTACAACGCCATCGAGAGCCTCGACCGCAACCAGATCGAGGCGGCGCGCGACATGGGCGCCTCGTGGCTGCGCATCCACTGGCGGGTGGTGATCCCGTTCGCGAAGCCCGGCATCAGCTCCGGCTGCACCATGGTGTTCATGCTCACCGCCGGCGCGCTGGCCGCGCCCCAGATCCTCGGCGGACCGAGCAGCCTCTGGTTCACCCAGATCATCTACCAGTGGTTCAACACCGGAAACAACTGGCCGCGGGGGTCGGCCTACGCGATCATCCTGCTGGTGTCGACCATCCTGCTGGTGCTGCTTGCGATGCGGATCTTCAAGGTCCGCCTCGGGGATATCGGAAAGTGAGGTCCGACACCCTAGCCCGCGTCTTCGTGCTGGGCTTCGTCTGCGCGTTCTTCGTGTACCTGTTCGGGCCGCTCATCATCATGGGCGTCACCGCCTTCAACAGCTCGCAGTTCCCGCGGGTCACGCCTTTCGAGTGCTTCTCGGTCGAATGGTTCGATGTTCTGGTCAACGACGAGAAGCTGATGCGGGGACTGCGCAACAGCCTGATCATCGGCCTGGGTGTGGTCCTCCTGGCGGTGCCGCTCGGTCTCGCCGGCGCGCTGATGCTGACCCAGGTCCCGAATCGGATCCGGCCCTGGTACTACACCATCGTCATTGCGCCCATCCTCATCCCCGGTGTGGTGCTCGGCATCTCCACCCTGGTGTTCTGGGACCGGCTCGGGCGAATGTTCGGCGCCGGCGAGGGCAGCATCTTCTACGACGGCATCTTCCTGACCATCGTCGGCCAGGCGACGTTCGTCTCCGCCTACGCCATGCTGATCTTCATCTCCCGTCTCCAACGCTTCGATACCGCCCAGGAAGAGGCGGCGCTGGACCTCGGCGCGACCCACGTGCAGACCTTCCGCAAGGTGCTGCTGCCATTCCTCAAGCCCGCCATCGGCTCGGCGGCGGTGCTCGCGTTCCTCGCCTCGTTCGAGAACTACAACACCACGGTGTTCACCGCCCTCACCAGCGAAACCCTGATCACGGTGCTCGCGAGCAAGGTGCGCTACGGCATCAACCCCTCGATCAGCGCGCTGGCGGTGATCATCGTGGCGCTCACCCTGTTCGGAGCGGTGATCTACGAGATCATGAAGCGGCGCGAGGCGGCGGCGGAGCGCGAGTCGGCCCGCATTGCCCGCGGCGAGATCGAGACCCGCGCCAAGCGGGCCGCCCTGATCGCCGACCCGGCACTCATCATTTTCGTCCTCATCTGCGTCGCGGGGCTGGGCACCGTGTACTTCGCGGGGACGATGGGAGTCGAGGAGTGCAAGGCGGAGGTGAAGGCCGAGAAGAAGCGGACGACGGAGCAGCGCGTCAGGGAACGCCGCACCCTGCAGATGTTCAAGGGCGCCGCGCCGGGCGAGGAGACCGGCCAGGGCGCCGCGCCGACCGCGCCGGACCAGCCCGCCGTCAAGGCGAAGGGCACCGAGGGCTACCAGAGCATCTTCGCGCCCCAGAACCTCCAGGAGCAGGCGGGGACGGGGACCGGCGAACCGGCGCAGGATGCGGGTGCGCCCGCGAGGGGAACCGAGGGCTACACCAACATCTTCGCCCCCCAGAACCTCGAGAGTCAGGTCGGGGTTGGCGGCGGCACCCCGGCGCAGGATCCCGACGCGCCCGCGAAGGGCACCGAGGGCTACACCAACATCTTCGCGCCCCAGAACCTCGAGAGCCAGGTCGGCGTCGAGTCCGACAAGAAGAACGAGTAGCCGAGTCCACTGCGTTCCGCACGACGCGATGTCGGAGCTGCAATGGAACGCCGGATGAAGGCAAGCAGCGGCGGAGCATTGCTTCATGTCCCTCCTGACCACCACCATCGGTGCCTACCCGAAACCCCCTTACGTGCGGCTTCCGGACTGGTTCAGACATCCGGAAGGCCCCGATGCCTCGGACCCCACCGGCGGGTGGGCCGAGGCGATGGCGGCGATGGGAAACGACGCGGAGGCGATCATCTCGCGCGGTGTCGCCGAGGCAATCGACGATCAGGTCGGTGCCGGCATCGACATCCCCACCGACGGGGAGATTGCCCGCGAGAACTACATTCATTACCACTGCCGCCACCTCCATGGGGTGAGTTTCGAGCAGCTCCAGGAGACGGTGCCGCGCAACGGAAACTACCGCGCCCTGCTACCGGCCATCGTCGGGCCGGTAGCCGCCGGAGCGCCGTTCCTGCCGGGAGACTTCCGGCGCGCCCAGTCCTTCACCGACCGGGCGATAAAGGTGACGATTCCCGGCCCGATGACCATTGCGGACACGACGGTGGATCTTCACTACGACGACCCACGAACGCTCGGGCGGGACCTGGCCGAAGCGCTCAACCGGGAAGTGCTTGCACTCGCCGACGCCGGCTGCCGGCACATCCAGATTGACGAACCGCTGTTCGCGCGCAAGCCCGACGCGGCGCTCGACTACGGGTTCGAGAACCTCGAACGCGCATTTCACGGCTGCCCGCCACATGTCACGCGCACCGTCCACATGTGCTGCGGCTACCCCGACCGGCTCGACCGGGACGACTATCCCAAGGCGGACCCCGGCAGCTACTTCCAGCTAGCCGACACGATCGACGACTCCTCCATCGACGCGGTCAGCATCGAGGACGCGCATCGGCCGAACGACCTGTCGCTGCTGGAGCGGTTTCGGTGCACGATCGTGATCCTCGGCGTGGTCACGATAGCGCGAAGCCGGGTGGAGAGTGTCGCGGAGGTTGCCGAACGGCTCCACGGGGCCCTGCACCACATTGACGAGCACCGACTGATCGCGGCGCCCGACTGCGGGCTCGGACTCCTGGACCGAACCCTCGCACGGCGCAAGCTCGCGAACATGTGCCAAGCCGCCCGGACGACGGGACGCGGCGGCGAGCAGGAATCACGCGGCGCGACGCAATCAAGCGTCTGACGCACGACCTGCGATGATGTGGAGGCCGCTCCTCGCGATTCGCGAGGAGGCTCGATCTCCGACCGACGAGAGACGAATGAACTGCCAACGTTCGCATCGAAGTCGAACATCGCGCGACACCTTCGGGTGACCCGGTCCGAGCGACCACGATTGTGCAGCAGGGAAACCGCTCTCACTCTCTCGCCGAATCTTGCAACCCGACAGACAGGGAAGGCTCCATGCAGGAAATCCTCACGACACCTCTCGACGATCCCGCCGCATGGCGCGGCGATCGCATGTCTGAACGCACTGACTGGATCAATCCGCTGAACGAACAGATGGTCTCCGAGTTCGAATCCGCGGTTGCTGCGGTTGCCGCAGGCGGCGTCGATCTGTTCGCCATCACCCGCGACGATTTCCCGCTGCCGAGTATGCATCGGTATTTCGAACACATGCTCGGAGCGCTGGAAGGCGGCCGGGGATTCGCGCTGCTTCGGGGACTTCCCGTTGCGCGGTGGAGCGATGCCGAGAATCGAATTGCGATATGGGGAATGGGTACCCACCTCGGGTTGCCGGTTGGTCAGGATCGCGCCGGCAGCCTCCTGCACGACGTACGCGACTCCGGCCGCAAATTCGGTACCGACGACTCGATCCGCTACTACCAGACGAACCACGCGATCCGCCTCCACACCGACGGAGGGGACATCTTCGCGCTCGGGTGCGTGCGCCAGGGTGCCAGCGGAGGAAGGAGTCTCGTGGTGAGCGCGGTAGAAGTCTTCAACGAGATCGCCCGGCGTCGCCCCGACCTCGCGGTCGTGCTCCAGGAGAGCTTCTGGATGGACGCGCGCGGCCAGCGCCCGGACGGCGCACGCTGCCAGGTGCTGCCAATCTACACCCGTCACGGCGGGCACCTGAGCATCCTGCTCAAACCCGAGTACATCTACTCGGCGCAACGGTTTGATGACGTACCCCGCTTGACCGACGTTCAGCACCAGGCCCTCGAGTTGTTTCACCAGGTCACCCAGGAACCCGGCGTGGCGCTGGAATTCGACCTGCAGCCCGGGGACGTGCTGTTCGCGAGCAATCACACCGTCATGCACGGCCGCACGGAGTTCGAGGACGCGCCAGATCCGGGGAATCACCGCCACATGCTGCGGCTGTGGCTCACGATTCCCAACGGCCGTCCGCTTCCACCACACTACGCCGACACCCGCGAGTACGCGCAGACTTACCGACAACGAATGATGGGCTGAGTCGGCGTACCGTACGAGGTCGCTGAGTGGCGGAGCCGAATGGTCTTCCACGCCGACCTCATGGTGGCCTCGCGGTACCTTGGCGCCGGGGATACGACGCTGCGTACGGCCGAAACGGTCGATTCGGCTTCGATCCGCGTGCTCTCTCGAATTCATGCCGAGGGTTCTCGCACGATCATCCGGACGTTCCCCGCATGCAGAACCCGAACTTCGATTCCGAACCGCTCCGAGACCGACACCCGTCGCGTACGAGACTTCGCGCGAATCGGAGTACACTTTCCTGCATGGCCGCGTCGCTCCACTTGAAGCCGAAGTCGACCACACGGTCGATGCCTGCAGACAGCGATACCGGTGTCTCCGGCAAGGCGACGTCGGCGCGGTGGACGCCCTATCTCGCCGGATTGCTGTTCGTCGTCGCTTTCGCGTGGTCTTCCGGCATGCTGGACAAGGCCGCGGCTCTCGGTGTGCGGCTCTTCGAACTCTATGCGCAGTCCCAGCTTGCCATGCTGGAGGCGGCCGGCAACGTGGCGGACGGCCGCGCCGAGTTCGCAGTGTTGCTCCACGACTCGACCAGCATCGCCGGACTGAAGCCTGATCTCGAATCGACGGCGACCATGCGATATGAACGCGATTCCGCAGTTCCGGGGTGGATCGTGGTATCGGTGGAAGACGGGGACCGCGACGCGGTGGCGGCACTGAAGTCCGCCGACTTTGCGCGCCTCGTGGTGCCGAATCGGGGACTCTGGATTTGTCACTGAGCCGGCACAGCCGACTCCGCAGTGCTCGACGCCCCGATTTTCTCCCGTTCGAATTCCGCTGCCCGCACATCGGAAAGCACCGTGACCGTCAATGAATTCCACTCCCGTCAACTGAATTGGAAGGCGGCGTACCGAACCGCGGGATGACAGTCACGGACGCTGTCCGCGCACTCCGACCCGCGACACGCAAGGAGGAGGACACAGCCGCGATGGCGACCAACGACGACTGGCTGGCACGCACCGTCGAGGCGACGCTCGAGCCAGAGTTGCCGATCTGTGACCCGCACCACCATTTGTGGGACTTTCGCCCCGACGGCGTTGCGCCGCGGTATCTCCTCGACGAACTTCTCGAGGATCTGGCAAGCGGGCACAACATCGTCTCGACGGTCTTCATCGAATGCGGGACGATGTTCAGGGCCGGCGGCCCGGATGAACTCCGCCCGATCGGCGAGACGGAGTTCGCGACCGGTATCGCGGCGATGAGCGAATCCGGGCAGTACGGGCCGACCCGCATCGCGGCAGGAATCGTGGGCACCGCCTGGCTGGAACTGGGAGATGCGGTCGCAGGAGTACTCGATCGCCAGATTGCAGCGGCCGGCGGACGGTTTCGCGGAATCCGGCAGGGCGCCGCGTGGCACCAGAGTCCGGACGTGCCCAACCATCGCACCGAACCGGCGGCGGACATGTATCTCGACGCCGGATTCCGCGAAGGATTCCGACACCTCGCCCCGCGCGGGCTGTCGTTCGAAGGCTGGTGCTATCACCCGCAGATTCCGGCCTTGGCGGACCTCGCGCGCGCCTTTCCCGACACGACCATCATCCTCGATCACTTCGGCGGCCCTCTCGGCGTGGGCCCCTTCGCCGGCAGGCAGGACGACGTGTTCGCCCAGTGGAGACGTTCGATCCGGGCGCTGGCCGAGTGCCCGAACGTGTTCGCGAAGCTCGGCGGGATCGCAATGGTGGTCAACGGGTTCGGATGGGACGAGTTGCAATCTCCGCCTTCGAGCGAGGTGTTGATGGAACGGACCCGCCGCTATTACGAACACACCATCGAGATCTTCGGCGTCGAACGATGCATGTTCGAATCGAACTTCCCGGTCGAGAAGGTGAGCTGCAGCTACAACGTGCTGTGGAACTCGTTCAAGCGGCTGACCGCGAACTACTCTGCCGCCGAACGTGCCCTGCTCTTCCACGACACCGCGACGCGGGTGTATCGCCTCGACCCGGCTGCCGACTGACCGGATTGCGTTGCGGGAACTCGCCTCGACAGGGCTACCGGCCATTCGACAACGATCATTCGGTGGTCGCGGACGTCAGCGCCCGCGGCGGGACGCCGAAATGCCTGCGACATTCGACGTACGCGGCCGCACCAGTCTACGTACAATGCACGCGCCCGCCGCCAGCCCCGGAGAACGCGAGATGCCAACGCCCATCCACTTTCGATCCATCGTCGAGTTGGGACGGGCGATCCGCAGCGGCGAACTCTCGGCGGCAACGATAGCGGAGCACTTCCTCGACCGAATCGACACACTCGGGCCGCGGCTGCGGGCATTCACGGTCACCTGCCGCGAACGAGCGCTCGCACAGGCGCGTGCCGCGGACATGCAGCTCGACGCGGGCGTCGACCTCGGGGCGCTGCACGGCATCCCCTACGTGGCCAAGGACCTGTACGACGTGGCGGGCCTGCCGACCACCGGGGGGACCCGCCTGCTCGCGGGCAACGTTGCGAATTCCGACTGCACCGTCGTCGAACAGTTGACTCGATCCGGAATGGTGCTGCTCGGAAAGACCATCACGGTTCAGTTCGCGTACGGCGGGGCGGGCATCAACACCGATCAGGGCACCCCGCACAACCCGTGGCATCCCGAACCCCATCTGCCCGGTGGATCGAGCTCGGGCACCGGGGTCGCGGTGGCGGCGGGGATGGCGCCGATGGGACTCGGATCCGACACCGGAGGGTCTGTCCGGATCCCCGCGAGCATGTGCGGCGTCACCGGCCTGAAGACCACGGTTGGAAGGATCAGCCGCGCCGGCATCTATCCGTTGAGTCGAAGTCTCGACAGCGTGGGTCCCCTGACCCGCGACGCAGCCGATGCCGCACTCGTTTACGAAGCGATTCAGGGGGCGGATCCTGCCGATTCCACCACCCGTGGACAGACGCCGCACAACGTGACGAGCGGCATCGGGGACGGCCTCTCGGGCCTGACCCTGGGAGTGCCGCAAGCGGTGTTCTGGGATGACTGCGATCCGGAGGTCGAGTCGCGCGTGCGTGACGCAATCGCGCACATCGAATCCCTAGGAGCGCGGGTGATCGACATCGAGTTTGCGGAGGCCGAATCGGCTCGTCGCCTCAACCCTCGAGGCCTCGTGATTGCAGCCGAGGCCTACGACGTGAACCGCCGCCTCGTCGAGTCGCACTTCGACGACCTCGACCCCATCGTCGCCTTCCGCATCGTGAAAGGCCGCGACATTCCCGCCCACGAGTACCTGGCGACGGTACGAGCCTGGGAGGAGTTGCGCGCGCTGACCGTCGCGGGTCTCCACGACATCGACGCCCTTCTCTGTCCGACGGTGATGATTCCACCAACGCCGGTCGAGGACGCGTTGGCCGGCACCGAAGTCTATGCCGAGCGCAACCTGCAGGCGTTGCGCAACACCTCGATCGGCAACATTCTCGGCCTGTGCGGACTGAGCGTGCCCTGCGGGTTCACCGCACGCGGGTTGCCCGTAGGATTGATGATCTACGGCAAGCCATTCGACGAGGCATCCGTGCTCCGCGTCGGGCACGCGTTCCAGCGCTCGACCGACTGGCACCGGCGCCACCCCGCCCTCGACTGGCTCGGCTGAGGGCTCGTGCCGCCCCCACCGGAGGGCGCGGCGGCCACCCGATGGCTCGTCGTCGGCGTCATGATCGCAAGCGGGGTTGCCGCTTCGCTCCACGTCGGCAAGGTTCCACCCGCGCTCCCCGCCCTGCGTGACGAGCTTGATCTCGGACTCGTGACGGCCGGCTGGGTTGCCTCGATCTTCAATCTCATCGGCGCGACGCTCGGCATCGCGAGTGGCCTCGCCGCCGACCGACTCGGTGCGCGTCGCGTGCTCTGCGCGGGGCTCATGTTTCTGATCGCCGGATCGATCTGGGGCGCAACCACCGATTCGGGGATCGCGCTGCTCGCGACCCGCGTGCTCGCCGGCCTCGGGCTCGTCATCGTGGCCGTCGCCGCCCCCGGAATCATCGTCGCTGTCGCACCACCGCGCGACCACGGCCTCGCGCTCGGCGCCTGGAGCATCTACATGCCGGCGGGCATGGCGGTCGCGATGCTGAGCGCACCGTTCGTGCTCCCCGCGTTCGGCTGGCGCGGCCTGTGGCTGGTCCACGCGGGTTTGACCGCGATGGTGTTCGTCATCGTGCTCGCCACCACCAGAGGAGTTTCGGGACGCACGATTTCTCCTCGCCGAATCAACGCCGACGCGTTGCGCCGGCCGGGTCCGTGGCTGCTCGCCGCAGCATTCGGCTGCTACACGGTCCAGTTCTTCGCCGTGACCACCTGGATGCCGACGTTTCTGGTCGAGTCATACGGCAGCACACGCGAGGCCGCCGCACTCGCCGGCGCGCTCGTGGTCGCCGCGAATATCGCCGGCTGTCTGGTCGGTGCATGGCTGCTCCACCGCGATGTCGCTCGCTGGAAGCTGCTCGCAATCACCTATCTGGTGATGACCCCGTGCGCCGCCGGAGCCTTCTCCGCCGCCCTCCCACCCGGATTCACCGTCACACTTGCCGCCATCTTCAGCGCGGTCGGCGGTCTGCTGCCGGCCGCCATCCTCGCCGGGACCGCCGTCCACGCACCAAGCCGCGACCACGTCGCCACCGTCAACGGATTCGTGGTGCAGGGCTCTCACGTCGGCGTCGTCATCGGACCGCCGGTGTTCGCCATGTTCGTCGCCGCGTTCGGAAGCTGGGAGCAAGGCTGGATGCTGATGGCGGCGCTGGGAATTGCGGGACTCGGCGTGACCGCGGGGATCCGGGCGGTGGAGCTGGGCCTGCCGGCAGCCGGAACCGAGCGTCGGGAGGATAGCGCTCAGGCGCGAAGTCCGTAGCATCGACGCGCCACCCGAATTCGCGTGGAGAGAGGATGCCACGCCGCGATGACCGAACCTCTTGTCGCCGTGGACGACCTCGATCTGCACTTCCCGGTCGGGCACCCCTTCCTCGGACTGTCGCCCGTCACCGTTTCCGGACGCTCGAGGCGACAGCAGGAATCACGTGAACGGGTTCGGTTGCGATAATGAGCGGAATGACCACCGCAACGCCGAGGTGCTCCCGTCCCCTTCGGCGCCAGCGCTTGTGCACCCCGGGCCGGAGGCGAAGACTCATGGGTGCGACCTGACGAGCCCATGGCACGCATCTCGGTTACGTTACGACAAACACGTGATTATCGGGACCGGTTCTGATCTCGAGTTCCTGAGCCACACTGAGACCGTACCCGCACTGGCTCAACCAGTGCCACCGCCATCGCGCAAGGAATGGTGGCACCTCCACAATTGTCCTCGATGAACCAGCCTGATGGGCGAGGCATGGAGCCCGGTGTACCGACGGGACTCCGATCGGCGGTATCCTCAGTCTCCGGGCTCGCGGCACGACACCAAGGACCCCCGCATGGCCACCCCGAACCGCGAAATCGCCGCCACGGGCGCCTCACAGCGTCCCAGTGCCACCTATCAGGACGTGCTCGACGCCCCGCCCCACCTGGTCGCCGAGGTCCTCCACGGAACGCTCCACACCCACCCGCGGCCCGCCATCCCGCATGCGCGCGCAGCATCCGCGCTCGGCAGCAAAATCGGTGGTCCCTTCGACTACGACGCCGACGGTCCGGGCGGATGGTGGATTTTCGACGAGCCTGAACTGCACCTGGCCGAGGACATCATCGTCCCCGACCTCGCCGGCTGGCGCCGCGAGCGCATGCCGAGGTATCCGGAGGCCGCCTACATCACCCTCGCGCCGGACTGGGTGTGTGAGGTGCTCTCACCGTCCACGCGCAAGGTCGACCTGGTCGAGAAACGCCCACTCTACGCCCGCGAAGGCGTCACTCACCTGTGGCTGATCGAGCCGGACGACCGCATCCTCGAGGCCTTCGAGCTGCACGACGGGCAGTGGGTGCTGATTGCGAGCGCGAAGGACGACGACCCGGTGAGCATCCGCCCATTCGATGCGATCACCTTCAGCTTGGGCGATCTCTGGCCCTGAGAGGCGTGCGTACAGCGGGCTGCTTGACGGGGTCCGCCCGAGCGAATCGCAAAGCAGAGCGCCGCGGAGCGCGGATCATCCGCGTCCTCGGGCGAGAATCGGGCCAATCGGCCGGATGCTGGTCGATGCCCGTAGGCAGAAATAGCTCGCCCGCGTGGCGCGGGAACGTTTCCGGGCACCACGCCGCTTGCCGCCGCCCGTCAGCGTGCGCTATTTCAGCTTGAGCAATGGATAGTCCGGGGATTCCGGGCGCGGAACGAGGACGCGGTTGGTGCAGTCGGCAATCAGATCGAGTCTTTCCAGAACGATCTGTCCGATTAGCGGCTCGCTGAGCGGCGGACCGACGACGCAGTCGACGGGCATGGAGCGGTTGCAAAGGCGCAGGGTGAATGGACCGGCGGTTGGCCGTTCCTCTCTCCGTTCATCCGCGTACGTCACGATCACGGTCCCGGATACGGCCGCCCCAAGCCGTTCAACGACATTCTGGGGCAACATGAGCATGACCGCGCCGATATCGACGACCGCTTTCACGCTCGTGCGCCGGATATCGGACTCCTTGCCGTATCCCCGCTCGAAGACACCGCGGTCGATCGGATTCTCCAACTCGGCGTCGACGACGATTTCGCCCATTGACCACCCTACCCTTGCGCACGCAGGAATCCATCATATCAGCAGATCATGTCCCTTCACGCACGTTGGCGCATACGCCCACGCACACGGAATGCACGGGTGAGAGGGAGCGGTCTGCTCCGGTTTCCCAGCGGGGCCGCCACCATGGTTCGGTCCTCGCCTTGCAGCGGCCGGCGCAGCCGTCAGTGCGAAAGGATCTGGCTCAGGAACAGTTTCGTGCGGTCGTGCTGCGGATTGGAGAAGAACTCGTTCGGTTCGTTCTGCTCGATAATCTCGCCGCCGTCCATGAAGATCACGCGATTCGCGACCGCGGTGGCGAACCCCATCTCGTGGGTGACCACCAGCATCGTCATGCCGCTTTCGGCGAGCTCCACCATGACCTCCAGCACTTCCTTGATCATCTCGGGATCGAGCGCCGAGGTCGGCTCGTCGAAGAGCATGATGCGCGGATTCATGCACAGCGATCGCGCAATTGCCACTCGCTGCTGCTGGCCGCCCGAAAGCTGGCCGGGGTATTTGGCGGCCTGCTCGGGGATGCGGACGCGCTCGAGGTAGCGCATGGCAACGTCCTGCGCTTCCGCCTTCGGCATCTTGCGCACCCAGATCGGTGCCAGCGTGCAGTTCTCCAGCGCGGTGAGGTGGGGGAACAGGTTGAAATGCTGGAACACCATGCCGACTTCCGAGCGGATGATCTCGATGTTCTTCAGATCGCTGGTGAGTTCGGTGCCGTCGACCACGATGGTGCCCTGCTGGTGCTCCTCCAGCCGGTTGATGCAGCGGATCAGGGTCGACTTGCCCGAACCGGACGGTCCGCAGATCACGATGCGCTCGCCGCGCCCGACCTCCAGATTGATGTCCTTGAGCACGTGAAAATCGCCGAACCACTTGTGCATGCCTCGGATCGAGATGGTGCTGTCGGAGGCATCGATCGCCGAATTGCGCTGCTGCCCGGCGGCTGCCTGATCTACGTCTGCCATGGTTCCGGCTCCCGTGTTGACTGATCGATCCCGGCCATGGTCCGCACAGGCGGCCCAGGCGCCCGGGAACGTGCGCCGATCGGCGCTCCGCGACGGTCACTGCCGAACGGCGGCGAAGGAATCGCGCGCACGAGACTGCTTCCGACGGGCTCCGGAGAACGCGGGGCGGCCATCAGTTGCGCTCGTGACCGGTGTGAAGCTTGCGCTCGAGATACAGCGAGTAGCGCGACATCCCGAAGCAGCAGAGGAAGAAGAAGACGGCGATGAAGAGGTACACCTCGCGAGCGAGTCCCGCCCACACCGCGTCGGCGAGAGACGCGCGGCCGATACCGAGCGGATCCAGCATCCCGATGATGAGCACAAGGGTGGTGTCCTTGTACAGCCCGATGAAGGTGTTGACGATGCCCGGGATCGAGATCTTCAGCGCCTGGGGCAGAATGATGAGCCGCTGCGCCTTCCAGTACGAGAGCCCCAGCGAGTCCGCCGCCTCGGTCTGGCCCCTCGGTATTCCCTGCAGACCCCCGCGCACGACCTCCGCGATGTAGGCGGCGGAGAAGAGCGTCACCATGATCAGCACCCGCATGAGCAGATCGAAGGTGGTGCCGGGCGGCAGGAAGTAGTTGAGCATCGTCGACGCCACGAACAGCAGGGCGATCAGCGGCACGCCGCGAATGAACTCGATGAACAGCACGCACAGGATGCGCACCGCCGGCAGGTCGGACGTGCGCCCCAATGCGAGCGCGATGCCGATCGGCAACGAGAACGAGATCCCGGTGACCCCGATGATGAGGGTCAGCATGAAGCCGCCGAACTGATCCGTCTCCACGGGGTTCAGGCCGAATCCGCCGACCAGCAGCCAGCCGACCAGGAACGGGAACGCCGCCACGTACCAGAACCAGTGCCTGCGTCCCGGCAGCTTGTCGTAGAGCACCGGCAGGATCGCGAAGACCAGCAGCACGAACGAGAGGTTCACCCGCCAGCGCTCGTCCACCGGATAGAAGCCGTAGATGAAGAGGTTCAGCCTGCCCTTGATGAATGCCCAGCAGGCCGCCTCCTCCGGCACTTCCATCTTGGCCCAGCACTCGTTGCGCGTCTCCGCCGTCCAGATCGCCTTCAGAAACGCCCAGTCCAGGGTCGGCGGAACGATGAGGTAAAGGAACCAGAGGGCGATGACGGTCAGCGCGATGTTCAGGGGAGAGGAGAGCAGGTTCTTTTGCACCCAGCCGACGACGCCGGTGGTCCGACTCGGCGGCGGGAGGTCGGGATGAGTCCCGGGAACGTACTGCCCGGATGTCGTCGAGTCGGTCATGACGAGCGGCGACAGCGCGGTGCGTGCAAATGATGTCTTCCGGCCGCCACGCTATCTCTCCTTGAACTTGATGCTGCGGTTGAACCAGTTCATGAACGCCGAGATGGTCAGCGAGAAGACGAGATAGACCCCGAGCACGATGATCATCGTCTCCACCTCCTTGCCGGTCTGCATCAGCGAGATGCCGCCGATGGTGGCGACGACGTCCATGTAGCCGATGGCGATGGCGAGCGACGAGTTCTTGGTGAGGTTCAGGTACTGGCTCACGAGCGGCGGCACGATGATGCGAAGCGCCTGCGGGAGAATCACGAGCTGCAGGGTGCGGTTCGCCCGCAGGCCCAGCGCGCGGGAAGCCTCGGTCTGCCCGTGGCTGACCGCGAGGATGCCGGCTCGCACGATCTCGGCGATGAAGCACGCGGTGTAGTACGACAGCGCAAGCCACAGGGCCAGGAATTCAGGCTTCAGCGCCATGCCGCCCCGGAAGTTGAAGCCCTTCAGCTCCGGCACATCCCACGACATGGGTGCGCCCATCGCGAGGAACGCCACCGCCGTCGCGCCGACGATCATTGCGGCGCAAATCCAGAACACCGGATAGATCTTCCCGGTCTCGTCCTGGACCCGCTTCGCCCACCGGCGGAACACGATCGCGGCGATGATTGCAATCAGGAGCACGACGCCGACTGCGCCGGCCCCATCCTCCAGCACCGGAGCGGGCACGTAGAAGCCGCGGTTGGAGAGGAACATCGTGTCGCCGACCCCGATGGCCTTGCGCGGTGCCGGCAGGGTAGTCACCACGATCCCGTGGACGAGAAGAATGTGCAGCAGCACCGGAACGTTACGGGTGAACTCGATGAACACGTAGACCATGCGGCTGACCAGCCAGTTGCTGGACAACCGCAGCACGCCCATGGTGAAGCCGAGCACCGTGGCGAACGCGATTCCGCACACCGCGACGAGCAGGGTATTGAGAATGCCGACCGCGGCCGCGACGAGGTGCGTTTCGCGGGAGTTGTAGTCGATGAAGGGGGAGAAGGTGAGGTCGTAGGCGGCGGGGGCGGTCAGGAAGTCGAAGCTGAATTCCTTTCCGATCGCTTCGAGGTTGGCCGCCACGTTGTGCAGTCCGATCCCCACCAGGGCGAACACCACCGCCATGGTGACGATCTGCACGATGACCGAACGTGCCTCCTTGTTCCGCCAGAGGCGTGCGATCGAGCCGCCTTGTTCGATGGGAGCGACTGCCGCCATCGATTGCTCCCGGGTGAAGGCTCGCCGGCGCGCGTCTCTGCGCGCGCCGGCAGCCGTTTCAGGCTCGGGTCAGGCCCGTGTGCTCAACGGAACGGCGGCGAGTACTGCAGGCCTCCGTTGGTCCACAGCGCGTTGAGACCCCGCTCGAGACCGATTGGCGTGTTCACGCCGATGTTGCGCTCGAAGATCTCGCCGTAGTTGCCCACCGCCTTGATGATGTTGTAGGCCCAGTCGGCGCTGAGGCCGAGTTCCGCACCCTGGTTGCCTTCCACGCCCAGCAGGCGCAGCACTTCAGGGTCATTGGAGCTCTTCATCTCGTCGACGTTCGCCATCGTGACCCCTTTCTCCTCCGCCGTGACCGTGGCGTTCAGCACCCAGGTCACGATGTCGGACCACTGGTCGTCGCCGTGACGGCTGGCGGGACCGAGCGGCTCCTTGGAGATGATCTCCGGCAGAATGATGTGATTCTCGGGGTCGGTGAAGGTGGAGCGGGTGGCCGCGAGGCCCGAAGCGTCCGTGGTGTACACGTCGCACCGTCCGGCGGTGTAGTTCTGGCGCGCCTCGTCGTTGGTCTCGATGGTCACCGCCTCGTATTTCATGCCGTTGGCATGGAAGTAGTCGGCGAGGTTGAGCTCGGTGGTGGTGCCGGTCTGGATGCACACCGAGGCGCCGTCCAGTTCGGTCGCGCTGGACACCCCGAGGTCCTTTCGCACCATGAAGCCCTGACCGTCGTAGTAGTTGACGCCGTGGAAGCGCAGTTTCACGCCCACGTCGCGCGAGAAGGTGATCGTGGTGTTGCGCCACAGCACGTCGCCCTCGCCGGCGTTCAACTTGGTGAAGCGGGTCTTGCCGGTGGAGGTCACGGCCTTGATGGCATCGGCATCGCCGAGCACGGCGGCCGCGGTGGCGCGGCAGAAGTCGATGTCGAAACCGTGCCACTTGCCGGCGTCGTCCGGATAGGCGAATCCGGCGATGCCGGTACTCACGACACAGTTCAATACCCCTCGGGCCTGCACGTCCTCGAGGGTACCCGCCTGGGTGCCGCCTGCCAGGCCGAACGCGAGCGCAAGCGCGCCTGCCGTTACCCTGGTTGTCATTCGCATGATTGCCTCCTTGGTTGCATTGAGCCAGGTTCGAGTGCAAGAACTGCTCGGGGCGGAGTGGTGACGAGCGGACCGCATGCCCGCGCGCGGCGATCGACCGAAGCCAAGCCCCGTAGCATCCTAACTTCAGAATCGCTGCAATAAAAGTCTGTTCCGAAGCTCGAATTCGACGGAGCCCACACCCCTGCGTATTCCGGTCGAAACCGATCACCCATTCCAGCCCAAACCGATCACTGATTCCATTCCAAGCCGATCACCCATTCCAGTCGATGCCGGTCACTGATTCCAGTTCCATGCCGATCACTTTTGGGATGGCCACTGGAAC
>JAJDUQ010000001.1 GCA_022826505.1 Gammaproteobacteria bacterium
ACGCCCCGCATCCTCCGCGCCAAGTCCAGCAACCCGCCAACAAGGGCGCACCGACATCCCCCACCTGCCAGCCGAAATTAACTGACGCCTCCACCGACCCGCCGAGACCATACTGAAAAAGGACTTTTGAATAGGCCTGCTGTTGGCCCCGACTTCCGTGCCCGCGCCGGAGTCCATCGGTACAATGACACTCCCGAGCCACTCCGTGTTCGGCATCTTTGCCTCGGAGGCGGTACGCTCGCTCAGGTGTCGCGACACTCACGGCGTGCCGATCCTCGTGTCGAGCCCGGTGCCTACATCCGGAGTCGCTCAGGTCGACAGACAGCGCGGAGGGGTCGGTCCACGATTCCGCGGGCCGGATCGCAACCCGACCCGGATCGGCGACGGTTGCGGTACGAGCCGGCATGGCTACACAATTCGCGGCAGCAGGAGATGTCCCAATTGGATGCCAAAACCACGACCATCACCGCCGCGCTGGCGCTCGCCGGTCTCCAGATTGGGCTGTTCGCGTGGCTCAAGGCCGACATAGGCGCTCTGGACGCCCGCTTGGTCACGGTCGAACGCGAGGTCGCGTTCATACGTGGCCAGCTCTCCCAGGCACTGCCCGCCCCGACGCAATCGAAAGCTGCCGCAGGGGATGACTCGGCGTAGACGGGCGGCATCTTTCACGGTTGACGCAGAGCCGGACCCGTCCGCCGTTCCGAAGGCGCCACAGGCGTTCCCGATTCGGCAACAGCCCTTCACTGCCGTACGTCTTCCGCCTTCTCGAACGCGAGAAGCCGGTTCAAGGCCAGCAGGGAGTCCGGAGTGACGGGTGAAACGTCGCCGGCAGCGATCTCCTCGACGGTATGAAACGCCACGCTCTCCACCTCCTCGGCCTGGAGCGTGAACGGTCCTTCATGGACACAGGTGAACACGCGTCCGAAGCAGCGGTTTCCCTCGTCCTCGTAGTAGAAATCGAGCTTCGGCTCCAGATCCGTGTCCCGGATGCCGAGTTCCTCGTCCGCCTCGCGTTTCGCGTTCTCCTCGTACGACTCGCCGGCGGCGACGACGCCCCCCGCGGCAAGGTCGTAGTAGCCCGGGTACATGTCCTTGATCGCGGTGCGAAGCTGTACGAGCACGCGTCCCTGACGGTCGAAGACGAAGATGTAGGTCGTGCGGTGGCGCAGGTTCTCGCTGCGCACGCGATGGCGCGGCAGTTCGGCGACCGGACGGTTCGCTTCGTCGACCACCATGACGACTTCCTGACTGGACAGTGCGGGCATTGCAACGCCCCCTCGAATGGATGTCGGGGTCCCCCGACCAGGCAAAGGGTACTCCGATTCCACGGGGGCGGATCACGCGCGGGCCGCTGCATCCTCAGCCTCGCAACGCCACCCCCAAGCCCCGGCTCGTCGAGCGTGCGCATCACCCCATCCTCGAGGATGAAGTCACCGTCGGCCACGCGCTGTTTTGCCCGGCAAAGCGCGTCCGAGAGCGGCACACCGAGCTGCTTCGCCCAGAGATCGTGCAATCCGAGGTGCCGAGCGAGTGACGGAGGTGCGGGTCGCGAATCGCACGGCAAGGAAGGCGCGGTCGATTCGCAAGCGGTGTAGAGTGTTCCCATCCGGGTTTCTTGCCGCAAGCTACCCGCGAATTCCGATCAGGGCGACGCACGGCACCACGATGAGCACCGCGAAGGCGACACGGCGGGTGATGGCATCCTCGCGGAACACCACGGCGCCGAGCAGCAACGTGAACAGCGGAGAGCAGGCGACGATCGGGGCCACCACGATCAGCCGGCCGTGCATCAGAGCCATGTTGAGCACGAGAACCGACGTGCCGAAGATGGAGCCGGTGACCAGAAGCCACTTCACGCCTTCCGGTGCGACCGCCCTGAAGGCGGATTTCCCTGTTCGCACCTGGTTTGCGAGCGCCAGCACGAAGGACACGCTGTAGGTGACGAGCGCGACGAAGAACGGACTCGGGATCTCCTCCAGGGCGATCTTCGAGAACGCATGCGAGAGACTGCGCACGAGCGCCGCCCCGATCGGCAGAAGGAGGGCGACGAGCGGCCATGTCCGAGAGGACGGTCCGCGCGACGAAATCAGGATCACGCCGGCCACGATCCCCACGGTGCCGGCCGCGACCTCCCAGGTCAGGGTCTCCGCGAGCAGCATGACACCCAGCGCGACCCCGAACAGCGGGGACGTCGCGGAGAGCGTCGCGCTGATCGTCGGCCCGAGAATCCGTGTGCCCGCCATGCCGAGGTTGGCCGACAGCAGCGGCCGGAAGCATCCGAGCACCACGAGCAGGGGCAGCACCGATGCCGTCCAGTACCAGGATTCCATGTAGAACGGCGCCGCGAGCCAGTAGAACGAGACGCTGATTCCGATCTGCCACAGCACCGCAGTCTGGGAATCGACGAAGCGCAGGGCCAGGCGCGAGAACTGGTGGCCGAACGCGAAGAGGACCGCGGCGGTGAGCGAGAGCAGGACCGGAAAGGCGAATGCGTCTTGCACTGCCGGTCACGTCGCCTGCGTGCAGGGCGGGGCGCCCGCTGCGAGCCGTCGGCGCCCGGCGGGCAGGGCCGGAAACCGGCTTCGCCGGCGGTGTCCGGCGCGCCTCGCGTCGTGTCCGCGTCCGCGGTGCGGTCGCCGTCCCGGCGTCCTCGATGTGGTCAATTGTCGAAATCCCGTGGCGATCGCGAAAGCGCGAAGAGGGAACGAAGGATACGGGCCGGAATCCCGCATGTCGGATATCGTCCGCGCCCGGTCGGAGGGTGTTCCTCGCGGGGACCCGGTATTCTTGCGAAGTCCCGGCAGGGTCGTCCATGAGGCAGGGTTTCGAGGCCGGCCCGCAAGGACGGTGATCCAAGTCGAGTTGTCAGCCAAACCCTGGGGGGGAGCCTGCTCCTGCGGGATGGCGCGCTCGGCACGCGGCAAGGTAATTCTCGTCAGCGTCCCAAGGTGGCGGTCGGATTGAGCGAGAGCCTGAAGATGTTCCGATTCCTGAAGCCGCAACGGTCCGCGGTCAGCGACGAGGTGTGGCTGCCGATTCGGCGGTCGCTGCCAATCGTGGCCACCCTTTCCGAGTCCGACGCCGAGAAGCTGCGAGGACTCACCGACTCCTTCCTGCGCACCAAGTCGCTCGAAGGAGCGGGAGGCTTCGAGCTCGACGAGGAGTCGCGTGTGGTCGTGGCGGCGCAGGCGTGCGTTCCCATACTGGAGCTCGGCATGGAGGCGTACACCGGCTGGCGCTCGGTCATCGTCTATCCCGGCGGGTTCGTCTCGCGTGGCACGTCGGTGGACGAGATGGGGGTCGAGCACGAGTGGGAGGAGCCGCGCAGCGGCGAGTCCTGGTTCCAGGGGCCGGTGGTCCTTTCCTGGGAGGATGTCGCGGCCTCGGGCCGGCTCGATGGCTACAACGTCGTCATTCACGAGATGGCGCACAAGCTCGACATGCTCAACGGCGACGCAAACGGCTTTCCGCCGCTGCACGCGGAGATGGACGGGGCGAGGTGGTACCGGGTGTTCAGCGAGGCATTCGAACACCTGTGCGTGCGGGTCGAAGCCGGCGAGGAGACCGACATCGACGACTACGCCACGGAGGGCCCGGACGAATTCTTCGCCGTGATCAGCGAGTATTTCTTCGAGCTGCCCGAGGTGCTCGATGAATGCTATCCGAAGGTCTACGCGGAGCTGCGCGCCTTCTACCGGCAGGATCCGATGGAGCGCATCGCCGCGGCGTACGGTCGATAGACGTGTCGATCGACGAGCGTCTCAGCGGTCGAACTCTTCAGTATCGATCGACTCGGGGCTGACGTGCCTCACGTCCTTCCCTTTCACCAGGAAGATGACGTACTCCGCGATGTTCTTGGAGTGGTCGCCGATGCGCTCGAGCGACTTGACGATGAAGGTTGCGTCGATGATGTGACCGACGTTTCGGGCGTCCTCCATGATGTACGTGGACAGGCGGCGCAGCGCGGCCTGGAACTCGCTGTCGAGCTCGGTGTCGCCGCGCGCGACCCGGATGGCCTGGTCGACGTCGAGCCTGGCGAGGGCGTCGAGCACGTCGTGCAGCATCCGCGAGGCCAGCGTCGACATGCGGAACGCATCGTCGAGCAGGACGGCATCCGGCGGAGCGCTGTCCGAATCGTAGATGTCGATGGTCATGCGCGCGATGCGTTCGGCTTCGTCGCCGATGCGCTCCAGGTCCGTCACCGTCTTGCCGAGCGAGAGGATCATGCGCAGGTCCTTGGCCACGGGCTGGCGGAGCGCGAGGAGGTTGACGATCTGCTCGTCGGCCTGGACGTCGAGGAAGTTGACCACATGGTCACGCGCGACCACCTGGCGCGCGGCCTCGACATCCGCATCGCGCAGCGCCGTCATCGCCTTCGCGATCTGATCCTCCACCAGGCCGCCCATGCGCAGCACGATGTTGTTCAGATTCGCGAGCTCCTGGTCGAAGCGTTTGAATGTGTGCTGCTCGGCCGTCATCGGATGCGGTTCCGTACAGCGCCGATTCGGCTCGCGTTCAGCCGAATCGACCGGTGATGTAGTCCTCGGTCAGCTTGTGACGGGGATTGGTGAAGATGTGGTTCGTCTCCCCGACCTCGATGAGCCGGCCGAGATGGAAGTACGCGGTGCGCTGCGAGACCCGGGCCGCCTGCTGCATCGAGTGGGTCACGATGACGATGGTGTAGTTCTCGCGAAGCTCGTCGATGAGCTCCTCGATGCGTGCGGTGGCGATGGGGTCGAGGGCCGAGCAGGGCTCGTCCATCAGAATCACCTCGGGGCTGACCGCGATGGCCCGCGCGATGCACAGGCGCTGCTGCTGGCCCCCCGACAGTCCGGTGCCAGGCTGCTCGAGGCGGTCCTTGACCTCGTCCCACAGACCCGCCTTCTCCAGGCTGCCCTCCACGATTGCATCGGTCTCGCGCTTGCCGTCGACCAGTCCGTGAATCCTCGGCCCGTACGCGACGTTGTCGTAGATCGGCTTCGGAAACGGGTTGGGCTTCTGGAACACCATGCCGACGCGGGCGCGAAGCTGCACCACGTCGAGACGGGGGTCGTGGATGTCCTCTCCGTCGAGCTTGATGCTGCCCGAGACGCGGCAGATGTCGACCGTATCGTTCATCCGATTGAGACAGCGCAGGAAGGTCGACTTGCCGCAGCCCGAGGGACCGATCATCGCCAGGACCTCGTGGTTGCCGATGTCGAGGTTGACGTGCTCGATCCCCATCTTGTCGCCGTACATGACAGCGACGTTGCGCGACGTCATGCGCGGGTTGTCCACGGTGACCTCGCCGACCGTCTCGATGTCGTCCGGCACCGGTTCGGTCGGCACGGCCGGTGCGGTCGCCGGCAACGGGGCTGGTGTCGAGATGGACATCTGCTCAGCGGATACACTCATTTCCGACTCCTCCAGTTGCTGGACCGGCCGGGCTCGCCGGGACGCAACCCGACGGCTCACCGGCTGGTACGATCTCGCGCATCTCCGGTTACCACCTCCGCTCGAAGCGCCGGCGCAGGATGACGGCGAGGGCGTTCATGGTGATGAGAAATGCGAGCAGCACCATGATTGCGGCGGAAGTGCGCTCGACGAATGCCCGCTCCGGGCTGTCCGCCCACAGGAAGATCTGCACCGGCAGCACCGTGGACGGATCGAGCGGCCCGCCGGGAATGTCCACGATGAACGCCACCATGCCGATCATCAGCAGCGGTGCCGATTCGCCGAGCGCCTGGGCCATGCCGATAATCGTTCCGGTGAGCATCCCGGGCAACGCGAGCGGCAGGACGTGGTGGGTGATCGTCTGCATCTTCGACGCACCCATCCCGAGCGCCGCCTCGCGAATGGACGGCGGGACGGACTTCAGGGCGGCGCGGCTCGCGATGATGATGGTGGGCAGGGTCATCAGGGTCAGGACGAGCCCGCCGACCAGGGGCGCGGAGCGCGGCAGGCCGAAGAAGTTGATGAACACCGCGAGGCCGAGCAGCCCGAAGATGATGGAGGGCACCGCGGCGAGGTTGTTGATGTTCACCTCGATGAGGTCGGTCAGCCGGTTGGTGGGAGCGAACTCCTCGAGGTAGACGGCGGCCGCGACACCGATGGGGAACGACAGCGCCAGGGTGACGAGCAGGGTGTAGAACGAGCCGACCGCGGCGCCCCGGATGCCGGCGAGCTCCGGCTCGCGGGAGTCGCCGGCGGTGAAGAACGTGGTGTTGAACCGCTTCTCGATTCGGCCGGCCTCCTCGAGCGACGTGATCCACGCAATCTGGTGGTCCTTGACGCGCCGTTCCGTTTCCGGTGCGTTGCGGTCGATGTGCCCCTTGATCAGCATGTCGATGTCGTCGTCGGCCGGTACCCACACGCGCTGGGTCCGACCGATGATTCCGGGATCCGCGATCACGCGTTCGCGCAGCATGAAGCTCGCGCCCGAGCTCACGATTCCGTAGAGGGCGCGCCTGGCCTTGCGGCCCTTCACGTCCGGGAACATGTCCCGCATCGTCTTCTTGACCAGGCCGGAGTAGTTCGCGGCCGAAACGGCCGCGGCGTCCCGGGCCTCTCCGAGCCCGAGCACTTCCGGATCGTAGGTGACCTCCAGCTCGATGAAGGTCTGCTGAAACGCGGTGTACCCGTTGCCGACGATGCTCGTGAACAGGGTCGCGAGGGCGGCAACCGCCAGCGTGATCGCGACAATCCCGTACGCTCGGAAACGGTGCTCGGCGGCCCTGCGCTTTCGAAGCCGCCGGGCCATCGCTTCGGTGGTGTGAACGCTCGTGCTCATCGGTTGCGACCGTGGTGGCTGCGGTTCGTCATTCGTACTGCTCCCGGTACTTCCTCACCACCTGCAACGCGATGACGTTGAGGCACAGCGTGACGGTGAACAGGACGAGCCCGAGCGCGAAGGCGGCGAGCGTCTTCGGGCTGTCGAACTCCTGATCCCCGACCAGCAGGGTGACGATCTGCACGGTCACCGTGGTCACCGCCTGGAGGGGGTTGGCAGTGAGGTTCGCGGCAAGGCCGGCCGCCATCACCACGATCATCGTCTCGCCGATGGCGCGCGAGATCGCCAGCAGCAGCCCCCCCACGATGCCCGGCAGCGCGGCGGGCAGGATGACCTGCCGGACCGTCTCCGAGCGGGTGGCGCCGAGTCCGTACGACCCGTCGCGAAGTGTCTGGGGCACCGCGTTGATGACGTCGTCGGACAGCGACGAGACGAAGGGAATGATCATCACCCCCATGACGAGGCCGGCTGCCAGCGCGCTCTCGCTCGCCACGTCCAGTGCGATGATCGAGCCGGTGTCCCTGATCACCGGGGCCACGATGAGGGCTGCGAAGAAGCCGTACACCACGGTCGGCACCCCGGCGAGGATCTCCAGGGTCGGCTTCGCGACCGCACGGAACGCGGGGGACGCGTACTCGGCGAGATAGATGGCCGCGAACAGGCCGATGGGCGCCGCGACCGTCATCGCGATGAACGAGATGAGCAGGGTGCCGGCGAACAGCGGAATGGCGCCGAACGCGCCGGAGGAGCCCACCTGATCCTCCCGGATCGCCATCTGGGGACTCCAGTCGAGGCCGAACAGGAAGTCCGTGACACCGACGTGGCCGAAGAAGCGAATCGCCTCGAACAGCACCGAGAGCACGATGCCGAGGGTGGTGAAGATCGCGATGGTCGAGCTCGCGATCAGCAGGGCTCGGATGATCCGCTCGACCTGATTGCGCGCCCGCAGGGCCGGCGATACCCGGCGCCACGCCAGCCCGAGCCCTGCGATGGCAACCGCAAGCACCACCACCGTCGACGCGGCGGCGCTCGTGCGCTGCAGGTCCAGGTACCGGTCGGCCGCCGCGCGCATCTCGGGGCTGACCTCTCCGGAGACGATGTTGCTTTCGGCGAGGTTGCGAATGTCGTTGACGACGAGGTTCAGCCGCTCGGGCGGCAGCGAACGGGTGGCCTCATGCAGACTCGACACGACGAGGCTCTCGACGATCGTCGGCTCGAACGACATCCACAGGCCGAAAACGATGACCGCCGGGAGTCCGCACCACAATGCGGTGAGGCCTCCGTAGTAGCTCGGCAGCGAGTGCAGGTTGCGCGTGCCGCCGACGGAGGAGGAGACGGAGAACGCACGCCGCCGACCAAGATGGAACGCCGCCGCGGCAAGCGCGAGAAGCACGATGACCAGGACCATGGCGGACATGGATTCAGGAGCTCACATGTGGGACTGCAACCCGGCACCGGCCAGGACGGCCGGTGCCGGGTTGCATATGCCGCGGGGGCTCATTCTTCGGCGTGGCGCCCGTGGCCGCATACCTCGGACGCGGTCCTCAGAGGACCAGGTTCGACAGGCCCTTCACATCGTCGGCGAACTTCATCCGCTCCCCGTCCGGCATCGGAATCATGCCCTTGTCCGCGAGATACCCTTCCTCGCCCCAAGCCTTGTCGCTGGTGAACTCGGCCAGGTACTCCTTCAGCCCGGGGACCGTCCCGATGTGCACCTTCTTCACGTAGAAGTAGAGCGGGCGCGAGACCGGATAGGACTGGTCGGCGATGTTCTCGAAGGTCGGTTCCACGCCGTCGACCATGCCACCCTGGATCTTGTCGGAGTTCTGGTCGAGGAAGCTGTAGCCGAATACGCCGAACGCGGCGGGGTTGGCGTCGAGCTTCTGGACGATCAGGTTGTCGTTCTCGCCGGCTTCGACGTACCCGCCGTCCTCGCGGACGGTGTGGCAGATGGCCTTGTACTTCTTCTTGTCCTTCTTCTTCATCGCCTTGATCCGATCGATCTTCTTGCAGCCGCCCTCCAGGGCCAGCTCGGCGAAGGCGTCCCGGGTGCCGGACGTGGGCGGAGGACCGAGGACTTCGATCCTGGTGTCGGGCAGCGATGCGTCGACATCGCTCCACTTCATGTACGGATTGGGGATCAGGGTCTCGCCGCCGTTCGGATCCGGGACATCCTTCGCGAGCGCGAGGAAGATCTGCTTTCGGGTGATGGAGACGGGCTCGGATTTCCGGGAGTTCGCAAATACGATCCCGTCGTAGCCGATCTTGACCTCGAGGATGTCGTTCACCCCGTTGCCGGCACACTTCTCGACCTCGCTCTTCTTGATTCGGCGCGAGGCGTTGGTCACGTCGGGGTGCTCGATGCCGACGCCGGCGCAGAACAGCGTGAGGCCGCCGCCGGAGCCGGTGGACTCGATCTTCGGGGTCTTGAAGTCGGAGGTCTTGCCGAACTGCTCGGCAACCACGGTGGCGAAGGGATAGACGGTCGACGAGCCGACGATACTGATGTAGTCGCGGGCCTGGGCCTGACCCGCCACGGCGGTCGCGACCGCGGCGAGGATGAGCATACGCTTCATGTGTCGTTCTCCAGGGACATGGGATTTGAAAGGAAGACATGTACGTTCGAAGGTCGGAAGCTCCAGGCGACCGGCGCCGCCAGGGCGTCCCTGCCTTCGCCGAGCGTTATATCGATGCCCCATGACAACAGTCGGTCTCGAATGTGACATTCGTGTGATACGGATATGACGACTCCCGTCCCACCGGTTCCGGCCGACCTTCCGATCGCCGAGAAGGCGCCGGACATCGCGCGCTCGGTGACCGAGCATCCGGTCACGCTGGTGGTCGGGGCGACCGGATCGGGCAAGAGCACCCAGCTCGCCAAGATCTGCCTCGGAGCCGGACGGGGTGCAGGGGCGATGATCGGCCATACCCAACCCCGCCGAATCGCGGCGCGGAGCGTCTCGGCCCGTATCGCGTCGGAGCTCGGTCCGGGGCTCGGCCGGCTCGTGGGCTACCAGGTGCGGTTCCAGCGCCACACCGCGCGCAATACCCGCATCAAGGTGATGACCGACGGCATCCTGCTCGCGGAAATCCAGGGTGATCGCGACCTTCGCGCGTACGACACGCTCATCATCGACGAAGCGCACGAGCGGACGCTCAACGTGGACTTCGTCCTCGGTTACCTGCGACACCTCGTTCAGCGGCGCCCTGATCTGCGGGTGGTCGTGGCTTCGGCCACCCTGGAGGTCGAGAAGCTTCGTGCGTTCTTCGACCGGGCGCCGGTCATCGAGGTGGAAGGCCGGACCCACCCCATCGAGATCCGGTATCGGCCCGGGGAAGAAGGGGACGACGTCCCCGAGAGGGTCGCGGGGGCGCTCGAGGAGTTGCGCGACAAGCCGGGCGACGTGCTCGTGTTCCTGTCGGGGGAACGCGAGATCCGGGAGACCGAGGCTCGGGTGCAGCGACTCGGATTGCCGAACACCGAGCTTTTTCCCCTCCACGCCCGCATGTCGGCGGCGCGCCAGCAGGCGCTGTTCACGCCGGTCGCACGCCGCCGCGTGGTGCTTGCGACGAACGTCGCGGAGACTTCGCTCACAGTGCCCGGCATCCGCTTCGTCATCGATGCGGGTACTGCCCGTGTGAGCCGGTATGCACACCGTACGGGTGTGCAGCGGCTGCCGGTGGAACCGATCTCGCGGGCCTCGGCCGACCAGCGCGCCGGTCGCTGCGGGCGGGTGGGACCCGGGGTGTGCATCCGGCTCTACGACGAGGCCGAGTTCGAGGCCCGGCCCGCCCACCCGGAACCCGAGGTCCGGCGTTCCGACCTCGCGGCGGTGCTGCTGCGCATGCTGTCCCTGGGGATGCCGGAAGTCGAGCGCTTCCCGTTCATCGACGCCCCCGACCGGCGCCACGTCAACGACGGCCTGCGGCTGCTGCGCGAACTCGGGGCCATCGACGCCGACGGCGTTCTCACGAAGGTCGGGCGCCGGCTCGCGCGGCTTCCGCTCGACCCCAGAATCGGGCGCATGCTGCTCGAAGCGAACGCGCTTGGCTGCGTCGCCGACGTGCTGGTCATCGCGAGCTTCCTGAGCGTGCCCGATCCCCGTGATTGGAACTCGTCACGCAAGGCTGCGGCCCAGACCGCACTCGGACGCTTCACCGACCCGCGTTCCGACTTCCTCGGAATCGTCAATCTCTGGCGCCGGTTCCGGTCTGCGGCAAAGGATCCGGGCGAATCGATGCGCCGGTTCTGCCGCCGGCATTTTCTGTCGCCGACCCGAATGCGCGACTGGCTGGACGTGCACGGCCAGATTCGCGACATCTGCCGCGAACTGGACATCCGCCCTCGGGCGCTCGGAGCCTCGCCCGGGCGGATTCACCGGGCGCTCCTCACGGGTCTGCTGCGCTGTGTCGGCGCACGCACGCCGGAGGGACAGTACTCCGGTCTGCGAGGAACGACGTTCCGGCTCGCGTCGGGATCGGTGCTCCATCCGGCCGTCGCACCATGGATTGTCGCCGCCGAGGTGGTGGAGACGGAGCGGGCGTACGCGTTCGTGGCCGGACGGGTGCGCGCGGAATGGGTGGAGAAGGCGGCGGGCGACCTCGTGCGCCGGACCCACTTCGACGCGCATTGGGATGCACGGCGCGCCGAGCCCATGGTCTTCGAACAGGTGGCGGCATACGGGCTGACGCTCATCGCCCGCCGTCGGGTGCGGTTCGCGCCGGTGAGCCGGGAGGGTGCGCGCGAGGTATTCCTGCGATCGGGACTCGTCGAGAACGGATACGTGTGCGCTCACCGCTTCATGGATCGCAATGTCCGGGAACTGGCGCGGCTTCGTACCGTGGAGCACAAGCTCCGCAGCCCGGGGGCGGTGGTGAGCGACGACGCGGTGCTCGCGTTCTACGACGCTCGGATTCCGTCGCACGTCGTGGACGGACGGACCTTCGAGGACTGGTTCTCCGGCCTCGGAGAAGAAGAGGCGCGCGGGCTCGAACTGCGCCGCGAGGACATTGCTCCCGGCGTCCAACTCGCCGATGAGACGGAATTTCCCGATACGTTGCAGATCGACGATCAGTCGTTCCCACTCGCCTACCGGTTCGCGCCCGGTGAGGACGACGACGGGCTGACCGTGACGATTCGGTACGACGTACTGGTGGATCTCGATCCCGGCCGGTTCGAGTGGCTGGTACCGGGACTGCTCGAAGACAAGGTGCTCGCACTCCTGCGCGCCCTGCCCAAGAGCCTGCGCCGGGCCGCGATGCCGCTGGCCGGCCTGGCCCGCGAGTTCGTGGCCGGGACGAGGGCCGGGGACGGTTCGTTGCACGAGGCGCTCGCTCGGTTCCTGGACCGAACCCGGGGCGTGTCGGTTCCGCGCGATGCCTGGCTGCCGGCGCGGCTGCGACGCGTCTTGGCGGCCCATCTGCTCATGCGGTTCGAGGTCATCGATCGGGAAGGCGCGGTGCTGGGCCGGGGACGCAGGCTCGACGAGATCGAGCGGCGGCTGGTCGCACCGCATGGCCCGCCCAAAGACGCCACGCCGGTTCGAGGCGAACGCGGCCACCGGACGTGGAAGTTCGGTGCCGTACCGGTGGAGGCCGAGGATCGGGCCAGCGACCGTTCGGGGGTCGTCTTTCCGGCCCTGCGCGACATCGGCTCGGGCGTGATCGTGGAGCACTTTCAGGCCCGCAGCGCCGCCGAGCGCAGTCACCACGGAGGTCTCGTACGACTGTTTTCGCTCGCGATGCGGCGTGAAGCACAAGAGTGCCTGCGAGCACTGCCGGGCGTCGACGAGCTGTGCCTGCTCTACGCGATGATCGCACCGCCCCCCGACTGGGTGGATCCCCCTCACCGGAGTGCGGCACGGCCCGAGCCCGGCACGTCCGCCGAGGCGCACCGCGACCTCGTCGACCGCACCGTGGCCCGGACGTTCGTCGCTCCCGCCGACACGATCCGGGAGCGGAGCCGGTTCGAGGCCGCATTGGCCGCGGGCCGCGCCGATTTCTCAGTCGGACTCGCGGAGGTGGTCGACGGCGCGCTCGCGATCCTGCGGGCGGCACGGGAAGTGCGCCGGCTCTTCGACGATCCGGATCTGCACGCGCCGGCGGCCTCGCTGGCCGACGCCCGGCGTCAGCTTGACGGACTCGTGCACCATGGATTCATCGCCGCCACGCCGGATGATGCCTTCGCGTCGCTCCCGCGGTATCTGGATGCGCTGCGGGTACGCCTGGAGAAGCTCCGCCGCGGAGGAGCGAACGACACACGTCGGCTCGCCGAGATTCTGCCCCTGCAGCAGCGGCTTGAATCAAAGGCGCGCGACAGCAGGGAGCGAGGCCGGCGCGATGCCGAACTCGCGCGCCACCGGTGGATGCTGGAAGAGTATCGGGTATCGGTTTTTGCTCAGGAACTCGGGACGGCGTTCAGCGTGTCGAGGAAGAAGCTCGACGAACAGTGGTCGCGCGTGTCGGCACTCTGAGTCGATTGGTTCCCCGGCGCCGGCAGGCGGTGCGATACCGCATGACAGTCGTGCTCCCAGCCCGGGAATCGAGAGACATGACATCGGGATCGTTGCCGCCGTGCGGGGCCACGAAACCGTCCGTCCTCCACGCTGGCGCGGTGACGCATTCGCAGGCATGCTGGCGGGGTGGCAGACGGCGGTGCCGGGAGGCGTCATATTCTCGCCTGATGGTGATCCCGGAAGACAAATTCTGAACCTATGGGCCTACAATGCGCGTCAGGTGTACGGGCAACCGGCGCGATGGCGGAAGGAGTCGATCATGTCGACCGTGATGAACGAACTGCACCAGGACCACCAGAACATCCGCGAAATTCTCCGCCTGCTTTCGCGAGAGCTCGATGAGGTCAGCGATGCGAGCGGCGGCGACTTCGAGCTGATGCGCGACATCATGGTCTACATGACCCGCTACCCCGATCACACGCATCACCCGAAGGAAGACCTGATGTTCAAGCGGATGCGCGAACGCGGGATTGCGCCGGAAACCGAAGCCACCATCGCGAAGCTGCTTCGCGAGCACGCCGCGCTCGCGGAGAAGGGCAGCATCTTCCGTGACATGCTGATCGGGGTGGTCGACGGTGCCCTGGTCGAGCGCGATACCCTGGTCGCGACCGGCCGTGACTACACGGAGTTTCTCGGCTACCACGCGCGTCTCGAGGATGAAACGGTATTCCTCGTGGCCCAGAAGCTTCTCGACGACGCGGACTGGACGGTGGTCAGACAAGCGTTCGAAGCACAGGTCGACCCGATCTTCGGTCCTGCCGTCGACCACGAGTTCGAAAACCTGTACGACCACATCCGCGACAGCTCTTCGTAGTCGTTCGCCTCGCCGGCCCGGAGGGCGCCCTTCAGTCGGTTGCGATCAGCACCGAAGCCGTGGCTGTCGCGAGCACCTGGCATCCGAGCACGATGTCCTCCTCGCTCGTGTCCTCCTCGAAAGCGTGACTCACCCCGTTGATGCTCGGCACGAACAGCATCGCGCTCGGCAGGTGGCTGGCGAGAATCTGGGCATCGTGCACCGCGGCGCTTGGCATCGACGTCCACTGGTCGGGCGCATGCCGCTCGGCGGCGCGTTCGAGGTGGCCGCGCAGGTTGACGTCCATCGGGGCGGGGATGGAATGGTGCTTGCGAGGCCGCATGGTGGCGGCGCAAGGTCCCGCGTTCGCCCGTGCCAGGAGATCGAGGGAAAGCGCCTCCAGGCGATCGAGCACCGTCGGATCCTGATCCCGGAACTGGAGATTCAGTCGGGCCTTGCCGGGGACGATGCTCATCGCGTTCGGCTCGAGCGTCATCTCCCCGATCGTCCACACGGAACGCTCGCCCGCCGCGGTGGGGAACTCGCGATACACCGCGTGGGCGAAATCGACCATCGCGTGCGCCGCGTCCCGGCGTCGGGCCATCGGCGTGGTGCCGGCGTGATTCTGCTCGCCCTCGAATTCGACGATGAAGTTGCGCGCCCCGACGATGCTGGTGACCACCCCGATCCGGTTCCCTTCCTCCTCGAGGTAGGGCCCCTGCTCGATGTGCGCTTCGAGGTAGGCGACGTGTCGATTCGGGTCGAGGCGCTCCGGCGCAACCCCGGCGAGTCCGGCCTCGTGGAGTGCGTCGCCCAGGGTCAGGTTCGTCCCGTCGGTCGTGTCGAGTGCGTCGAGTGCGTGCGCCGGTGTCTCGCCGACGAACGAGAGGCTCCCGAAGCAGCCGAAGAACCGACCTTCCTCGTCGAGCCAGGATGCGACGTCGAGCGCACGGTCCTTCGTGGCCGGCGCCTCGGACAGCGCCCGCGCGACCTCGAGACCGTAGATCACCCCCATCGCCCCGTCGAGCCATCCACCGGTCGGCTGGGTATCGGTGTGGGAGCCGATGAGCACCGCTTTTCCGGGATTGCGGGAACGCCCGATGACGTTGCCGGCTCCGTCGATGCGAGCATCGAGTCCCGCTTCCTCGAATCGCCCGCGGAGCCAGTGCCTGGACTCGACGTCAATGGGCGAGAGCGAGGTCCTCACAACTCCGATCCCGCAGGCCCCGAATTCTCGCAGGCGCTTCAAGTCGGCGATCAGACGTTCGCCGTTGATTGGCACTTCGACTGTGCTCATGGTCGCTCCACCGGGATTACCTGGTATCCATGAACGTTTCCAGCGAGTCGTCCAGCGCCTCCCACCATCTGGTGTGGTGCACCGGGGCGGTGACGCCGGTCACCGGCGACGTGTGCGAGTGGTCGCGGTAGCCCGTGATGTCCTCTTCCTTGTGGTGCTCCCAGTGCTTGAAGTTGTCGGACTGCACGTCCCAGTCCATCTCGTAGTCCGTCACCGCCGCCAGGTCCTTGCAGTAGTCGGTCTGGTAGTCGATGTCCTGTATCGGATCCTCCAGCGCCTCTTCGCGCGCCAGCCACGCGACGGCGTCCTTCTCCATCTCCTCGCGCGACGGAAGCGCGATCCGGCCGAGGATGACGTCGCGGACGTACCACGCCTGCGCGTCGAACATGCTGAACGTGTAGTACTGGTCCTGCATGCCCAGGTAGGCGAGCTTCGGGTTGTCGATCCAGACCACGCCCTTGTACAGTCCCGGCGGCCACAGCCGGTTGTGGGTGCGCAGCCGCAGCGAATCCTCCATGAACGGGAAGTGGTGCTTGTAGCCGGTGCAGAGGATCACCACGTCGATCTCGCGGGTGCTGCCGTCGCTGAAGTGCGCGGTGTTGCCCTCGAACTTCGTCACGAGCGGCAGCTCCTCGATCCCCTCCGGCCACTTGAACCCCATTGCGCCGGAGCGGTACGTGCAGGTGACGGACGCGGCGCCGTACTTCAGGTTCTGCAGCGCGATGTCCTCGGCGGAGTAGCTGCCGCCGACGATGAGCAGCCGCTTGCCCTTGAACTCGAGCGCGTCGCGGAAGTCGTGTGCGTGCAGCACCCGGCCGGGGAAGCGGTCGATGCCCGGGAAGCTCGGCACGTTCGGAACCGAGAAGTGACCGGTGGCCACGATGACGTGGTCGAACTCCTCCTCCTGGTCCGTCTGCGCGTTCAGGTCGGTCGAGCGCACCGTGAACCTGCCGCTCGCTTCGGAGTACGAGACGTCCCTCACCGCGGTGGAGAACCGGACGTACCTGCGCACGTCGGACTTCGCCGCCCGGCCGAGAATGTAGTTGTTGAGTACGGCGTAGGGAGGGAAGGACGGAATCGGCTTTCCGAAGTGCTCCTCGAACGAGTAGTCCCCGAACTCCAGGCATTCCTTCGGCCCGTTGGTCCACAGGTACCGGTACATGCTGCAGTGCACGGGCTCGCCGTGCTCGTCGAGACCCGTTCGCCAGGTGTAGTGCCAAAGGCCGCCCCAGTCGGATTGCCGTTCGAAGCACACCAGCTCGGGGATGTCCGCGCCGTTGCTCTCGGCCTGCTGGAAGGCGCGAAGCTGGGAAAGGCCGCAGGGGCCCGCCCCGATGATGGCCACACGTTTGTTCATCGCTTGCTCCCTGTTCGATCTTCGCGTAGTTCGAATTGGTCGGTTGTGCAGTCCGCGCATGCAACGCGGCCGAATCGGCCGACGTCGCTGTGCCGAAATCGTTTCGGCCTGTCGCGATCTGCGAGCGGTTCGGTTCGGCGGATGCCCGGCATGTACTCCGGATTCCGCCGCACCGGCCGCCGTGCGAATCTTGTCCGGACCCCGACAGTCGTCGCGAGTCGAGTGCACCGGACGCCAGTACCGGGGCATTGTAGCCTCTGAAAATCGAATTGGTCATGCATGCGGGAATTTTTGGTTCATATTTGGCTCATAATTTCCTGGTGAAAGATACAAAAGTGGTACGTTCGCCGTCGAATTATCGCATCCGGTGCGTTTCTCGATTGACCGCGCAGGCATGCAGACCGGGCAGCACCTGGAGCGCGTCCGTGAAGGGATGAGCTCTTGCGGCGAGGATCGGGACACCCGCAAGATGACGATGAAGAGATCGCCGGTGTCGAAAAGGAGCTGTTCGGAATCGACAACGTGCTGGTCGGCGACTGGCCGGTGATGGTGATCGAGAACGGCAAGGGCCGTCATCAAGGAATTCCGCAGCATCCCCGAATGGTGGGACATGCACGACGATCTGGTGGTCAGGCACTTCACGGAGATGGGGGAGATGTACCATCAGCGCGGCTGAGTCCGGCCCTGCCGAATTCGTGTCGCGGGAGTTTGGGATGGAGCGGGCGCGGCCGCTCCTTCAGCGCTACCGCCACCTCCGCGCTGAAGTTGTTCCCTGCCGCTCGAAGGCGTCACATCGTGCGCATCTGTCCAGTCGACTCGCCAGGCAATGGACTGCGTTCCCTGCGCAGACGTTCTTGGCGCGCATTGCCCGGGATGCATGCAAACACGGTTTGAGCAATGTCCGCGTCACTCGATGGGCAACGGCCTCAACGCCTCCCTGTCTATCAACCCCTGAAAGTGGCTGGTCACGCTCGCAGCCAGCGATCGATCGCGGATCAGGACGCCGAGCTCGATGTTGCGGTCGAGGGCGGCATCCGTGAGGTTGGCCGACGTTGTGAAGACGGCCTCACCGTCTGCGACCACCGCCTTGGCGTGTCGCCGCGGCTGACGAGGTCGAGATGAGTCCGGTATCGAGCGCGCCTTCCAGCCGCCGCCGAATGTGCGGCGGGAGGCTCACCAAGGCATCGGTCATGGGGGCGCGGGGAAGAACGCGGCGCCGTCGAGCCCGAGCCCCGAGAGCACGAGCTCGGGGGCGTCGGGCGGCAGGTCGTCGATGATCAGCGGCTCGACGTTTCGCTTCGGGAAGCCACCCCGAACCTCGCGGATGTCCTCCTTCAGGCGGCGCACCATCACGTCGTCCAGCGCGTTCTTGCCCCGTACCTTGACCCCGCGCGTGAAGCGGTACGGGTCCAGGAGCTCCAGCAGGGTCGAGAAGCTGTTGGAGTGGCCGTTGTGCGGCGTCGCGGACAGGAACAGGCGGTGCTCGAAGCGGCCGGCCAGGTCGCGGATCGCACGGGTGAACTTGGTCTCGATTCCGTAGCGCCCGCCGCTCGCGGGCGCGGCGTGGTGCGCCTCGTCGAGAATCAGCAGGCTGCCGGGCAGCATCGGCCCCAGCCACTCGCGCAGGGGGTCCGCGTAGCTCGGGTCGATCAGGAGGTTGTGGGAGACCAGGAACCGGCTGTGCGTACGCCACGGGTTGACCCCGAACCCGCGTTCCCGGCGCATTCGCGAGAGATACGCACGGTCGAGAATCTCGAAGACAAGTCCGAAGCGATCCTCCAACTCCCCCTTCCACTGCTCCATCACCGACGGCGGCGCCGCGACGACGATGGCGTTCGCCTTCCGTCGAAGGAGCAGCTCGCGGGCGATGAGCCCCGCCTCGATGGTCTTGCCGAGCCCCGTGTCGTCGGCGATGAAGAGGTTGACGCGCGGCAGTCGGAGTGCCTTGCGCAGCGGCTCCATCTGGTAGGCATCGATGCGGATTCCGGCCCGGAACGGCGACTGGAAGAGGCTTGGGTCGGTCGCGGTGACGCAGTGCCAGCGCAGCGTGTGCAGGAAGGCCGCGAACTGCCGCGGCGAGTCGAAGCCCTTGGCGGTGAGGTCGGCCCAGCCTTCGTCCTCGAGGATCTGACGGTCGAGCTCGTAGTCCCAGAAGACGGACAGCGACTGACCCTGCGAGTCGTCCTCGGCGCAGGCGAGCTTGACAATCGCGGACTCGCCTGGCGCCGGCGGGTCCACAACCTCCTCGACCAGCCACCGCCGGGAGCGTGCGTGCACCAGCTCGCCGGCAGCCGGAGGCTGTGCTGGAAGCTTCGTTCCGTGTGCTGTGGTGCGCATCCTGATGCCTCACGACGCCGAGCGCTTGTTCGGCGTTCCAATTGCCGTTCGTCTGAAGCGGGTCAACCGGGGCGGGGCGCAGGTAGCATGCCAGTCAGCATGCCGTCCGTCCGGGCACGACAATTCGCACGCCGGTCGCCGCCGCCACCACCGTGCTGAAGCTGTTCTTGGCTTGTTGAAGGCTCCACATGATGTGTACCGGTCCATCTTCCTGGTCGGATCGTAGGCCGCGCGTCGTGCACGGGCAATTCTGCTGGATGCGGGCACTCCTGAGCGTAGAATGCGCCGCAGAAAAAAGGCCGAGTCCGACATTGGACATCTGTCGCACGCACATCGACCACCCCAGCGCCTGGCACGGCACCGACTTCGCCTCCCGGGACGACTTCGCGATCGACCTGGGCCCCCGGCACCTGCACGCCTTCGAGCGGGCGCTGGAGGACATCCGCGCCGCGGGTCTCGGGCTCGGCGACATCGAGCGGCGCCACTTCGAGGTGCCCGAGATCGCCCTGGTGATGCACGCCCGCACCGCGTTCGAGGATGACGTGGAGGCGGGGTATCGCCGCCATCTCCTTCGACTCTGGCTGGACGTTCCAGGCGGCCGCCCGGCACCGAAGGAGATGCACATCCACAGCACCGCCGGCATCGCCCGCCAGGAAGGGAAGACTCCTACCGGCGAAGGGGATGCCTACAAGGCGCTGCTGCCGGCGCAGGGTTGAGGGACGGCGGACACATGCACGGGAGCGAGGTCATGTCCACAGGTAGCGAAAGTGTCAGCGCGGCATTTGCCGCAACGGATGGTGCCGACCGCCCTTGCGAGTTCGCCCTCCTCCCCGATGCCTCCTTCGGCGCGGTGATGCGCTTCCCGGCGCTCGCCGGTGCACGAGAGGCGGTGGCGGCGCTCGAAGCGGAGCCTGAAACGCTCGGTGCCGCGATCTGCGAACGGGGTGGACTGCTGCTGCTGCCCGAGATGAACGAGATTTCCGACCAGCCGGAGCTCCTGTTGCGGCTCAGCAAGCTGCTCGGACCGGAGGTCGAGGACTACCGAAACAGCTACGCGTTCGTGAATCGCCGCAACCTGTTCGACTACCACGACGCGGTCCCGGAGATCATCCAGATCACCAACATGCCGCCCATCGGGACCCAGCCGTCGCCCCTGCCGGACCCGCCTCTGACTGCGGACGGCCGGATTCCCGTGCAACACCCGCACCGCACGGGCTGGCACACGGACCAGAGCTTCCGGCGGCCTCCGCCGGACTACTCCCTGTTCTATGCGAAGCAGCCCGTGCCGCGGGGGCAGGGCCAGACGCTGTTCGCCGATTCGACCCGGGCGTACTCCGAGCTTCCGGACGCGATGAAGGCGCGAATCGACGGCCTGGAAGGCATCCACGTGCTCCCCGGCATGGGACGCTCGGACGAGGCGGTGCGCGAGGGCGAGGTGCCGAAGCCGCTTGCCGCGCACCAGCAGCCGCAGCGCCAGCCCCTGGTGCGCGTCCACCCGCTGACGGGGAAGAGGTCGATCTACACGTGCGGCGGCGGACAGATGGACTTCCTCACCGGCCCGATTGCCGGGATGGAACCGGGACCCGATGGCGAGGGCGCGGCGCTGCTGTTCGAGCTTCTCCACCACCTGACCGAGCGGCGCTTCACCTATACCCACGAATGGACGGAGGGCGATCTCGTCATCTACGACAACCGCAACCTCCTCCACTCCGGCACCTGGTACGACGCCGACGCACACATCCGCGTCATGTGGCGCACCACGGTGCGCGGGAATCCGGACCCGACCTACGCGGGCGAGACATATAGCTGGGTACCCGCCGAGGATTTCAGGCCGAGCTGAGAGTCGCGGTGCGGAGGCCGCGGCGGATCGCCGGCGAACGGAGCGATGCCCGGTTTCTGCTATCTTTCCCGCGCTCCGGCGAGTGCCGGCGGCGCCCGGCGTTCCAACGAGGAGACCAGACGTCGTGACCGATCGGCTTGCAGGCAAGGTCGCATTCATCACCGGCGCGGGGACCGGCATCGGTCGCTCGGCATCGGAGCTGTTTGCCAGCGAGGGTGCGCGCGTCGTCGTGGCCGAGATCGACCCGGCCTCCGGCGCGGAAACGGAGGAACGAATTCGGACCGCGGGCGGCGACGCCCTCTGGGTCGAGACGGACGTCACCGACGCCGCAAGCGTCCGGACCGCGTTCGCCCGGGCGGTGGACCGATTCGGCCGGCTCGACATCGTTTACAACAACGCGGGAGGCTCCACCACGATCGACGGACCGGTCACCGAGGCGCCGGAGGAAGAGTTCTGGCGTGTCATCCGCCTCGATCTCTTCGGAACCTTTCTCGGCTGCAAGTACGGGATCCCGCGGCTCATCGAATCCGGCGGCGGCTCGGTCATCAACACGTCGTCCAACGTCGCACTCATGGCGGTGCGCGGGAGGGACTGCTACACCGCGGCGAAGGGCGCGGTAGCGAGCATGACCCGGTCGATGGCGGCGGAGTACGCGGAGCAGGGAGTCCGGGTGAATGCGATCGCGCCCGGGGCGACCCGCACGGCGCGCGTCGCCGCATTGGCGCAGGCGAACGAACACGTGGATCGGCTCGTGCGGGAGAGCCAGCTCTTCGGATGGTGCGAGCCGCGGGACATCGCCAACATGGCGCTCTATCTCGCTTCCGACGAATCGAGGGTCACCACGGGGCAGATCCTCTCCGTGGACAGCGGCGCGACGGTCTGACAAGGATCGGGACCGAGGCCCGGAGAACGAGGTCCATCGCTACCCGTACTTCAGCAGATTGGCGCCTGGGTACTTGAACTCGGCGAACATCAACTTTTCCGCGGCTACGCCCGCGGAGCTCACCATCACCAGCGCCGTGGCGAGGACAACGCGTCACGGCGGATTCCTGGATGGATGGCTCATCTCCTTTGCCGACGGACGCAGCTCGGCGGGTCGGACGTGACCGGACCACTGCACGGATTCCGGATTGGTGTGGACATCGGCGGCACGTTCACCGACGTGATCGGCCGGCGGGGAGACCGGGTCTTTGCCGTGAAGGTGCCCTCGTCTCCCGAGAATCCCGCCGCCGGTGTCCTGGCCGGAGTCGAGGCGGTGCTCGAGCTGAGCGGCGAAGTGCCTGGGAACATCGACCGCTTCGTGCACGGCACGACCATCGCCACCAACGCGATCCTCGAGGAGAAGGGCGCGCGCATCGGATTGCTGATGACCGAGGGCTTCGAGGACGTCCTCGAGATCGGCCGGCAGAAGCGCTCGCGCATGTACGACCTCTTCATGGTCCCGGAGACACCGGTGTTTCTCGCCCCGGGACGCAGGCGTGCAGGGGTTACGGAGCGTATTGGTCCCGACGGTTCCGTCGTCGTGCCGCTCGACGAGGCGGCGGTGCGTTCGGCGGTGACGCGACTGGTCGAAGAGGAGGGCATCGAGGCGGTCGCGGTCTGCTATCTCTTCTCGTTTCGCAATCCCGCCCACGAGCGGCGCACGGCGGATCTCATCGCGCGCGACCTCCCGAGCCTCGCGGTCTCCGTCTCATCGGAGATCGATCCGGTATTTCGCGAGTACGAGCGCACGTGCGTGACCGCGTTCGACGCCTACGTGCGGCCCATCGTCAACGGCTACGTCGACGGGCTCGGGGCTGCGCTCCGCCGGCGCGGGATCCGGGCGCCCCTCCTCATCATGCAGTCGCGCGGCGGCGCCGCCTCCGCGCGCCGCACCGTCGCCCGTCCCGTCACCACCTTGCTGAGCGGTCCCGCCGCAGGGGCGCTGGGCGCTCGCTCGGCGGGGGAACGCTCGGGCCGGCGCGAGCTCATCACCCTCGACATCGGCGGCACGAGCTCGGATGTCGCGCTCGCGCGCGGCGGGGCGTCGCTCATCTCGCGCGAGGGCCGCATTCGCGGCTATCCGCTCCGAGTGCCGATGGTCGACGTCCACACGATCGGAGCCGGGGGCGGAAGCATCGCGCGGCTCGACGACGCCGGGGTGCTCAAGGTGGGGCCGGAGAGCGCGGGCGCCGATCCCGGACCGGCCTGCTACGGGCGGGGCGGGTCCGTCCCCACCGTGACCGATGCGAGCCTCGTGCTGGGGTACCTCGAGCCCGCGCGGTTCGCCGGCGGAATTCGCTTGCGAATCGATGCGGCGGAACGCGCGGTGGGCACCCTCGCCGAGGCGATGCAGTGCAGCCTCGAGGAGGCGGCGTTCGGCATCCATACCGTCTGCAACGCGGCCATGGCCGAAGCGGTGCGGATGCTCACGGTGAAGCGCGGCCACGACCCCCGCGACTTTGCGCTCGTGCTTCTCGGGGGCGCCGGTCCGCTCCACGGCGGAGCGATCGCCGAACGGCTCGCGATCGGGACCCTGATCGTGCCGCCGAGACCCGGAGTGCTCGCCGCGGAGGGATTGCTCGAAGCCCGCATCCAGTGCGACCGGTACCGCACCTTCGCGATGCGCACGGAAGACGTGGATCCCGCGTCGATGCGCGCCGCCTTCGAGGAGCTGGAGGCGCAGGGGCGAGCGGAGATGCACCGGGACGGGGTCGCGGCGGATACGATCACCGTGGAGAGGTTCGCCGAGATGAGGTACGTGGGCCAGTCCTACGAACTCGAGGTGAAGCTCGCCGGCGCCGCCGTCGGCGGCCGGAGCATCGCCGCCGCGGAGCGTGCCTTTCGCGATCGCTACCGGGAGATCCACGGTCACGGGAGCCTGGAGGAACGGGTGGAGTTCGTGAACCTGCGAGTCTTGCTGAGTGGACCGGCGATGACACCGCCGGCACCTGCGCGCGTCGCCGCCGCCGGACCCGCGCCGGCGGTGTCGCCGCCCGTCACGGTGCGGCCGGCCTTCTTCGAAGACCCGCACGGATGGATGGACACGGCTTTCCATGATCGCGCCGCCCTTCCGCCGGGAGTCGAGATCGAAGGACCGGCGGTTGTGACCCAGGCCGACACGACGACGGTGGTCTACCCCGGTCACCGCGCGGTCGTCGACATCGCGGACAACCTCGTCGTGACGCGCGGCGGGCCAGCGTCGTGAAACGCTGCGACGGAATCGAGACGGCGGTGGTCTGCCCTGGCCACTGCGTGGCTGTCGACCGTGCGGACAATCTCGTCGTGACCGGTCGTGGCGGTGCATCGTGAAGCGGTTCGACCCAGTCGCGACGGCAGCGGTCGACCCGAGCCATCGAGCGGTCGTCGACGAAGGGAGCAACCTCGTCGTCACCTGCGGCGGGGGCACAGCGTGAAACGTTTCGACCCAATCACGCTGGAAGTGATCCGCAACCGCCTCGACGGCATCGCCGCGGAGATCCAGGCGACGCTGCTGCGAAGCGCCTATTCGGTCATTCTCAAGGAAGGAGAGGACTGCTCCGCGGCGCTGTTCAACGCGCGCGGCGACATCCTGGCACAGTCGGTCGCGCTGCCGCAGCACATGGCCGCCTTCATTCCGGCGATGGCGCGTCTGCTCGAGGCGTTTCCCGCCGAGGCCTGTCGCGAGGGCGACGTCTACGTGATGAACGATCCGCACGACGGCGGCACCCACCTCCCCGATCTCGTCGTCGCGGTGCCGGTGCTGGCGGCGGGACGGACGGTCGGTTTCTCCGTGTGCCTCGCCCACCAGGAGGACTTCGGAGGCAAGGTGCCCGGCAGCATGCCGACGGATGCGACCGAGATTTTCCAGGAAGGGCTCATCCTGCCGCCGCTCAGGCTCTACGACGCGGGCGTGGTCAACGAGACGCTCGTGCGGGTCATCCGCCGCAACGTGCGGCTCCCGCGCGTGGTGATGGGCGACATCGACGCGCAGATTGCGGCCGCCACGGTCGGACGGGAGCGGCTGCGGGCGCTCTTCGAGGAATACGGTGCCGCCACCGACGACTGTCTCGACGGGTTGCTCGACTATGCGGAGCGGCTCACCCGCGCCCGCATCGCGGAGATTCCCGACGGGACCTGGCGTTTCACGGACTACATGGACAATGACGGCATCGCGCTCGACCGTCGCGTGCCCATCACCGCGACGGTCCGGATCGAGGGCGACGCCGTCACCGTCGACTTCACCGGCACGAGCCCCCAGGTCGCGGGCCCCGTCAACGCCCCGTGGTCGGGCGGTGCCGGCTCGGCCTACTTCGCGGTGCGCTGCGTCACCGACCCGACCATTCCCAACAACCAGGGGTGCTACCGGCCGATCGACGTCGTCATTCCGCAAGGGACGCTCCTCAACCCACGCCATCCCGCGCCCGTCGCGATCCGCGCCCATACCCTGAAGCGTGCCGCCGACGTCGTGCTGGGAGCGCTCGTCCAGGCGGTGCCGGAGCGGGTACCGGCGGCCCCGGCCGGCAGCATAAGCTGCGTCTCGTTCGGGGGCGTCGACCCGCGCACCGGCGAGCGATTCGGGCTGTCGGACATCGTGGCGGGAGGAAGCGGTGGATACCCGGGCGGGGACGGCATCGAAGCGGTGGACACCGACGTCTCCAACTGCATGAACATTCCGGCCGAGGCGATCGAGATGGACTATCCCCTGCGGGTGCGAAGCTACCGGCTGCGGCGCGACGGCGGTGGCGCGGGGCGTTTCCGCGGCGGAACGGGGACGGTGCGGGTGCTGGAGGCGGTGCGCGGCGCGATGACCTGCTCCTACCGTTCGGAGCGCCATTTCACTCCGGCGTGGGGTCTGTTCGGCGGCCGGCCGGGTGCAGTTTGGCGCACTGAAGTGGCGCGCGGATCGGGCGAGGTGGAGACGGTTCCCTCGAAGCAGGCGTTCACCCTTGCGGAAGGAGACGAGCTGCGAATGTTCACCGGCGGCGGCGGAGGTCACGGCTCTCCCCTGGACCGTGACCCTCGGCGGGTCCTGGACGACGTGCTCGACGGCAAGGTGTCCGCCGGTGCGGCCCGTTCGATCTACGGCGTGGTCCTCGATCTCGACGCGCGCACGGTCGACGAGGAGGCGACGAAGGCGTTGCGGGCACGTTCGGAGGAGGCGAACGTGGGCGAAGCCGCGGTGTGGAATCGGGGCGTGGAGGTCGTCGAGTAGAACGCGGATCCATGGGCACTCCAGCGGTGCGGGGGAAGAGCCGGGCGATGACCGGGAGGGAGCGATGAGCGAGACGCGGGCGGCATATCGGCTGGGCTGCGACGTCGGGGGAACATTCACCGACTTCGTGCTGTACGACGAGCGTTGCGGCGACATTCACGTCGAGAAGTGCCTGACGACACCGGCGGATCCCTCCGTCGCCATTCTCGAAGGCCTGCGGGCGTTCGGCTCCATCGACCCCGAGCACGTCGCCCGCACGCGCCGCATCGCGCACGCCACCACCCTGGTCGCCAATGCGATCATCGAGCGAAAGGGTGCACGCACCGCGCTGCTCGCCACCCGCGGTTTCCGCGACGTGCTGGAGCTTCGCCGCCACGTTCGGGTGACCACCTACGAGCTCTGGGCCGATCCTCCGGCGCCGCTGGTACCGCGGCACCTGCGGATCCCCATCGACGAGCGCACCTGGAGCGACGGCACCGTCCTTCGCGCGATTCCGCTGGAGGAAATCGAGGCCGCCGTGACCCTCATGCTGGCGGAGGGCGTGGGTTCGGTCGCCATCGCTTTCCTGCACTCGTACGTCAACCCCGACAACGAACGGGAGGCGGCGCGGCTCATGCGTGAACTCGCCCCCGAGATCGCGGTAACCACCTCGTCCGAGGTGCTGCCGCAGATAAAGGAGTACGAGCGCACCAGCACCACGGTGGTCAACGCCTACGTGAAGCCGCTCGTCCGGCATTACCTCGGGAACCTCGACACTGGACTCGCCCGCACCGGATACGCCGCGCCGCTGCGGGTGATGCTCTCCAACGGCGGCCTCGGCTCCACCGAAACCGCGGCCGACTTCCCGTTGCGGCTCATCGAGTCCGGACCGGTGGCCGGCGCCATCGTGGGCCGTCGGATCGCGCAGGCGCTCGCGCTGCCGGAGGTGCTGTCGTTCGACATGGGAGGAACGACGGCCAAGGCGTGTCTCATCCGTGACGGGGCGATGCCGATCACCGACGAGCTGGAGGTCGCACGGTCCAGGCGGTTCACGCGATCAAGCGGCTTTCCGGTAGCGGTGCCGGCGGTCAACATGATCGAGATCGGTGCCGGAGGGGGCAGCATTGCCGGGATCAACGCGATGGGTCTCGTTCAGGTCGGGCCGGAGAGCGCCGGCGCCGACCCCGGCCCCATCTGCTACGGCCTCGGCGGCACCCGGCCGACGGTGACCGACGCCGACCTGCTGCTCGGCTACCTCAATCCCGACAACTTCGCCGGCGGTTCCATGCGGCTTGACGAAGACGCGGCACGCGCCGGCATCGAGGAACACATCGCCCGGCCCCGCGGACAGTCGGCGCTGGAGGCGGCGTGGACCGTGCACGACGTGGTCAACGAGACGATGGGCGCGGCGGTGCGCATGCACGTGACGGAGCGCGGCGGCAACCCCCGGCAGGCGACCCTCGTCGCCTTCGGAGGGGCGGGGCCGCTGCATGCCTGCCATCTCGCGGAGAAGCTCCGGGTCGGGCGGGTCATGGTGCCGCTCCGGGCCGGAGTACTGTCCGCGCTCGGGTTGCTGATCGCGCCGCCCGCCTATGACATCGTGCGCACCCACAAGGTCCCGCTCGGGGAGCTCGACGCGGCGGCGACCGGGGCGCTCATCGAGGAGATGGCGGAGTCGATTGCATCGCTGCTGCAACGGCTCGACTCCGACGGGGAGCTGCGTTTCGCGCGTGCCGTCGACGTCGGCTACGTCGGACAGAGCTACCAGGTGGCGGTGCCGCTCGACGGGACGGTCGATCGCGCCGCGATCTGGAGTCGGTTCGCCACCCTCTACCGCGAGAAGTACGGCTACTTCTACGACGACGTGCCGGCGGAGATCGTGAACCTGCGGGTGGTAGGCGAGCTGGTGGGCGGCGAGCTCGAGCTCGAACCGCTTCCCGTTGACCCGAAGGCGGTCGCGGTCTCGGTCGGTACCCGGCCCGCCTGGTCGGCCCGCGAGCGCCGCAGGCGGCCGTTCTCGGTCTTCGATCGGGACCGACTGGGTCCGGGCATGGTGTTCGACGGGCCGGCCATCGTCGAGGAGCCGTCCGCGACCACCATCGTCGACGAAGGCGCCACGGTCGAGGTCGACGCCTGGGGGTCGCTGGTCATCGCGGTCGATCCGGAGGAAGCGCCATGAGCGCCAACGAGCCGCCGGAAGCCCTCGACATCGTCTGGCCGCGACTGATCGCGATCGCCGACGAGATGGCGACAACGATGTTCCGCACCGCGTTCTCCCACGACGTGGTCGAAGTGCACGACATGTCCACCGGGCTCTACGACGACCGGGGCTGCCTCATCGGGCAGACCTGGCTCGGCGCGACGGGGCACACCGGGGTGATGCCGGTGTACGGGCAGAGCCTCCTCCAGTACTTCCCGCCCGAGACGGTGCGCCCGGGCGACGTGTACATCTGCAACGACCCCTGGATCTGCAACGGCCAGACCGCCGACGTGTTCATCACCACGCCCGCGTTTCACGCAGGGCGCCTCATCGGCTTCTCCATCAACAGCGTGCACCACGTCGACATCGGCGGGCGCAAGGGCTCGGGTCTGAGCGAGGAGGTGTACGAGGAGGGGCTCATCATCCCGCCGCTCAAGCTCTACGACGACGGCGCGCCGAACGAGCAGCTCTTCGCGATCCTGCGGCGCAACGTCCGGTTCGCGGAGAAGATGATTGGGGATCTCCGTGCCCAGGTGGCGGCGGGCTGGGCCGGCAGCCGCGAGCTCGAGCGGCTCGCGGCGGAGTTCGGCCTCGAACACCTGCGCGCCCACGCCGACGAGATCATGCGTCGCACCGAGGCCGGGATGCGGGCGGGCATCGCCGCGCTCCCCGACGGCGTGTACCACGAAGAGCTGGCGATGGAGATCGACGGCATCGCCGAGCCGCAGACGCTTGCGGCGACGGTACGCATCGAGGGCAGCGACGTGTACACCGATTTCACCGGCACGTCGCCGCAGGTGCGCCGCCCCGTGAACTGTCCCATCAACTACACGCGTGCGTACGTCGCGCTGCCACTCAAGCTCGTGTGCGACCCGATCCTTCCGAACAACCAGGGGACCTACGCGCCGCTGCACCTGTCGGTGCCCGACGGCACGCTGCTCAATCCGACGTATCCCGCGGCGTGCTTCTGGCGCCTGTCGTCGGGGATGCTGGTCTCGGAGCTGATGTTCCGGGTGCTTGCGCGCATCGCGCCGGACCGGGTGCCGGCGGATTCGGGCTCGATGCCCACGTGGCAGTTCTACGTCAACGGGGTGCGTCCGAACGGCGAGGCGTTCGCGCTGCACCAGCACGCCTTCGGCGGCATGGGAGGCCGGCCGGGCGACGACGGGCTCGCCTCGGTGAGCTTTCCGTACAACGTGCGCGACGTCTCCATCGAGTGGTCGGAGATGGAGACCCCGGTGCTCTACGAGGCCCGCGAGCTGATTCCGGACTCGGGTGGGGCGGGGGAGTTCCGGGGCGGACTCGGTCAGGAGCTCGTCTTCAGCGCGTACCGCGGGAAGGTGAAGGAGGGCGAGCCGCTGGTGCTGTCGGGCTCGGCGGGACGGATGCGCTTTCCCCCGCGGGGGCTCGCAGGCGGCGGGGACGGCTCGTACGGGGCGATCGAGGTGAACGGGGAGGGGGTCGCGCCTTCGAGTTCGCCGAACGTGACGTTTCGGGAGGGGGACGTGGTGCGGCTTCGGCTGCCGGGTGGGGGAGGGCATGGAGACCCGGCACGGCGCCCGCGGGAGCGCATTGAATCGGATCTGAAGGCGGGGTACGTGACGCCTGAAGGAGCTCGCCGAGATTACGGTTGTGAAAATGAATAGGACTCCGATGTTGTCCGAGAATGAGGAGCGCAGGATGTCCGAGATCCACTACCAGTCGGCCACAGAGCTGATGTCGTTGCTCGATGCGCGCGAGGTCGGGGCGCGGGAGCTGCTCGAGCACTTTCTCGACCGCGTCGAGCGGCACAACCAGGCGATCAACGCGATCATCTGGCAGGACGCCGACCGCGCGCGGGCGGAAGCCGACGCGTCGGACCGGCGCCGCGCGGCGGGGGAGGCCACCGGCCCGCTCGATGGCCTGCCGGTGACCGTGAAGGAGAGCTTCGACCTCGCGGGCTCACCCACCACTTGGGGCGTTCCGGAGTACCGCGACAACGTTGCGGAGACGGACTCGGCCGTGGTCGAGAAGTACCGGGCCGCCGGCGCCGTGGTCTTCGGCAAGACGAACGTCCCGCTTATGCTCGCGGACTGGCAGAGCTTCAACTCGCTCCACGGCACGTGCAGCAATCCGTGGGACCTGACCCGCACGCCCGGCGGCTCCTCCGGCGGGTCGGCGGCGGCGCTCGCCGCGGGGCTGACGGGGCTGGACGCGGGCTCCGACATCGGCGCCTCCATCCGCAACCCGGCGCACTATTGCGGGGTCTTCGGCCACAAGCCGACCTGGGAGATCGTCTCGGGCCGCGGCCAGGTGCTGCCGGGCGACCATGCCCCCACCGACATCGCGGTCGTCGGCCCCCTCGCCCGGTCGGCGGCGGATCTGAAGCTGGCCCTCGGCCTCCTGGCCGGTGCCGACGGCCCCGCAGCGCGGGGATGGCGGCTGGAGCTTCCGCCGCCGCGCAAGCAACGACTGCGGGACTACAGCGTCGGCGTCCTGCTGAGCGACCCGCAGGCGGAGGTGGAGCAGTCGTACCAGGATGCCATCGCCGCGCTCGCCGGCTGGCTGGAGGGCGAGGGCGCGACCGTGGAGATGGGCGCGAAACCCGGCTTCTCGACCGTGGAGGCGATGGAGGTCTACACGATGCTGCTCCGCGCCGCGACGTCCAAGCGCCTGAGCGACGAGGTGATGACGCAGTCACGCGAGGACCTGAGCCGCCTCCCGGCGGAGGCGATCGCCTACCGCCGCCGGATGCTGGAAGCCCAGACCATGCTGCACCGCGACTGGCTCCGATGGAACGACCGCCGCCACGCGCTGATGGCCGGCTGGGAGGCGTGGTTCGAGACGTACGATCTGTTGCTCTGCCCCGCTGCGGCGTCGCCGGCCTTCCCGCACGACCAGGCGGGCGAACGCCATGACCGCACGATCATCGTCAACGGCAGGTCCCAGCCGGTCGTCGACCAGCTCTTCTGGGCGGGCTATCCCTGCGGGTACTACCTGCCCTCGACGGTGGCGCCGATCGGGCTGGCGGGCGGCCTGCCGGTCGGCATCCAGATCATCGGACGCCAGTACGATGACCTGACGTGCCTGCACATGGCGGGGCTGATCGAGGAGGGGTACTGCCGGTTTGCGCCGCCGGAGGGGTATTGAGAGTAGCGGTGGTGATGAAGCAAGACCGTGCGGTTGCCCGTCGGAGTGTGTTCAATTCTCTGCGCCGACGTGTGACACCGTGCCCGCCGAAGTACAATCGTTTCTCTCCATCCCGACCTCTCGTACAACGTGTCTGACGACTCGGCTGATCAGGCTCCCGTTCCCTACCCTCGTGAACTTCGACATGCCGCGGGTCGGGACGATTTCGAACACCGGAGTGCGGGCGGGACCAATCGATACGATGCCGGTGGCGGCGGAGTCCGAGGCCGACGATGAGAGCGGCCAGTTCCTCAACCTGGTTGTACGAGTGGCGACGCACGCGCGGCTGAATTCCTCCGGCCCTTCACTCACGACGGCGCCGGCCGCAGCGGCGCACTCCGGCCGGTGCGCGCCCGGCGAATTAGCACGAGGACGATGATCAGGTTGGCGACGTTGAACGCCGCTCCGATCAGGAACGCGGGCGTGTAGCTGCCGGTCGCGTCGAAGACGTAGCCGGCCAGCCAGCCGCCCAGTGCCATGCCGAAGGTGCCGAACAGAAGGATCACGCCCAGTCGCCGACCGGCATCGGCCCGCGGCAGGTACTCGCGGACGAGTACCGGGTAGCAGATGTTGACGCCCCCGTAGCCGAGCCCGAACAGGACCGAGACGGTGTAGAGCGCGAGCATGCCGTCCACCGCTGCGTAGAGCAGCATCGCCGCCGTCTGCAAACCGGAGAACACCAGCAACGCCACGAGGCCGCCGAAGCGGTCGACCACGAAGGCACCGGCCACGAGCCGGCTGATGGTGGAAACGAGCAATGCGATTGCGAGCATTTCCGCCGCTCGTGCGGTGGCGTGGCCGAGATCGCTCGCGTGCGCGACGAGGTGCGCGACCGGCATCGCCATGGAGACGCAGCATCCGACGATGGCCAGGCAAATGGCGGTCTGCGTCGCCAATGTCGACAACCTGATTGCCCGCTCGGGGACCGCCGGCGTCTCGGCCTGCGGGTCGACGATGCGCCCGGCCTCGACCCGCGACCCCGCGTCCCGCCCCGGCAACCTGCGCCAGAGCACCGCGCTCGCCGGCAGTGCGGTGACCAGGACGAAGACGCCGAACCACAGGAACGTCTCCCGCCAACCCACCGTCTCGTTGAAGTACCGAAATACCGGTGGCCAGATGGTGCCGCCGATGCCTTCCCCGGCGGTGACCAGGCCGACCGCGAAACCGCGCCGGTGGTCGAACCAGCGCATCACGTTGATGGACAGTGGACCGTAGATGGCCGCGTAGCCCAGCAACCCCATCATCACGCCGAAGACGAGGTAGAGCTGCCACCGCGAGTCGATCGCGCTGGCGAGCATCGCACCGGCGCCGATCATGGTCAGTCCGAGCAAGGACACCGGTCCCGCGCCTGCGCGGTCGTACCACCAGCCCATGGCGATGCCGCCGATGCCGGCGCCGGCGAAGAAGAACGCGTAGGCGAGGGATGGCACGGCGCGCGGCCAGTCGAATTCGCCTGCCATCTGCTTGAGGCTCACCACCAGCAGGAACATTCCGCCGTTGGCGGTCATCACCAGGTAGGTGGAGACGATGAGTACCGCGATGCCGTAGGTTCGGCGCTTCCCTCCCGGGTCGAGATTGGGCGAGCTGGCCATCTCGGAATTCGGCTACGGGGGTCTCGCGGCCGGGCGCTCGGTCATGCACGACCTCATGAACGTCGCGATCCTGTCGATGACGGCGGGCTCTATCCCGAAGAAGCCGTGGGGACACAGCGGATCGCAGGGCCCGGACTCGGGTTCGGCGCCACCGCTGAAGTACGCGAGATCGACCTTGGGCGCCCCGGTCAGCCTGTCGGCAATCTCCTTCGCGCCCCGCGGTGGTGTCACGGGACAGGCGTCGTCGCGATGCGCCAGGACTTGAGTCGGCACCGTGATGTCGGCGAGAGCCATCTCCGTGAGAGACATCCCCATCGTGTCCGTCACCGCGACGCACGAAGTCAGCACGAGACCCCCGATCCCGGCCTTGCCGCAAATTGCCGCGTGGGCGGCCGACTCCGTGCCGCGGCTGGTGCCGACGAGCCACACCGGCAGCCCGCCGAGGTTGTGGAGGTGCTCGATGACGGCGTCGACGTCGGTGACGTGTTCGGCGCTCGAGCGAAATCCGGACAGCATTCCAATATCGGCGCTCCGATCCGACGGTGCGTCCACGACAGCGACCATCAGGCCACGGGAGGCGAAACCCATCCTGGATCGAACGAGAAAGTTGATGTCCCGACGGTAGCGAACCCCATCATCCACTTGCGAAATACCCAGCACGCCGGGTCCGCCCGCGAACAGTATCGCGCAGGCGAAGGCGTCACCGGGCTCGATGAGCTCGAGGTTCTGCGTGACGCCCGGCCGGGGCGACAGGCTGACGAAACGCCCTTTCATCCCGCACCGTCCTCGCTGGCAGTCGAATTTCGCAATTTGGAGTCGTCGTTCGTTCTACTCGGCCACGGAGGGAGCGAGTTTTCTCCCGAACCTTCGGCGATACAGCGCAGGACCCACCAGGGTCACGACGATCAGCCCCCAGAGCGTCAGGCAGATGGCGCTGTCGAAGAAGATGATCGGGCTGTTGGATGAGTACTTCATCGCGATGATGAAGCTCTGCTCCAGGGAGCGGCCCAGCACGAAAGGCAGCACCAGCGCCATCATGGGATAGCCGTGCGCCTGCATGAAGTACGCCATGACGCCGAACAGGACCATGATGTAGAAGTCGAAGTCCGAGTTCCGGACCGCGTACGTGCCGATGAGGATGAACACCAGGATGAACGGCAGCAGTCGGTCGATGGGAAAGGTCGTGACCTTGCCAAGGAACTTCGACAGCCCGATGCCGAACACGAACATGAACGGATTGGCAAACAGGATGGCGAACACCAGGGCGTAGACGACGGCTCCATGGTCGTTGAAGACCCTCGGACCGACCACGACGCCGTGCAGGGTCATCGCGACGAGAAGGATCGCGGCGATGTTGCTTCCCGGAATGCCCAGAGTCAGGGTCGGAATGAGGCACGAGCCCTCCGTCGCGTTGTTGGCGGACTCGGCCGCGATCAGGCCCTCGGGCTTTCCGCTTCCGTACTCCTTCGCATCCCGGTCGAGGGTCTTCTGGACGGAGTAGGACAGGATGTTGGCCAGACCCGCCCCCGCGGCCGGCAGCGCTCCGATCAGCACCCCGATCGTGGATCCGCGAACGAGGACCCAGGGGCGTTTCAATGTATGGAGCGCTCCGTTCAGGGCTTCGGAATAGCCGCCCTGGTACTGGCTGACGTCCTGGAGGATGAAGTCCCGCTTCGATATCCGCATCATCTCCGAGAAGCAGAAGTAGCCCATGATGGCGGTCAGGAAGTTCACCCCTTCGAAGAGGTGGGGAATGCCGAACGTCATCCGCGGGTAGGCGTTCATGGGGTCGGCCCCGACGCTCGCCAGCACCATGCCGAAGGCGCCCGCGGCCAGTCCCTTCAGCAGCGACCCGCCGAGCGCCGCGATAATCGTGAACGACCAGATGATGAGCACGAACATCTCGGCGAACGAGAACTTGGCAGCGAACACCGCCAGGGGCGGCGCCACCACCAGCAGGGCGATGGCCGAGAAGATGCTTCCGATGGCCGAGGCCGTGGTGGAAAGGCCCAGTGCCCGCACCCCCTGACCCTTCCTGGTCAGCTCGTAGCCGTCGATGGCGGAGACGATCGAGCCGATCGTGCCCGGCGTGCGGAACAGGATCGCCGTGATCGAGCCGCCGTAGATCCCGGCGCCGGCCACGCCGCTCAGGAGGATGAGCGATTCGACGGGTTCGAGCAGGTACGTGAAAGGCAGCAGCACCACCATGGCGGTGCTGGCGTTGAAGCCCGGCAGGGCCCCCAGGACGATTCCCGCGACGATCCCCGTAATCAGATAGAGCTGGTTCTGGAACGTGAAGAGAAGGGCCAGACCGTCGGTTACTCCCTGGTACATGACCGGTCTGCGCCTCAGCCCCGGATCACCGATCGGACCACGGCGGAAATCGCCTCTTCAACCGGTCCGGCCGGCAACAGGATGCGGAGAAGATCGTTGAAGACCACGTACAGCAACACGACGAGCACGAGGTCCAGAACGCACGTTCGGAGCGTCGCCTTCCTGAACACCAGACGCAGCAGGCAGACGTAGAGGTAGACGGCGAGCACGCTCTTGATGTGCGGCAGCGACACGGTGAAGAGCAGGGTCAGAACGACGAGGAAGAACGGGTTCCATCTCCTGTCGGTGAAAGGCGGCAGACGGAGCAGCGCTGGTGCGGGCTCATCCTCTTCGCGATCGCCGGATGGAGACCGACGCGCCTTTCGAATTTCCTGCACGGCGACGATCTCGGAAGTTTTTGCCATGGAGTGGTAGTCGAGCGCCGTCTTGAGCTGTTGCTTCGCGACCATTTCCGTCCACTCGGGACTCTGCATGGCTCGTTCGAAGGAGTCGACGAGCGTCTTGACCCGGTCGGGGTGGTTCTCCCGGGTCGTCGCCGATACGGCGAAGCCCTTGATGAACGTCGGCAGGGTCGTGATGTCCTTCTCGGTATACCGGTTCGCTTCGGGAAGGACGTCGTTGAAGAGCTGCGCTTCCGGCCAGATCGGAGACGGCTTCAGGCTGCGGATGCCGATGGCCCGAACGAGTCCCTGAGCCTTGCGGGCCACCCAGGCGGCGTGAAAGGCCAGATTGATGTGGCCGCCCACGACCTCGCGGCGCAACGGACCTCCGCCGCCCATGGGAATGGCTTCACCGAGCTTGATGCCGGCCCGCTTCTCGAAGTCCTGGAGGTAGACGACGTCCATGCCCTTCGAGGAGACGACACCGATCTTGATCTCGCCGGGTCGGCTCTTCGCGTCGGCAATCAGGTCGGCCAGGTTGGTCCACGGTGCATCCTTGTTGACGTAGAAGATGGGGTCGTCCTTCGCCGACGTCATGGCCGTGCTCTCGCCCATCTGGTCGAGCAAGCGCGTGACCGCCCAGCGGCTTCGCCGGCGCATCGGCGCGGTCATGAAGTGGGCCATCGCGCAGGGGCTGCGCATGGACAACCCCGCCGGCGAGGCGATCTCCGCCGCGCTGCCGAAGAGCACTGCGGTGCGCAAGCACCAGCGGGCCCTGCCGCACGCCGAGGTCGGGGCCGCGTTGCGGCGGGTGCGCCGCTGCGACACGTACCGGAGTCTGCGCCTCGCGTTCGAGTTCCTGGTGCTCACCGCCGCGCGCTCGGGCGAGGTGCGCAACGCCCGGTGGACGGAGATCGACCGCGACGGGGCGGTGTGGACGATTCCGGCCGAGCGCATGAAGGCGGGCCGCGCGCACCGGGTGCCGCTCTCGCCCCGGGCGCTCGAAGTCCTCGACGAGGCGGCCGGGTGGCTGGCCGGCAGCGGCGGCCTCGTCTTCCCGTCGCTCACCGGGCGGGTCCCGAACCACTCCCTGATGGCGCTCCTGCTGCGCGAGCTCGCGATCGGCGCGGTCCCGCACGGGTTCCGTTCGGCGGCGGACCGGCCGGCGAGGGGCTCGCCCTCGTCGCGCTCGACGGCGCGGACAACCTCGCGCTCGGATGGGTCGACGGCTTCGGCGGCGCGCCGACGGAAGGGGCGAGAGTCCGGCTCGTGACCGGCGACCCCGGTCCGCCGCATCCCGCGCAGGCCGCACGATATGTCCCCGATTGAATCGCGAACGAACGGACCGGGACGGCCCGCGCCACGATTCCGACGAAACGCGATTGACAGACGGCGATGGACCGCGAGGCTCCTGTAACCCGGTCGGCTCCTCCCCTGCGCTCCTCGTATGGACGCATTGCGGCGGTGCCGTCAGGCTCACTCCAGTCGGGCAACCTGGAGCAGGGTGAATGCTCAACGCCGAGATGATCCGTGACGTAGGCCGTGCGCTGCCCTGGCTGGTCGCGGAGCCCCAATCCGAACCGATCCCGACCGGCGTGTCGTTGAGCGAGCGAACGGAGTTCCTCGACGTGCACGCTGAGGACCTTCGGAGCCGGCACGACACCCTCTACCCCGTGATCGACCGGGCGGGGCACAAGTTGACGGCCGCGTTCGAGGAGTTGGACCCGGCCTCGATCGTCGATCCCGAGGGCGAGGGCGCCGAGGCCCTGGAAAAGGCGGAAGCCTACTTCCACGCCCAGCGCGATGACTTGGCCCGCCTGCGCAGCGCCCTGATCGATGCCGGTGCACCACCAGACCACGGTGTGTGGGTCGGGTCCAATGACCTGATTGCCGCGATGCGCACCTTCGATACGGCCGAGAACCGCGGGTACCTGCTGGTATCGGAAGCGGAATGGACAAACGGACGGACGAAGGTGCCGTTGCCGACGATCACACCAGGCCGAACACGCGAAGGCCGATGGCAAGAAGTATCGCGGACTGAATCCCGATAACCCATTGCAGGACATTGAGCCGGCCTTCCAGTCCGTCGATGCGGCCTTCCAGTCCGCCGATGCGGCCTTCCAGTCCGCCGATGCGGCCTTCCAGCCTGGCGATGTCGGCCTTCGTGGCGAGATGCTCGATTCCGGTGGCCTGCGCATCGCGGATCGAGTCCACGATGGCTCGTGCCTGCACGTCGCCAAGGCCGGCGCCGCGCAGTTTGTCGGCAGCGCTCAACGTATCGAACGTGCTTGCGGTCATGGCGGTCTCCAGACAGTCCGAGGAGAGTGTATGCATCCGTTCCTGTCCGGTACAGCCCTCTCCTGCGCTCGGCGAAGCACAGGCTCCGAGCGGCCTGCGCTCGACGAGGCGGGGTGCTGCGCGAGGCTCGGTCCGGCCCCATCGCCGGCGA
>JAJDUQ010000089.1 GCA_022826505.1 Gammaproteobacteria bacterium
GCACGCGCCGCACAGCGCCATGCCGCAGCCGAACTTGGAGCCGGTGAGGCCAAGCTCGTCGCGTACGTACCAGAGTAGCGGCATGTTGGGGTCGCCGTGGAACTGGCGACTGATGCCGTTGATCTTCATCGATATCATCGACTTCCTCCTGATGGACGTGTACTGCCGGTTGATCGTGGAACTCGTCGGTCTGCCGCCGCCGCGCCGGTGCGGTCCGAAATGTCGAGCGAGGCACGGGGTTTGAATGCAGGCTTCCGGTTGGGCAGACTCCTCGGCCGAATCGCTCGTTGCCCGCGCGGAATGTTACCGCAAGCAGGCTCCCTCATGATGTCCGGACACTGTGAAATCGCCATTCTCGGTGCCGGCCCGGGTGGACTCGGCATGGCTTCGCGGCTTCGCGGCTGCGCGCCGCGGGCCGCACCGACTTCGTGATCTTCGAGCAGGCCGACCGACTGGGCGGCACCTGGCGGGACAACACCTGACCGGGCGCCGCTGGATCGTGCCGCGCATGGACCGCCGCTGCTCCGAGGAGGAGCTGACCATCAACAACTGGGTGAGGTCCGTGGAAGCGTACAAGGCGCACACCGCCCGGCTCGATCCGGTGGACTTCGAGGCGACCGCCCGATCGGAACCGCGCCCAGCGCTCCGGGCCCATTGAACTATCCGATCCGGCAGCCGGTACCCCCGTCGACGGGCAGCTCGACGCCGGTCACGAAGCGCGCTTCGTCGGACGCGAGATAGAGCGCCGCGTACGCGACGTCCCACGCCGTGCCCATCTTTCCTCCGAGCGGCACCCGCGCATCGCGTTCCGCCGCAACCTCTTCCCTCGGGAGGTTCCACGCTCGGGCCCGCGTGTCGACCGCCATGGGGGTATCCATCACTCCGGGCAGGATGACGTTGGCGCGAATCCCGTACTCGGCGTTCTGGATGGCGATCTGCCTGGTGAAGGCCACCATGCCCATCTTGCTCGCCTTGTACGCGACCCATGGATAGCACTCGATCGCGGCAATCGAGGAGATGTTGACGATCGCACCCGAACGCTGCTCGCGCATGACGGGTATCGCGTGCTTGCAGGCCATGACGGTGCCACGCAGATTCACCGTCATCACCCGATCGAACGCCTCTTCGGTAATCTCGGTCACTTCGGCGTCGCCTCCGGCAACGCTGATCCCGACGTTGTTGTGCAGGATGTCGAGCCTGCCCCATCGTCGGGTGCACTCGTTCACCGACGCCGCGACCTCCGCCTCTCGGGTCACGTCCGCCTCGAAGGTCGCCGCCTCACCGCCTTCGGCGGCGATCAGCTCGGCCGTCTCGGCGGCGGAGCCCGGGTCGCGGTCGACGCACAGGACCCTCGCACCCTCCCGCGCGAAGAGCAGCGCAGTGGCACGGCCGTTGCCCATCCCCTGGCCCGGACTCTGTCCCGCGCCCATGATGATTGCCGTCTTCCCTTCCAGTCGCATCGCACACTCCTCGAATCTTCCGCGCACCGGCGCGATGGGGCGGCCTCACACCACCCGATGATCGGCCCACGGTCGGTTGGCCTCTCCATTGTCGACGTTCGGTGCCGCTGCGTCAGTATCTCCGCACCATGCGCTACCATGCGGCCGTGGCGCAGTGTGCTCGGCGGAGCGCGAGCGTCTCTGCCTCGCGAGACCCGAGCGGTGCGGGTTCAGTCGCCGCATTCGATGCCAACCGACATGACGGACACGATGGAGACGTTGCTCGCATTCGATTTCGGCGAGAAACGCATCGGGATCGCGATCGGGCAGACGGTGACCCGCACCGCGACGCCGCTCGAGACGATTCCGGTCCGGCGGGCGCGACCGGACTGGAACGCCATCGATCGGGTCATCCGCGCCTGGAATCCCGGCGCCCTTGTGGTCGGGCTGCCGCTCAACATGGACGGCACCGACCAGTGGATGACCGCCCGCGCACGCCGGTTCGCAAACCGTCTGCACGCGCGTTCGGGACTTCCGGTCCACCTTGCCGACGAACGGCTGTCCACCCGCGAGGCATGGACCCGCCTCATCGAGAGCGGGTCGCGCCGCAGCGGACCCGATCCGGTGGCGGCGCAGGTCATTCTGGAAGGCTGGTTCGCCGAGCACGGCACCGGCCGGGCCGAAGGTCACGCCGGCGAACGAACCGTCGCGGACGGGCCGGCACGAACCGACCGCGGACCCGGCTCGTCGAAAGGCTGACGAGCCATCGCGACTCCGAACGGCGACGGCCGATTCGACGCATCTGGAAACCGTGGCGGCCGCCCCAATCGCACCACGGTCATGTACTCGACACTCCACCGGCATTCTCGACGAACGACTCCGCACATGCGGCGACCCGCTCGGCGGCATCCGGAGCATGGCAGTCGATGCGCACCGCGGCCGGGTCCGAACGCAGCCAGGTGAGCTGGCGGCGCGCGAGCTGTCGGGTCGCGGCGATCGCCTGCTCCGCCATCTCCCCGCGCGAGCATTTTCCATTCAGGTACGTCCACACCTGCCGGTAGCCGACGAGGCGCATCGAGGCGCTCCGCTCGTCGAGCGGCCAGCGTCCTCTCAGGTCGCGGACTTCGTCGATCAGGCCGGCATCCAGCATTCGCCCGAATCGGTGCGCGATGTCCCGGTGCAGCACCGATCGGTCCGTCGGCTCGATCGCGATGCGACACACCGGTCCCGCGAGCCCACCGTGGCGGCCGCGGGCGAGCAGCTCCGACATCGGCCGGCCGGCGAGCGCGTGCACCTCCAGCGCCCGCTCGATTCGCTGCGGATCGTTGGGGTGGATGCGTTGCGCGGAGGCCGGATCGATTCCGGCCAGCTTCGCATGCATCGCCGGCCATCCGGCGCGATTGGCCTCGCGCTCGATCCCGGCCCGAACCGCGGAATCCGCCGGAGGCAGCACCGCGAGCCCCTGTTCCAGCGCCCGGAAGTACAGCCCCGTACCGCCGACGAGCAGAGGGACACTTCCCGAGGCTCGAATGTCCGCGATCGCGCCGAGGGCATCCTCCCGGAACTCGCCGGCCGAATACCGCTCGTGCGGGTCGCGAATGTCGATGAGTCGATGCGGCGCCCGGGCCAGCACCTCGGGACCCGGCTTGCCGGTACCGATGTCCATGTGCCGGAACACCAGCGCCGAGTCCACGCTGACGATTTCGAAGGGGCCGCGTTCGACGAGGGTTGTCGCGATGGCGGTCTTGCCGGCCGCAGTGGGTCCCATGAGGAAGACGACGGGTTCCGCACCTCGGGACGTACCGGAATTCTGCTCCAGCCCCCGAGTTCGGCCACTCCCGATTTCAGCGCTCACGTGAACGACCCATGACGCGAAACGTCAGTCAGGAAGAACGCCGATTCCGGTCGGAGTCGAATGAATGCATGTCTCGCCGGCCGGCGGCCGCTCACCGCCGCGCCGCGCCGCCGAACAGCCTGCGCAGCATCGCCTCGTCGACGTCGGCGACCGCGACGCCGAGTCGACCCCCGACCGCCGCGTCCACGATGTCGTCGATGTCGCCTTCGAACGGCCTCGATTCCGCCAGCGCCGCGAGCGACTCGACGAGCACCGGAGTCTGCCCCGACGTCCCGACCCAGTCGGCGATGGCACGAAGCAGAGTGTCCGGCACGACTCCGCCGAGCAGCGCGGGAATCGCCCGAAGCGTGATCGCGCCGGGCGCGCCACGGCGTATTTCGATCCCCAGCGACCGCAGCGACGCGCTCGCCTCGTCCACCGCATCCGCGGTGTCCTCGGACACGGTCCGCGTGTGCGGAATCAGAAGCGGCCGCGACACCGGGGCGGTCGTTCGAGTCGATTCGTCGAGTCGCTCTCTGACCAGCGCGCCGCGTCCGGCGCGAACATCAATCAGCAGCAGTCCGTCCCCGTGCTCCACGATCACGATGTCACCGACACGCACCCGCTTGCGCGCGGCGTCCGCTCCCGCGCGGTGCGCGCCGCCCGACAAGGCGGCGTAGGCCCCGAGGTGATCACGCACCCGACCCGGACCGGGGCGCGTCCCGCCCGCGGGATACGTGCCGCCTGACTGCCCCGCAGTCGGCGCCGGTCGTGTCTCCGACCCCTCGGCGCCGCCGGCTTCCGGCGAACCCGCTTCGAGTGTCATCGGGACCGTCTCGGGAGATGATTCGGAGGTGTAACCGCCCAGCGCCCGGGAGACCGCGTGACGGGCGAAGTCATGCACGTGACGAGGGTCGCGGAATCGGACCTCGTGCTTGGTGGGGTGAACGTTGACGTCCACCGCGGCGGGATCGATTTCGAGGTGCAGTACGAATGCCGGATAGTGTGCGCCCGCGAGGGTGTCCCCGAATCCGACCCGGACCGCATGCCGCACGACGTCATCGCGCACGCTGCGTCCGTTCACGAAGAGGTACTGCAGGTCCGGGCGGGCACGCGCCGCGCTCGGCGGAGCGAGGAATCCGCGGACCGAGAGGTCGCCCGCGTCGAAGGCGATTTCCAGCGTGCCGGCCGCGAACGCCTCGCCCGCGAGGCGGGCCAGACGACGCCCGGGATCCATCCGGTGCGTTACCTCGATCACCTTGCGACTCTCGTGGTGAAGCGCGAACGAGACGTCGGGCCGTGCGAGCGCGAGCCGGCGCACCACGTCCTCGGCATGGCGGAGTTCGGTGCGGGGGGTGCGCAGGAACTTGCGCCGGGCCGGGACATTGAAGAACAGATCGCGGACCTCCACCGTGGTGCCCGGTGCCGACGCCGCGGGCTCCACCGCGGAGATCACGCCGCCCTCCACCCGCATCTGCGCGGCGTTCCCGGCATTCCGCGGGCGGCTCGCGAGGACGAGCCGCGACACCGATGCGATGCTCGGCAGCGCTTCACCGCGAAACCCCATGCTGGCGATGCGGTCGAGATCGTCGAGGGTCGCGATCTTGCTGGTCGCGTGGCGCGAGAGCGCCAGAACGAGTTCACCGGAGGGAATCCCGAAACCGTCATCGCGCACCCGGATCAGGCGCGCTCCACCCATTTCGAGCTCGATGGTGATGGTCATCGCCTGCGCGTCGAGCGAGTTCTCCACGAGTTCCTTGACCACCGACGCGGGACGCTCGACGACCTCTCCGGCCGCAATCTGGTTCGCCAGTACCGAGGAGAGCGTCCGGATCGGAGTCGGCGCGACACGCTCACTCATCGCGGTCACTCACTCCGGTGCCGGCACGGCGGACAGCCGGAGACCCGGCAAACTCGTCATCGTTCCCGCCACCCCGCGGCCCCTCCATCCGAACGCCCCGGCAAGAGCGGGCATCCCACCCGCGGCAGGTCGCAGCAGACCCGCGACTGCGCAGGCGGGCGGGACGTGCACACTCCCGAATGGCCGGCCCCTGACGCCGTTCATGCCTCGACCGGCTCGGCCACCACGGCATTCGCGGCGGATTCAGTGGTCTCTTCCGCGTTCACGATGCTGCGACCGCCGGTGATTCGCGCGGCGCGCCGACCTGATCGCCCGCTTCGAACTCCGTCACCGACTCGATGTGGCTCGTGTGCGGAAACATGTCCACCAGTCCGGTGCGGGTCAGTCGGTACCCGTGCCGGTGCACGAGCTGCGCGGCGTCACGCGCCAGCGTGTCGGGATTGCACGAGACGTAGACGATGCGGGACGGATCCGCCAGAGGGACGTGCTCGACCACCGCCTCGGCGCCGGTCCTCGGCGGATCGAGGAGCAGCTTGGTCCAGCCGCGACCCAGCCAGTCCTTCACGGTCGCGTCATCGCCGAGATCCGCGACCTGGAACGACGCGGACAACCCGTTGCCGGCCGCGTTCGCCCGCGCCCGGGCGACCATTTCACCTGCCGCCTCGAGTCCGGTCACATCCCCCCCTCGGGCTGCGAGCGGCAGGCTGAAGTTGCCGAGTCCGCAGTAGGCGTCGAGCACTCTTTCTCCCGGCACCGGGGCGAGCATGGACACCACACGGCGCACCAGCGCGCGGTTCACCTCGGCATTGACCTGGACGAAATCGAGCGGAGAGAAGGACACGCGAATCGCGCCGTCTTCAAGCGAGTAGCGCAGGTTCGACGTCGGTTCGATGATTGGCCGGGCGGTATCCGGCCCCTTGGGCTGCAGCCAGATATCGATTCGGTGCCGAGTCGCGAACGCCTCGATCGCCCCGCGATCCTCCGGCGAGAGCGGATCGAGGTGGCGGATGACGCAGACCGCGCCGTCTTCGCCCGACGCCACCTCGATCTGCGGGACCCTCGCCCTGGCGTCGAGCGATCCCACGAGCTCGCGCAACGGCATGAGGAGCGGACCGAACGGCTCCGCGAGCACCTCGCAGTCGGTCATGTCCGCGACCCGGTTGGGAATGCGCTCGCGGAAGCCCACCAGTGCGCCGAACCGGCCGGGCACGAAGCGGGCGCCGAGCCGTGCCTTGCGGCGGTATCGCCAGGGCGAGCCGGCCAGTGGCGGCATGATGCGCGGCGCGCAGACGCCGGCGACCGAGGAGAGCGTCGCGAGCAGAGTCCGCTCCTTGTGGCGCAACTGCGCATCGTAGGACAGGTGCTGGAGACTGCACCCGCCGCAGCGCGCGTAGAAGCGGCACCTCGGCTGCACCCGATCCGGTGAGGCCTCGACGACCTCCTGCACCACCGCTTCATCGAAGCTCCGACGCCGTTTCACGCGCCGGCTGATCACTTCCTCGCCCGGCAGCGCTCCGTGGATGAACGTCATCTTGCCGCCGGCCCGGCCGACACCGCGGCCGCGGGCATCGAGGCCATCGATGCGTACGCGGCCGGATTCACGCGCGGGGCTGTCGGTCGGACCGGCCATCACCGTCTCGCACTCAGGACCGCGTCCAGGCCTGGAGGAACTCCGCCAGATGTCCCCGCGCATCGGCCCCGAGCACATCTCTCACGACATCGCATTCGCGCTCGTATCCGTCCCGGGAGAGGCGTCCGCGCACGAGTTCGTAGCGCAAATGCAGGAGGAACGTGTTGAGCGCGTCGACTTCGCAATACGCGCGGATACGCTCGATTTCGCCCGCGACGAATGCATCCCACACCCCCGAGCCATCCATCCCCAGCTTGCCGGGAAAGCCCAGCATCTGCGCGATCTCGTCGAGCCGTGCGAACGCTCGGGGCTGGTAGCCCGCGAGCACGTCCATCAGGTCCGTATGTCGGGCGTGAAACCGGTTGAGGTAGTTGTTCCAGCGAAAGCCCTGATCGTCGTCGCCGGACTCCCAGTAGCGCGGAGCGCTGACCCCGTGCAGCATCGCCCGATAGTGCAGGACCGGGAGGTCGAACCCGCTGCCGTTCCACGAGACGAGGTTCGGCGAGTAACGCTCGATCCCGTCGAAGAACCGTTCCACCAGCTCGCGCTCGGAGGATTCGGCGTCTCCGAGGGCCCATACCCTGAACCGGTCTCCGGCTCGCAGGACCACCGCGACCGCCACGATCCGGTTGAGGTGGTGGCGCATCATTTCCGTCCCCGAGGCCTGCTGCTGACGCTGGCGCATGATCTGCGCGACCTCGGCATCCCCGAGTCCGTCGAGCGCCAGCAGCCGGCGACCCGAGGCGACGTCCGGCACGGTCTCGATGTCGAACGCGAGGACGTTCATCCGCAAGGTTTCGCGCGGCGCAACGGGCGATCGTCGAATGTCGGCGGGGATGTCACTGGAGCGCGAGGGAGAGGAGCACCGCATCCTCGCGGCCGGTGCGTGCCGGGTAGTAGCCGCGGCTCACACCGACTTCGGCGAATCCCATGGAGGCATACAGGCGCCGGGCGGCGGCATTGCTCGGCCGCACCTCCAGGACAAGGGAGCGAGTGTGACGAGCGCGCGCGACCTCGATGAGAAACGCGAGAAGACGCCGGCCGAGCCCACGGCGATGCAGCCGGTTGCGTACGCACAGGTTGAGCAGGCGTGCCTTGCCGGCGGCGATCTGCAGCATCCCGTACGCGTTCACCTTGCCGTCGGACTCGAGCACCCGGCAGTTGTAGCCGACTCGAAGGCAGTCCCGAAATATCTCCCTGGACCAGGGGAATTCGTACGCTTCACGTTCGATGGACAACACCTCGTCGAGGTCGGCTTCCCGCATCGGACGTATCGCGATATCGCGATGCTCGCAGGCAACCGCGCTCATGACACGCTCACCGAAGGTTCGGCGAGCATTGCCCGCAGCCGCACCAGATCCGCCCATCCCTTGCGCTTCTCCAGAGGGCTGCGCAGGAAGTACGCGGGGTGATACATGACGACCACCGGGAGGCGGTCCTCTCCGTACCGGTAGGTACGGCCGCGAAGTTGTCCAATCGGCTTCGTCGTCGACAGCAGCGACTGGGCCGCCACCCTGCCCGTCGCAACCAGCAGGCGCGGCGACACCGCCTCGATCTGGCGCCTCAGGTACCCCGAGCAGGCCACGATCTCGTCGGTGTGGGGGTCGCGGTTGCGCGGCGGCCGGCACTTGACGATGTTGGCAATGTAGACGTCGTCGCGTTGCAGGCCGATGGCGGCCAGCATCGCGTCGAGCAGCTTGCCGGCGCGGCCGACGAACGGTTCGCCGCGGGCGTCCTCTTCCGCTCCCGGGGCCTCGCCGATGAACATGCAGTCCGCGTCCGCACGGCCCACTCCGAACACGGTGTGGGTCCGCGTTCGATGCAGCGCGCACTTGCGGCACGCGCGCACCTGCGCGTCGATCGCGTCCAGCGCCGCGGACGCGGAGGGTGCCGCCCCTGCGGTTTCCGCCGTGGGTGTCGTTTCGGCTGGCGCGGCCGGGGCGGCGGTTGCCGGAGAAGGCTGCTCCTGCCTCGCCGCACGGAAGACGCTGCGCCGCACCCAGACCGGGATCCCGATCGCGTCGAGATGGGCGCGCGACGAGTGTGGCACCTCGGCCTCCGGATCGCCGGAGTCGTTCCTCAATCCATCCCGGCGTCGCGACGTGACTCGCCGACCGACCCCGCCGCGCCCGCTCGGCGCGCGGCGCGTCGCTTGCGAATGCTCCAGAGCGTCAGGACGGGCCCGGACACCACGTAGCCGAGCAGACCGAGAAAGAGCACGAGCGGAGGATCGGTCGATACGAACACGAACAGCACCACCACCACGAGAATCGTCATGAACGGCACCCGGCCGCGCAGGTCCAGGTCCTTGAAGCTGTGGAAGCGCACGTTCGACACCATCAGGCCGGCAATCGCGATCGTCATGGCGAATGCGGGCAGCACGAGCTCCTCGCTCCTGAAATCGTAGTCGGTCGCGAACCAGACGAGGCCTGCCACCGTCGCCCCCGCGGGGGGGCACGGCAGTCCCTGGAAATATCGTTTGTCCGCGGTACCGATCTGGGTATTGAACCGGGCGAGCCTCAATGCGGTGGCCGCGGCGAAGAAGAATGCGGCCACCCACCCGAGCTTGCCCATGCCGGACAGCGCCCACTCGTACACGAGCAGACTGGGGGCAAGCCCGAAGCAGATGACGTCGGAGAGCGAGTCGTACTGCGCACCGAAGTCGCTCTGGGTGTTGGTCAGCCGCGCGATTCGTCCATCCATCCCGTCGAGCACCATTGCGACGAAGATCGCGACCGCCGCCGCCTCGAAACGTCCGTCCACCCCCGCCACGATCGCGTAGAACCCCGCGAACAGGGCGGCGGTGGTGAAGAGATTGGGAAGCAGGTAGATGCCGCGGCGGTGCGGACGCGGAGGAGGATCGGCATCTGTCATGGCGGGAATTCCGGACAGGTTGGCGGGGGCACCATGATAATCCTCCCCGCCTCGCGGGTCAGCCGCGCCGACACCACGCCACTGCCGCCGCCCGCAGGGCTCACCCTCCGCACGTCTGCCGCCGGCGCATGGGCTGCGGCCGAGCAAGCGACGAGCGGCCACGCATCGAGTCGGAAATGTCGCATTGCGCTGCGCCAATCCAACCCGTGCGGTGGAGGCTCGCCTGGAACCGCGGGGTGAATCGACCCCGCGACGGGGAAACAGCAATGCTCATTTTGGCGCAGTCCGTGACTGGAGGCGGCGAACTGGGCGGTCGAAGACTCCGGGAAGGTCTGAAAGCACGGGGGCCGGGGCCAAGCAGTGCCCAAAATGAGAATTGCTGATGGGGAAACGAAGCGGTTCCCGTTCACCGATCCTCAGCGCACGATCAGACAGTTCGTCTTCGACAGGTTCGCGACCTTTCGCGACACCGATCCGAGCAGCGCCCCCTCCGTCGTGCTCAGCCCCCGGGTTCCGAGCACGATGAGATCGCTCTCGCGCCGCCTTGCCTGCGCGATGATGGCGCCCGCCGGGTCGCCCTTGCCGACGTATGTTCCGACCTTCCCGACACCGCCCTTCCTTGCGCGCTCGCGCGCGTCGTTCAGGACCTGCTCCGCGACGAACATCATGACGTCGCCTCGTGCGTCGGCCATGTTCATCACCTGCGCC
>JAJDUQ010000111.1 GCA_022826505.1 Gammaproteobacteria bacterium
TCGACCTCGCCGACCACCACCTGCGCCTTGTCGAACGCATCCGCCATATCCCCCTTATAGACGAGGCGCTGCGAAAAAGCCAGACCCCAACCTCACGGTCATGCCGTCACCTCTTTGCAGCTAGCATGAAATAGCCCTGGAAGTCCGGTATCCGCGCTGGACAAACGGATCAAAACGTAGTCAAATCAATAGGCTGAATGCAGTTTGCCGCGGATAAGATGCCCGCGCTCCCAGGAAAGGCACCACATGCCTCGTCGGTCCGAGACGGAGCCTCGCTACATCTCGATGCCGGCCGCCTCCAGGCCGTTCTCGAACTTGAAGACCGCCTGGCTCGGGTCGGCCACCAGGTCGCACACCAGCAGGGTGTCGGTCGGAGGCTGGGTCTCGTGGGTCTCGATGATGTGGAACGCCTGGTCCTTGAGCTCCGCGAGATAGACGGTCTGGAGCGCGTGGTTCGTCTTGGGCTCGATCGTGACCCGGCCCGAGGGGCCGTCGATCCCGAGCCCTGCACGCAACGCCTCGATGACCGACTTCCGCTCCGCGGTGCCCGCCTGCTTCACCGCCTCCGCCCACAGCCAGGCGCCTTCGTACGAACGTGCCGCCAGCTCGTTCAGCGCGGGCGGGTCGCCGCCCATGTGGGCGTTGAAGCGGGCCACGAAGTCCCGGTTCGCCGGCGTGTCGATCTCCTCGAAGTACGAGTAGGCGCAGATCATGCCGTTGCCCTCCTCGGCCGAGATGAGCTTGTGCTCGTTGCCGACCCCGAAGGTGGTCGAGGCGATCGGCACGCTGGCGCTCATGCCCGCCGCCGCGTACTGGCGGTAGAACGAGACGTGCGCCCCGCCGATCAGGGCCGACATCACCATGTCGGGCTTCGCGGCCTGGATCTTCTTGATGGTGGGGCCGAAGTTGGTCACGTCGAGGGGGAAGAACTCGGTCTCCACCGCCTCGCCGCCGTTCTCGGCCACGTTCTTCTGCACCCACTGCGCGGTGATCTGGCCGTAGTTGTAGTCCGCGGCCACGATGTAGACCTTCTTGCCCCACTTGTTCATGGTGTAGGGGACCAGCTTCTCCACCGTCTGCGCCGGGGTGGAGCCGGTGCAGAAGCAGTTGAAGTCGCACACCCCGCCCTCGGAGAGGGTGTTGTAGAAGTAGAGGACCTGGAAGCGGGAGAAGGTCGGGCGGATGGCCTCGCGCGAGGCCGAGGTGATGCCGGCGTGCACGACGTCGGCCTTGTCGCCGGCCGCGGCCTGGGTGGCGTACTGGGTGTAGTACTGGATGGTCGACTGCGGGTCGTAGAGCTTCAGCTCGACCTCCCGGCCGAGCAGCCCGCCCGCCGCGTTGATCTCGTCCACCGCCATGCGGGTGGCGTCGGCCATCGGCTTGCCGTAGATGTCGAGCCCGCCCGACTGATCCAGGATGCTCACGAACCTGATGGTGTCGGCGGCCTGCGCGCGGCCGATGATCGCCGGACCGGCCAGTGCGGCGGCGGAAGCGCCGGCGAGAAAACCTCTGCGGGTAATGGTCATGGTTGGTTCTCCGGTTGGAATGTCGTGTGGGTAGCGGGCGGACCGCATTGGTGTTCGGTGATCGCGGTTCTGCGATTCCATAGGTTCTGTAGGTCGGATTAGCCGAAGGCGTAATGCGACATCCGACCCACATCTCAGGCCATGTTTCATGTCGGATTACGCTGCGCTAATCCGACCTACAGAATGTGTCTGGCGCGGTCATTGCCCCTCGCCGGGCGACTCTTCGCCGCCTCTGTCGCGTCCGTGGTCTCCCTCGAGCGAAGCGCTCAGCCCCCGCACTCCGCCGGCGATGTCGAGTCCGACTTCCTCGCCCAGCTTCTTCACGGCGGGAAGCTGGAGCGCGAGCTTCAGCATCCCGTCGACGACCTGGTTCACCGCGGTGCCGTTCCCTCCGGCCCCGGTTCCCCCGTCGCTCGCGCCCGGGCCGAGGCCGGTGATGTGGTTGATGCGGATCGCCTCGATCTTCTCGGCCGGCTTCACCATCTTCTCGACGATGCCGGGCAGCGCCTCGATGCGTGCGCGGTCGAGCTTGAGGCCGATCAGCTCGGGGCTCTGCGCGTTCTCCGCTTCGACGAGGGCCGCGGTTCCTTCAGCCCGGGCGAGAAGTTCGTCTTTCTCGGAGTTGGCCCGCGCGAGCGTCGCCCGGGCCTGGGCCTCGGCCATCGAGACCAGGGTGCCGGCCTCGCTGCGGACCCGGGTGTCGTCCACTTCCGACTGCTCGCCGGCGCGGATGAGCGCAAGAGCCTTGTCCCGCTCCGCCACGGCGGTCTCGCGCGCGGTCTGCACCTGCTCCTCGGCCCTGATCTCGCGGGCGCGCGCCGCCTGAGCCTCGGTCTCGGCCCCCGCCTGCTCGATGCGCTTCGCGGCCAGCACCACCGCGTTGTCGGCCTTCGCGGTCTCCGTCGAGAGTTCGGAATCGAGCTGCTGGCGGCGCAGCTCCCGGTCGCGCTCGATCTCGGACAGGCGCACCTCGCGCTCGCGGGCAATTCGGGCCGCCTCGCGGCGGCGTTCCGACGCGGACTGTTCCTCCGCGATGTCGGCCTGGCTCGCGGCCCGCGCGGTCTCGATCTCGCGCTGCTGGGCGATCGTCGCCTCCTCCTCCTCCTGGGAGAGGAGCAGCCTGCGCTTGGTGGCGTCGAGCCGGCTCTGGTGCACCGAGACCTCGGCGTCCGCCTCGATCGCCGCGCGCTCCTTCTTGTTGGTCGCGATGATCTCGGCGAGGCGTCGCATGCCGAGCGCGTTGAAGGCGTTGTTCTCGTCGAGCGCGTGGAACGGGGTCTGGTCCAGCCGGGTGAGGGAGACCGATTCGAGCCGGAGGCCGTTCCGGGCGAGGTCCTCGCCCAGCATCCGGCTCACGTCGGAGGTGTACTTCGCGCGTTCGTCCTGCAGGCTCTCCATGCTGTAGCCGGCCGCCACCGAGAGCACCGCATCCACCAGCTTCCCTTCCAGCGTCTCCGCAAGCTCGGATGCGCGGAAGGTCTTGCCGGCCAGCGCCTGGGCGGCCGTCGCGACCCCCTCCTCGGTCGCCTCGACCCGGACGTGGAACTCGGCACCGACATCGACAAGCAGGCGATCCTTCGTGATCACCGAGTGCGACCCGAGCCGCTCGATCTCGAGCTTCGAGGTTCGCATGTTGACCTCGGACACCTTGTGCAGGAACGGGAGCGCGAGGCAGCCGCCGTCGAGCACCACCCGCCGCCCGCCGAGACCGGTGCGCACCAGCGCCCCTTCGCGGGTGGCCTTGCGGTAGTAGCGATTCAGGAAGAGGACGCCCAGTCCCGCGAGGACGAGCGCGACGACGATGGTGAGGAACCAGATCACGCTGGTACCCCTGCGAACCCCGTACGTCCGGCGGGCAGCATCCGTGATTGGTGAACGGAGTCGCGACGAGAATTGGTCCGAAAGACAATGGATTCCCGCCTTTGCGGGATGACGGCAATTGCGCCAGTGCTGTCATCCCGCAAAGGCGGGAATCCATGCGGCGTTCGCCGAAGACGAATGCGGCCGGCGGTGCGATTCGCCGGCTTGGGCGAGGATAGCGGGAACAGCAGCGAGCAACCCGATCACGATGCCCTCCAACGCTTCCGGCCAGGGGCGTGCCGGGCCGGTTGCTCGTGGGAGTTCAGATCAGGTTAGGAGAATTTATTTTCCTTTTCAAGTATTTGTCGTTCTTGTCCATGCATCATTTAATTCATTGTTTTTTCTTGAATTTTATCGACGACCCGAGAGAGGAGTACGCCGGAATCGTACAGGAGGCCCTTCGCAATCCGAGCTGCTGCGCGACGTTTGATCCCCCGAGTCTTGTGTGAAACGATGCTTGGCGCGCGCATTTCGCGTGACCAATTGCGTTCGATCGCACCCCCGAGGAGGAGAAATTTCATAATGAAATCAAGATCACACATTGCCCGTTGCGCGGCGCTGGGCGTGCACGCGGCTTGTGCCGCCGCGCTCCTGGCGCCGGTTCCGTCATCCGCCGATGGCGGTACGCTGGTCTGGGCTCGCTACGACGACATCGACAGCCTCGATCCGCACCGCGCCACCAGCACGCTGTCGATGCAGGTCTGGGACCAGATCTACGAGACGCTGCTTTCCTTCGACGAAGCCGGCAACGTTCAGCCCCACATCGCAAAGTCCTGGTCCGTCAGCGACGACGGGCTCGAGTACACGCTGTCGCTGCAGAACGGCGTGACCTGCCACGACGGCACGCCCTTCGACGGGAACGACGTCAAGTTCACGATCGATCGCGCCTTCCATCCCGACACGGCGAGCCTCACGAAGACCGCGTGGGGACCCATCGAATCCGTTTCCGTGCCGGATCCGCTGACGGTGAAGGTCAAGATGGCCAGCCGGTTCGGAGCGTTCATCCCGTTCCTCGCGGACAGCTTCTCCAGCATCGTCTGCGATTCCGATGCCAACATGGGAGACGATTTCGGCTCGAGCGTCGCCGTCGGCGCCGGCCCGTTCAAGCTCGTGAACTGGGTCAAGGGCGACGTGGTCGAGATGGAGAAGAACGCGAGCTACAGGAACTTCGGCAGACCCGTCGAGAACATGGGCGCTCCGCATATCGATCGGCTCGTGGTCAAGACCGTCCCGGAATCGCAGACGCGACTCGCGGCGCTGCGCACCGGCGAAGTGCACGTCGCCGAGCCGCCGTTCGACGACATTCCGGCGATCAAGGAGAAGGGCGACCTGAACATCACCGTGGCCAGCAACACCGGCCAGAACGTGTTCTGGGAGTTCACCATCAGCCGGCCGCCGTTCAACGACATCCGCGCCCGCCAGGCGGTGGCGCATGCCACCGACGCGGAGCTCGCCATCGACATCATCTACGGCGGACTGAGCGAACGCGAGTGGTGCCCGATCTCCCGCGGGGTGTTCGGCAACGACCAGGACTTCTGCAAGCAGTACGGGTACGAGTACAACCCGGACCGCGCCAGGGAGCTGCTGGCGGAGCTCGGATACGGCCCCGACAATCCGCTGGAAACCACCATGTACGTGTGGACAGGCGGCAATCGCCACAAGCTGGCCGAGATATTCCAGAACCAGCTCGCGCAGGTCGGCATCAACGCCAAGATCGAGATCATGGACATCGGCACGATGAACGCGCGGGTACGCCAGCAGAACGAGACGACGGACGAGAGCACCCCCGGCACCTTCGACATGATGACCTGGGGCTGGTACGACCCGGACATCCTGTACGCGCTGTGGCACTCGCCGGGCGCCTATGCGGGCTACCAGACGCCGGAGCTCGACGCCATGCTCGAGAAGACGCGCACCACGATCGATCCCGACGAACGGTTGAAGGCGGTCCAGGACGTCGTCAAGCACCTGATGGAGAACGCGGTGCACGTCGGCCTGTACACGCCGGGCTGGGAGTGGGTATTCGCCACGCGGCCGGAAGTTCAGGGCTTGAAGATCGGTGCGTTCCTGCACCCGCACTTTCATGACGTGAAGCTTCAGTAGCGCCGTTTCGCCGAAGTGCGACCCGGGCGTGCGAATGACCGCACGCCCGGGTGTTCGGTCCATCGCGAGGCGACACCTTCCGGTGAAGGGCCGCAAGCATCGCGACGTGTCGATCGGGATCGATCCTGACGCCGTTTCATGACGCGCTATCTCGTCCAGCGACTGCTGTCTGCCCTGCTCACGATCTGGGTCACGACCGTCATCGTGACCATGTTGATCCACCTCGTGCCCGGCGACCCCGTACGCATCATGTACGCGCAGTGGCAGGCGTCGCCCGAGCAGATCGAGGCGGTCCGGCAGAACCTCGGTCTGGACAAGCCGGTTCCCGTCCAGTACTGGATGTTCCTCAAGCGCGTGTCCAGGGGCGACCTCGGACGCTCGATACAGGGCGATCAGCCCGTCGCCAGCATTCTGGCCACCCGATTTCCTCCCACCCTGCTGCTCGCCACGACGAGTCTGGTCATCGCGACGACCATCGGACTCTCGCTCGGCTTCATCGCCGCGTACCGGCGCGGCTCCATCGTCGACGTCGGCGCCATGGTCCTGGCCATCGTCGGCGTGTCGATACCGCATTTCTGGCTCGGCATGATGCTGCTGTTCGCGTTCTCCCTGAAGCTCGGATGGCTGCCGGTGGCGGGCTCGGACATTCGGACCCTGATACTGCCCGCGGTCACCCTGGGACTCGCGAACGCGGCGATCCTGGCGCGCCTGACGCGCTCGGCCATGATCGACATCTTCGACCAGGATTTCGTCCGCACGGCCCGCGCCAAGGGCCTGCCCCGCTCCGTGGTGCTCTACCGGCACGCGCTGCGCGCCGGGCTGGTTCCCATCGTGAGCATGATGGGCCTGCAGTTCGCGTACATGATGGGCGGCGCCATCGTGGTGGAGAACGTCTTTGCCTGGAACGGCATCGGCCGGTTGGCGATCGAGGCGGTGTTCGCGCGCGACTACCCGGTCATTCAGGGTTTCATTCTCGTGTTCGCGACCGTCGTCGTGCTCGTCTCCGTGGTGATCGACATTCTCTACGCGTGGCTCGATCCACGCATTCGATATAGCTGATGACGGGCGCGACCTACAGCGTCGAGCACAGCGGCCACGACGATTCGCCGGGCCACGGAGGGCGGTTCTGGCGCACGCTCCTGCGCAGCCCCAGTGGAGTCGTCGGGTTGTGCATCGTGGCGGCGCTCGTGATCGTCGCGGTGTTCGCCTCGTGGATCGCGCCGTTCGATCCCCTGCAGATGGGCGCCGGCAAGCGGCTTTCGCCGCCGGGCGGCGCACACTGGTTCGGCACCGACGAATTCGGCCGCGACGTCTTCAGCCGGGTCGTGTTCGGGGCGCGGCTCACCATACGGATCGGCGTCATCGCGGTCGGCATCTCGCTCACCGTGGGTCTGCTGCTGGGCCTCGTCGGCGGCTATGCCGGGGGATGGACGGAGCGGGTACTGATGCGCGGCGTGGATGTCCTGTTCTCGTTCACCGAAATCGTGATCGCGCTCGCCTGTCTCGCAATTCTCGGCGCGGGGCTGACCAACGCGATGATCGCGATCGGCATCGCATCGATTCCCTTCTACGCCCGCATCACCCACAGCGTCGTGCTGGTCGAGAAAGGCAAGCCCTACTTCGAATCCGGTCCGGCCGTCGCGGCAGGGCATCTGCGCATGGTGTTCCGCTACCTGCTCCCTAACGTCATTCCGCCGCTGATCGTCGTTGCGACGCTGGGCGTGTCCACCGCGGTGCTGGCGGCGGCCGGACTGAGCTTCCTGGGTCTGGGCGCGCAGCCGCCGGTTCCGGAGTGGGGGTTCATGCTCGCATCGAGCCGCGAGCTCATCTCCCGGGCCCCGTGGATGATGATCTTCCCCGGCTGCGCCATCGCCGTCACCGTGCTGGGTTTCAACCTTCTCGGCGACGGGATTCGCGAAGCGCTGGATCCCCGGCAGCACAGGGGTTGAACGCGATGCGGAACGAGCTGCTGCGCGTTTCGGATCTGACGACGGTCTTCAGGACGACGTCCGGTGCGCTGCCGGCCGTTGACGGCGTGACCTACACGCTCCATGAAGGAGAGACCCTCGCCATCGTGGGCGAGTCCGGCTCGGGAAAGAGCGTGAGCGCGCTCTCGGTGATGGGGCTGGTTCCGAATCCCCCGGGCGAGGTGACCGCGGGCGAGGTCTGGTACGGGGACCGCAACCTGCTCATCCTGAACGAGAAGACGCTCGAGAACGTTCGGGGCACCGAGATCTCGATGATCTTCCAGGAGCCGATGAGCTCCCTCAATCCGGTGCTCACGGTCGAGCGTCAGCTCACCGAGACCATCGTGCATCACGAGAAGGTCCCGGCGGCGACGGCACGCGACCGGGCGATCGAGATGCTGCAGATGGTGCAGATCCCCGAGCCCGAACGACGGCTCGGCCAGTACCCGCATCAGCTCTCCGGCGGGATGCTGCAGAGGGTGATGATCGCGATGGCTCTCGCCTGCGGCCCCCGGGTGCTGATCGCCGACGAGCCGACCACGGCGCTCGACGTCACCATCCAGGCGCAGATTCTCGCCCTCATGGCGGACCTGCAAGAGAGACTCGGCACCGCCATCCTGCTGATTACGCACGACTTCGGTGTGGTGGCGGAGATGGCCGACCGCGTCGCGGTGATGTACGCCGGACGTATCGTCGAGCTCGGCTCGGTGTTCTCCCTGTTCGAGGAGCCGCGCCACCCCTACACGCGCGGGCTGCTGAACGCGATCCCCCACCTCGACGACCTGCAGGGCGAGCAGCACCGTGAACGTCTGAACGAGATCCCCGGAGTCGTTCCGCCGCTGAGCGCGCTGCCTCCGGGGTGCCGCTTCGCGCCCCGATGCACCCATGCCGACGATCGGTGCCGGCGGGAATATCCACCGTTTCGGCAATTCGACGACGGGCACTGGGCCGCCTGCTGGCGGGCGGACGAGCTGAACGATCAGAGCGCACGATGACCACGCCGCTGCTCGAAGTCCGGGACCTCACCAGGCACTTCGCGGTTCGCAAGGGTCTGTTCGGCCGCACCACCGGTCACGTCAGGGCGGTCGACGGCGTCTCGTTCACCATCCATCGCGGCGAGACGCTGGGGCTGGTGGGCGAGTCGGGGTGCGGCAAGTCCACGACCGGGAAGACCCTGCTGAAGCTGCTCGAGCCCGACGGCGGCTCGATTCTGTTCGACGGCTCGGACATCACCGGGTTCGACCGCAAGCGCATGGCACCGGTGCGACGCGATCTCCAGGTCATCTTTCAGGACCCGTACTCGTCGATCAATCCGCGGGCGACGGCGGGCGGCTACGTCGGCGAGCCGCTTCGCATTCACGGGCTCGCGCGGGGGCGCGAGGCACTTGCGCGCGTCGCCGAGCTGTTCCAGCACGTCGGGCTCCGCCCGGAGCACATGCGCCGATATCCCCACGAGTTCTCCGGTGGCCAGCGCCAGCGGCTCGCGGTCGCCCGCGCCCTGTCCCTGAATCCCAGGCTCATCGTCGCCGACGAAGCGGTGTCGGCGCTGGATGTCTCGATTCAGGCCTCGGTGATCAACCTGCTGAAGGACCTGCAGCAGGAATTCGGACTCGCGTACCTGTTCATCGCCCACGACATCGGTGTCGTGGAGCACATCAGTCACCGGGTCGCCGTCATGTATCTCGGCAAGCTGGTCGAGCTGGCCGATCGAAAGACGCTTTTCACGTCGCCGCAGCATCCGTACACCCAGGCGCTGCTGTCCGCCGTGCCCATACCCAACCCTCGGCTGCGGCGCGGGCAGCGACTCCTGCTCAAGGGCGACGTCCCCAGCCCGATCAATCCGCCGTCGGGATGCCGGTTCCACACCCGCTGCCCGTTCGCGGAGGATCGCTGCCGGGTCGAGGAGCCGAAGCTGCGCGAGCTGAGCCCGGGCCAGCTCGCAGCCTGTCACCTTCGCTGAGGACGATTGCGATGACTATCGGCATTGCGGCATACGGCGAGAATGCGGGACTTGCCGTCTTCCGCGCCCTGAGAGCGGTCGAGGTGGTCGGGTCGGGCTGTATCGGCGGGTTCGCGAGCTTTGCCGCGATCACGGCCGATGGCGAGCTCGTGCGGTCCACGACGCAACGCGGCGGAACGTCGACCCTGTTCGTCGTCGACGAGCGCACCGGCACCGATCCACCGCCCGGCGCCGCGGCCGCGCCGATTGCCGCGCTGATGTCGAGCGGACCCGACCGCCCCGAGCCGCTGTCGCAGTTCGTGGCCGCAGATGCGGGCACCGGACTGGTCACCGGTCATCGGTTCGCGCATGCGCAGGGTGCGAACGGGGTCGCGTTCAACCAGGATGCCCTCGATCGGATGATGGGTGGAGCGAGCGTGCATCGCGCGGTCGATGCCGTGGTGGACGAGAACCGGCACTCGGATGTCGGACTGATCGGCATCGACGTGCACGGGAACATCCATGCCCGAAATACCGGCGTGGTGGCGCATCGAATCGACGGCGGCTCGGCCGAGCACCGCGGTGGCGCGTCGGGTCCGTCGGTATCGATCCTGCACAACGCGATCCTTCCGGTGGCCGGCATCGCGACGATGGCGGTCGAGGTCGCGGTGGAAACCATGCGGCCGAACTGGTCTCCGGAGTTCTGGATCGAGGCGAGCGCGGGAACGAGAGTCGTACCCGGCGAGAGCAATTCCGTGCGGGTCGATGCGGACCTTCGAGTGCTGGAGGTCACGACCACGGACTCGAGCCTTCTGCACGGGCGCCGCGACGGCTCGCCGATCTACATCGGTTCTCACGTATGGCAGGACGGGAAACGCCTGGGCTGCACTGTTTTCGAGCCCTACATCGTGCTTGTGGACGGGGTGATCGAGTCGCTGATCGGGCAGCGGTCGTTGCGGGTCGGGTGCAGACGCGGCGGTTGAATCCGGTGGGAATCGCGCGTGATCAGGGCAGACGGGTGACGCCCGGCTGCGCGGAGAATCCGTCGTCGAAGGTCAGGATTCTGTCCACTCCGTTCGACTGCATGACCGCCAGGTGCAGACAGTCGCGTGCCGACAGCTTCGGTTGAAGGGTGGCGATCTCCCGGGCGACGTCGCTTCTCTGGATCGGGAAAACGGAAACAACCAGGTCGTCGAGCAGTTCGAAGGCATCCTCGATTGCTGCGCGCCGGTCGATCGCAACGAACCGGTGCATGATTTCCTGATAGACCTCGGCGCTCGTGACGTAGTCCTCGTCGGGCCGGAGGCTCAAGAAGTCCGCCAGCCGCTCCCGGTTGGGGTGCGGGGCGCCGACGAGGTACATCGGGACGTTGGAGTCAACGAAGATCACGCCCGCGTGCAATGTCGGCCAGCATCTCGTCGATGTCCCCGGTGGGATGATTGCAGCGCGACGCGCGCTCGAGCGCCTCCAGCCGCCGCTGCGCGCGCTTCGACAAGTGCGCGGCCCGCCGGTGCGGGGTCAACCCAGCCTCGTCTTCCAGCTCTTCGGTCCGGCGGGCCACGAACCGGCGAATCTCGGCGATCATCTTTCGGTTCGTGGCGCTGCAGGCGGTTCTGAAGCGCATGTGCAGGCTCTCCGGCAGATTGATGCTCAACCGCTTGATGGGTTCAGGCTCGACGGCGAGGCCATGGGATGCTGTACGCAGTGCTCTTTTCATCGACCTTCACAAATTGGCGTGTTTGTGTATATGGGCTTATACAACTATCGGGAACGCAAACCAACCACGGAAGCGGTGTACGGCGGGTGGCGCGGTGGTTCGGAGAATCGGACGTTGCCGCTAATACGCGGTTTTTTCGTGAATTTTCTCGATTACCCGATAGACCGCACGGGACTGGTCATCCTACTTTACAAATTGATGAGTGGGAGGGGCGCTGGGGAGGGTGAACTGGGAAGGCGCCGGTCGGGGTCTGTGGGATGATTCGAGTTGCTCAAGACTCGGGCATCCACAGGAGCAAGCCAGTGACCGTACTCCAACGCACCGACCTGACGACTTCCCAGAAGATTCAGTGTGCCGCAGCGGCGG
>JAJDUQ010000341.1 GCA_022826505.1 Gammaproteobacteria bacterium
GGCGGGATGCGCTGGACCGTCGCTGGCGCCAACGCCATCATCGCCCTGCGCTGCGCCGTGGAGAGCAACCGCTTCGACGACTTCTGGGAACGACGCGCCTGCGTAGCAGCATGAATCTCATAAATGAGACGTGCACCCTCGACCTGATCGGCAGTGTCCTGCTCGACCCCGGCGACAAGGTCTGGTTCGAGAACCCGGGCGCCATCGGCGCCCGCAACAGCCTGATAGCGGGCGGCGCGACGCTCGTCCCGTTGCCGGTCGACGCGGACGGACTCGTCGTCGCCGACGGCCTGCGCCGGGCTCCGGACTTCCGTCTCGCCTTCGTCACCCCGATGCACCAGCAACCGCTCGGCGTGACCATGAGCCTGGAACGCCGCCTCGCCCTGCTGCGCGCCGCCCAGGCCGCGGGGGCGGTCGTCATCGAGGACGACTACGACGGCGAGTTCCACTACGGCAAGCGCCCTCTTCCGACGCTGAAGAGCATCGACACCTCGGGCGTCGTGCTCTACGTGGGAACGTTCAGCAAGACGCTGTTTCCGGCCCTGCGACTTGGCTTCATCGTGGTGCCGCCGCCCCTCGTCGACGTCTTCGACAACGTGGTGAGCGCGTTCCTCCAGGGGGTGCCGGGCAATCTCCAGGCGGTCCTGGCGGAGTTCATCGAGCAGGGTCACTTCGCGACCCACGTGCGCCGCATGCGAAGGATCTACTCCGAGCGCCACCAGGCGCTGCAACGCGCCGCCGAGACACGCCTCGAGGGTCTTCTGGACATCGTCCCCACGGACAGCGGCCTCCACACCATCGGTCGACTCGTCTCGGACCTCTGCGAGCATGCGGTCAGCCACGCGGCGGCCGAGCGCCGAATTACCGCCGCACCCATCGGACGCTTCGCCGTCAGTCCGATTCCCGCGAAGGGTCTCGTCCTCGGGTTCAGCGGCACGACACCGGATGAGATCGTCGCCGGCGTCGAGACCCTCGGGGAGGTGCTGGAGGACCTGTCGCCTCACCTGCATGGCAAGGAGACGCACTGACCGGAGGGCAGTCAGACCGCCCGAATCCGGGTCCCCGGCACCTGCTTCGGGAAGTAGTCCTCGCAGCCGCCGCGGCGGAGCACGTCGCCGGTGGCGCAGTGCAGCCCGCCGCCGAAGGCATAGGCGTCTCGGAACGGCACCGGGAGCACCTCGAAGCCGAGCCCGTCGAGCTGCTCCTGCTGGTAGACCTCGCTCGCCTCGACCACGACCGTCTTCGGGTCGAGCAGGAGCACGTTCATCGACAGCCACACGCTCGAGTAGCACAGCGGCGGCGGCTGGTTGTGGGCGGGCGGGGCGGCATCGACGATCTCCCAGTCGTTGGCCTCGAAGATGGCGCGCTGGGCGTCGGGCAGCCGGCGCTTCGGGTTGTTGATGACGAGCCCCGGGCGAAGCGGCACGAACGTCGCGTCGATGTGGATCGGATAGGGGTCGCCGGGGAAGTTGACCGAGTGCACGCGATGATCGGGGAAGTGGCGCTGCAGCCACTCCATCCCGCGGCGGTTGGTGGTCAGCCCGTGCTGGCAGAAGAGATCCTTGCCGATGCGCAGGATGTCGGCCGCATCGAACAGCGGCTCGTGCTCGGTGGTGACGAAGTCGAGGGCGGCGGTGCGCTCGAGCCGCTCCTCGATGGTGATCTCGTCGAAGTAGCCGGCCTTGTAGGAGTCGTCAGTAAGTCGGGGACGCGGAGCCTGCTCCCAGCGGAACTCCGGGTCCTCGTCGAAGTAGCGCTGCATCAGCGGGTGGTAGGCGAGATACTCCCAGTAGCGGCAGCGAAACGACATCGGAGCGGAGAGGATCTCCTTGCCGACGGTGAGCAGCACGTCGCGCGGCGGCATGCAGCCGAACGAGGAGCCGGTCATGAAGTCCGGCGTCACCACCGCCTGGTTCCACTGGATGGGAGTCGGGCGATCCACGCGGATCCCGCGGTTCTCCAGCAACGCCACGAAGTGATCGAGCTCGGCGTTGGCCTTCTCCACCGTCTCCAGCGGCCGCGGCCCCCACATCCCCCGCATGTCGCTGTCCTCGGGAATCTTCGCTTCCGTGGCGGGCTCGGACGGCGGAATGCACGTGAAGTCGGCCCGGCCGACGATGACGTGCTCGAGCGGATCGAAATCGTTCCACGAACTGACGACGGTCCTGGTCATTCTCGCTCCCCCTGCTGGCGAATGGCGCGTATGCGACGAGGCGAGCCGCGAGTTTGCCCGAAAGTGCCGTTGCATGAACACGCCGTGCAGCCTCCGTCGGATACGAGGGCGGAATCGGCGGATGCAGGCGGGCATGCATCGGGCCGTGCGGGCATGGTCACGCATCGCTACCATACGTTCGTCTCCGCGCAGAGCGCGCACCGAACGGCAGGCAGCGATGAGCGACGCGGACCGGGAACGCTGGAACGCGCGGTACGCATCGGGCGAGTACGCTACCCGCACGCAACCAAGCGTCCTCCTTGCCGCCTGGACCGATCGCCTTCCGCCCGGCCGGGCCCTGGACGTGGCGTGCGGGCTCGGCCGCAACGCCATCCATCTGGCCGCCCACGGCTACGCGGTCGATGCGATGGATGTCTCGGACGTGGCGCTCGCGAAGGCGCGCGAACGGGCCGGGGCGGCGGGGGTGACCGTCAACTGGATCGAGGCCGACCTGGACCGGCCGGACATCGCGCGCGGCGGGTACGACGTCGTCGTTGTCGCACGGTTCCTGGATCGGCCTCTGCTCCCCCGCCTCGTCGACGCGCTGCGTCCCGGCGGACACATCGTCTACGACCATCACTACATCAGTCCCGTGAAGGTCGACGGACCGAAGGGCCACCGTTTCCGCGCGCGGCCGAACGAGCTCCTGGAGCGGTTTCGCGCGCTGCGGATACTCTTCTACGAGGAAGGGATCATCGACGACCCGGATGGGAGTCGCATGGCCCTTGCCCGTCTGGTCGCCTGCAACGGCTGCCGGGATACTGAACCCGAGCATCGGCTCGTGCGGGATTCGCTCGGGCCCGCGGCACATCCGTGGGACTGAAGGTCGGCTCTTGGGAGCCCTTCCGGGTGGCCGCGGATTCTCGATTGTCATCGCGGGTGGCAGTCCGCGCTACGGGGGACATATCGCGCGAGACGCGGCGTGCCTGGAGTTTCCGATCACCATGTCGATGCATGGGTTACGATACCGGCGCTTGACGGATTCCACGTCCCCTCTCCCTCTGGAGACGCGCCATGAATCGGGATCAATGGATCGCACTCGCCGGGGTACTGGTTGCAGTCATCGGCACCGGAGCCACCGTCGCCGGGCTCATGTTGAGCGAAATCGGAACGCTCCGAAACGAGATTGGAACGCTACGGGAGGAAGCGCAGGAGGACCGGGATCGCATTCGAGAGCAGATAGCGACACTCCGGAACGACATTCGCGACATCGACAACCGGACCAATTCGCTCGCGATCGAGATTGCCGCGGTCAAGGGCGAACTCAAGGGCAAGCAGATCCTCTCGTTCATGCCGGGCACGTTCGGCACGTTCGCCGCAGACATGACACCACCGAAGCCGACGCCGATCGTGCCGGATCCCGGGGACGCCACCGCGACCGGCCGGCAAACGCCCGGATAGCCACCGACGAAAGAGGACGCTACGAGTACGCCTGCCGTAGCACGCCGCGCTGGATCTTCCCGCTGACCGTCTTCGGCAGCGATTCGACGAACTCGATGTGCCGGGGGTACTTGTACGGCGCGGTGATGCGCTTGACGTGCTCCTGCAACTCCGCTGCGAGCGCGTCCCCCGGCTCGATCCCCGGTGCCGGAATGACGAAGGCGGCGACCACCTGGCCCCGGTCGGGGTCCGGCAACCCGACCACCGCCGACTCCTGCACCGCGCGATGCTCGATGAGCGCGTTCTCGACCTCCTGCGGGCCGATGCGGTAGCCGGACGAACCGATGACGTCGTCGTCGCGGCCGAAGTAGAAGAGGTAGCCGTCCGCGTCGGCGTCCACGGTGTCGCCGGTCACGAACCAGCGCCCGCCGGCGACTTCGACGTACTGCGCCTCGGTGAGCTCCGGGTCGTTCCAGTAGCCGAGCATGAGCTGCGGGCTCGGCGCCCGGATGAGGAGCCGACCGCGGGCATCGCGGGTGCGAAGGCGCCCCCCTTCGTCGAGCACCGCCGCCTCGACCCCCGGCAGCGGGCGGCCCATCGAGCCCGGCTTCACCGGCATGCCGGGGTAGTTCAGCACCGTCATCAACGTCTCGGTCTGCCCATAGCCGTCGAGCAGGTCGACGCCGGTGCTGCGCTTCCAGGCGTCGATGATCTCGGGGTTGACGGACTCGCCCGCCGATACCGCGAGCCGCAGCGCCGAGAGGTCCAGCCCCGACACGTCCTCCAGCACGAGCCGGCGCAGTTCGGTGGCCGCCGCGCAGAACACGGTGACGCGGTAGCGTTCCATGAGCTCGAAGCGGCGGCGCGCATCGAACGGCCCGTCGTGGAAGAGCACCGCCGAGCCCTGGCTCCACGGGCCGAAGTAGATGCTGGTGCCCGCCTTCGACCAGCCGGTGTCGGCGGTGCACCACATCGTGTCCTCGCCGTGGAGGGTGAGCCAGTATCGCGCCGACACGCGCCATGCATGCAGCCCGCGCGACGCGTGCAGGACGCCCTTCGGCGCACCGGTCGAACCCGAGGTGTAGTACATGATTGCCGGGGCCTCGGCCCCGACCGTCGCGGTCGTGAACGACTCGCTCTCCGTGTCGGCGTCGCGCCATGTTTCCCACCCGGGGCACGGCGGACCGAGCGCGATGCGCGCCTTGAACGAGGCGGCATCGGCGAACTTCGCGGTCTCCGCGCTCGGCGTGATTGCCGCAACCGCGCCGGAGTGCCGCACGCGATACGCCACGTCACGCTCGGTGAGCATGGTGATGCAGGGGATGGGGATCACACCGAGCTTGAGGCAGGCGGTGAGCGCGATCTGCCATTCGGGAATCCTGGGCAGCATCACGACCACCCGATCCCCCTTCTCCACGCCCCGCCCCGCGAGCCGGTTCGCGACCCGATTGCTCGCGCGCGCCACGTCATCGAACGTGTACCGGCGCTCGTTGCCCCCGGCGTCGCACCACACGAGCGCGAGCTTCGACGGATCGCGCGCCCAGGCGTCCACCACGTCGGCGCCGAAGTTGAACGTGGCCGGAGACTCCAGCCGGTGTTCGGCGACCGCGCGATCGTAATCGTCCATGCGGTAGGGGGTCATCTTCCGGTTTCACCACGGGTGCGGGGGCAAGTCGGACCATACATGACCCCGCGCCCCGCGCGTGCATCGGGGCGGCGGCTGGCGTCCCCGCCCGCACCGATCTACAGTGCCGCACCCGCGAACGGAGATCCGGGAGGACAGCGAAGCCATGGCCGCGACCCCGCAACCACTCACCTCTTCACTCCCCCCGATGCCCGGCGGCCCGATCGAGGGCCCCGACGCGTGGCGCGCCGACGAGATGCGCGAGCGTGACGACTGGATGCACGTGCTGAGCGAAACCGAAGTCGCCGAGATCGAGGCCGCGACGGAGGCCGCCGGCACCGACGACCGGCCCATCGCCGGAATCGGACGCGAGGAATTTCCCCTGCCGACATTCGGCCCGGTGCTGAACGCGATCCGCGAGGAGCTGATTCGCGGCCGCGGCTTCGTGCTGATTCGCGGATTGCCGATCGGGCGCTACACGGCGCGCCGGCGCGCGATCGCGTACTGGGGAATCGGCGCCTGGCTCGGCCGGGCGGTGTCGCAGAACGCGATGGGCCATCTTCTCGGTCACGTCATCGACCTCGGACGGAGCAACGACGACTACCGGGCACGCACCTATCAGACCCGGGACCGCCAGTTCTTCCACGCCGACTCCTGCGACGTCGTCGGCCTGCTCTGCGTGCGCAAGGCGAGAAAGGGCGGCCTGAGCGCCATCGTGAGCTCGGTGACGCTCCACAACGAGATGCTCGCCCGCGCGCCGGAGCTCGCCGCGGAGCTGTTTCGGCCGATTCATTTCGATCGGCGCGGCGAGGTGCCGGAAGGACGGTCGCCGTGGTACGAGAAGCCGGTGTTCAACTGGTACGAGGGCCGACTCAGCACCCACTACGTGCGGCGATACATCCAGTCCGTCCGTCGCCTGCCCGAAGTGCCGCCGCTCACCGAGGCCCAGATCGCCGCGTTCGACCTGCTCGACGAGATCGCGGAGGATCCCGGGGTTCAGCTACGCATGGACTTCGAACCGGGAGACATGCAGTTCCTCCACAATCCGCAGATTCTCCACGACCGCACCGCCTACGAGGATGCGGACGATCCCGCCGAGCGCCGCCATCTGCTCCGGCTGTGGCTGTGCCCGCCGGACGGGCGGCCGCTGCCCCCGGCCTACGCGGGCCGCTGGGGAAGCAACGCGATCGGCAATCGCGGGGGAATCGTGGTCAAGGGGGCCCTCCCTCACGTGCCGCTGGAGCCGTAGCCTCGGGAACCTCAGCCGCAATTTCTCGCCGATGGGCGCGATCGGCTCGAACCACGGCGAGCGCAGCGTCGCAACGGGACCGGTGCCTACGAACGACGCGACGCGAGGGAAGGCGTTGCAGGCGGGTGAAGGCTTATAGTACGGGCACCAGACGACTTGCATGAACCGGGCCATGGCGAGTTCGACCGAAGCGGACACCATCAGCCTTCTGGACCTTGCACGGGAGCAGGGAAGGCTGTCGGGCGAGGTGCGGGTGCTGAAGTGGGCCGTCAGCGCGGCCTTCGTCACCCTCATCGCCGCGCTGGGCGCCATATACACCGAGATGAATCAGGGCTTCCGGGAGGTAAATCAGCAGTTCCGGGACGTGAACAGACGAATCGACGAGTTGGCGCACGGCCTCGCAGATGTTCGGGAACGACTGGTACGGGTCGAGGAAAGACTGGAACACGTCGAGGTGAGACTGGAACGCGTCGAGGAAAGACTGGAACGTGTCGAGGGGCGACTGGAGAACATCGACGGGAGGCTGGAGCACGTCGAGGGGCGGCTGGAACAGGTCGACGGGAGACTGGAGCACGTCGAGGAATACATCGCCGACCTCGAAGCGGTCAGAACGCCGCAAGCTCCCGGATTGACGTAGCAATCCTCTCCACCGACGGAATCGTCGCCCGCTCCAGGGCGTCGTTGTACGGCATCGGCACGTCGGGGGCACCGAGCCTGCGCACCGGGGCGTCGAGGTCCAGGAACGCCTTGTCGGCAATGAGCGCCGACACCTCGGCGCCGAAGCCGCCGGTGGTCCATGCCTCGTGCACGACGAGGGCGCGGGAGGTCTTGCGGACCGAGCTGAGGATGGTGTCCTCGTCGAGCGGGCGCAGCGTGCGGGGGTCGACGACCTCGACGCTCACGCCTTCGCGCGCCAGGATTTCCGCCGCCACCAGCGCCCGGGGGACCATCGCCATGGTGGCGATGACGGTCACGTCGTCGCCTTCGCGCTTCACGTCCGCCTGGCCCAGCGCAATGGCGTACAGCTCCTCCGGCACCGATCCCTTGCCGGTGACGTAGGAGAGCTTCGCCTCGCAGAACACCACCGGGTTGTCGTCGCGGATCGAGGACACGAGCAGTCCCTTGGCGTCGTAGGGGGTCGAAGGCGCCACCACCACGAGTCCCGGGATGTGCGTGAACCACGCCTCCAGGCTCTGGCTGTGCTGCGCGGCGAGCCGTACCCCGCCCCCCTGCGGGCCGCGCACCACCAGCGGCACGGTGTTCCTGCCGCCCAGCATGAAGCGGAACTTCGCGGCCTGGTTGGTCATCATGTCCATGGTCAGCGCGATGAAGTCGAAGATCTGGACCTCCACCACCGGGCGCATCCCCGCGATGGCCGCGCCGACCCCGCAGCCGACGAACGCGGCCTCCGAGATCGGGGTGTCGCGCACCCTGGCCTCGCCGAACTCCTTCATGAGCCCCGCGCTCACCGAGAAGATGCCTCCGGTCTCGCCGACGTCCTCGCCCATCAGGAACACGCGTTCGTCGCGCGCCATCTCCTGGCGCAGCGCCTCGTTGAGGGCCTGGGTGAAGCCGATTTCGCGATCTCCGGGAGGCGGTGGATCCGGACAGTCGGCGCGCGGCGCGTAGACCGCGCCCTCCATCACGCCGCAAGTGGGCTCCGCTCCGGCCCGGCCGTACGCGACGGCTCGGTCGAGCTCATCCCTGACTTCGCCGTCGATCGATTCGAGGCGTCCTGCCGCTCCGTTGCCGGTGCCGGCGATGGCGTGCGCCAGCCGCTTGATCGGATCGCGCGCCATCCAGTCGCTGTACTCGTCCTGTGGACGCGGATCCTGCAGGTTCGCCCGCATCGAGTGCTGGCCCCAGCGGTAGGTCAGAGCCTCGATGAGCGTCGGACCCTCGCCGGTGCGGGCACGGGCGACGGCCTCTCGCGAAACATGCCAGACCTCGCCCACGTCGTTGCCGTCCACCCGCAGACCGGGAATGCCGTAGGACGCCGCGCGATCGGCGATCCGCTCCACCGACGTGGTGCTGCGGTACGAGGTGGTGAGCGCGTACTGGTTGTTCTCGCACACGAACACGACGGGAAGTCGCCACACCGCGGCGAGGTTCAGCGATTCGTGGAACACGCCCTGGTTCTAGGCGCCGTCGCCGAAGAACGCGACGACCACGCTGTCCTCCCCGCGCAGCTTCGCGGCGAGCGCGGCGCCGCACGAGAGCGGCATCGACGCCCCCACGATGCCGTTGGCACCGAGGATGTGCAGATCGAGGTCCGCGATGTGCATGGAGCCGCCGAGGCCGCGGCAATAGCCGGTCTCCCGGCCCATCAGCTCGGCCATCATGCGGTCCATGCTCGCTCCCTTCGCGATGCAGTGCCCGTGACCGCGGTGATGGCTCGCGATGAAGTCGCGCTCGGTCAGGTTCGCGCACACCCCCGCCGCGACGGCCTCCTGGCCCACGTAGCTGTGGGCGGTGCCCTTGATTTCGCCCGCCTCGAACAGCTCCGTGACCTTCTCGTCGAACCCCCGCACCCGGGACATGGTGCGATAGAAGCCTTCCATCTCCTGCGCGGAGAGGCGGATGTTCGAGCGGCCGGACGAGTCGCCGCGAGTGGCGCCGTGGTCGGGCATTCGTTCGGTGACCACGACGCGTTATGCGGCGGCGTCCTGGACGAGTTCCGGCGTGAGACTCTCCAGCGACGGAAGCTCGTCGCCGCCCGAAAGACACGCGTGCTGGGGAAAGTCGCGCACGAGAATGATCATGTCCTCGCGAGTCGTTCCGACGATTCGGTGAAACGTCGGCTGAACCGCGTCGAAGAACGCGCGCAGCCGTTCCTGCTCCCGCCCGCGTCCGGGGCGCAGATCCACGGTGACAATCACGGAGACGTCGCCTTCGGGGGTGAACTTCTCCCTGAGCGAGATCCAGATATGCTGATTCGCCCACGTGGATGCGATCGCGTCGTGGACGGTGCGATGAAGCTCCAGCTTCTCGTCCCGCGAATGGCCCTCGGGAATGTCGACTCGAATGATGGGCATCGGAACTGTCTCGGGTGTGGGTTTCGAACGCGGACAATAGCCGCTGGCGGCGGTGAACGGTAGTCTGCGCGCTCCTCGCCGCGGAGTCCTCGTCCGCGGCGCCATCTTCGCCGACCAGGGAGGACCCGGACCGATGAGCATGCCCGTCCACCGATACGAAACCGCCGGAGGCGTCCGATGGCACTGGGCCGAGATGGGAGACGGCGACCCCGTGGTGCTCCTGCACGGCATCCCCGAGAGCTGGATGTGCTGGAAGCACCAGATGCCCGGCCTGGCGACGCAATTCCGGGTGCTCGCCTTCGACCTCAAGGGCTACGGACGTTCCGACAAGGCCGACGGCGACTACACCGGAAACGGGGTCGCGCGCGAGCTGTTGGCATGCCTCGACAAGATCGGGATCGAACGGTTCCGCCTCGCTGGCCACGACTGGGGAGTCATCGTCGGCGACCACGTCGTCAACCAGGCACCTGATCGCGTGGAGCGCTACATGCGGTGCTGCCTTTCGCTGCATCGCTACGACGTGCGCAACTCGCTCCACCACCAGTGGAACGGCGAGAATCCGCAAGCCGCCACGCGGTTGATGAGGAAGGCGCAGGCGTACGTCCGGGTGTGGATGGAAAGCAGTTGCAAGGAAGACCTCGTCCCCGACGACGCGGAGATTCTCGAGATGGCGGCGGAGTTCGCGAACGAAGGCGTGGCGGAGGCGGTCCCCCGATACTTCCGCGACATCCGCAGGAGCGAGCCGGTGGACTACTCGAAGTTCACGATGCCCGTCGTGTACGTGCACGGCGAGCACGACCCGCGACAGCCGATCGAGTATTGCCGCGGCATGGAGGATCACGTTCCCGGCCTGGAGTCGATCCTGGTGCTCGACAGCGGGCACTTCGTGACCCGGGAGCGCCCGGAGCAGATGACCCGGGCGTTGATGTGGTTCTTCAACTCGATGCTGGGCGCGGGAGTCTCGCTGTTCGACCGCTCGCGGCACCATGGATTGCCGACGAAACCGGTGAAGCCGCGTCCGGGGTGGGGGGTGAATGCATTCGCCCGAAACTGAAGCCGCGATTCCCGTGGGTGGTTCGCACTCGGCGATTGGACACGCACTCGCGGCGGACCGGACAGCGTGCCGGACCGGGACGATGGACGGCGCCGCATCGGCAGCATGCATGAACCGGTACTCCATCCCTTGATTCGGTTGTATCCCGATCGACCTTGGGATAGGTTGCCGTTCGCGGATCGAACAGGAAGCGAACTGGAGCACTCCCACTCGTGCAGGACGGGCGGCGCGGGCCGTATGCCGCCGCGCCCGGGACCCACGAATCGCAGTCCGGTACAGACAGACCGAACGACTCCAAGGAGCCGAAACAATGAGCAGACAGCAGGGCACGTATTCGAATCGAATTCCCGACTACGTCGACGACGCACGCTCGGCGGCGCAAGTCTCCCGCCTGAGCGAAGAGCAACTCGACACGTCAACCTGGTTCAACGACAAGCTCGCCGGCGTGAGCCGTCGCGACTTCATGCGCATCGCGAAGCGCTGGGGCCTGACCTCCACCTACTTCGCGGCCGGCGCGATGGGCGGCGTCTTCTCCGCCGAAGCGCTCGCGCAGAAAACCCGCAGCGTGTACGAGCGGCGCCTGGGCGAAGCCAAGTACACGATGAAGCTCGGCTCGGTGGCCAACTGGGACAACAACCGGATCATCCGCCTCGGCTACTACCACTTCGCGCGCGATGTGGAGGACCGCACCAACGGCGCGATCCAGATCGAGATCCTGGATGCGAACTCCATCTGTTCGGAGCAGGTCTGCATCCAGAAGACCATGCAGGGCGTCCTCGACATGGGCACCTCCTCGACCCAGAACGCCTCGAGCGTGGCACCGTGGCTGAACGCCATCGACTTCCCGTACATGTTCCAGTCCGCGGGACAGCTCTACCACTTCTTCTTCAACCCGCAATCCGACCGGCTCTTCCGCGAGGTCTACCGCAAGAAGTACCGGATGGAATTCCTCTTCTCGCTGTGCGAGATGCGCAACCTCTTCATGGGCCTGAAGTGGAAGGACAAGCCTCCGGTCACGAGGGTCGGCGACCTCGCGGGCACCAAGAACCGGGTCACCAACACGCAGCTCGGGCGAATCGCGATGCAGCTCATGGAGCTCAACCCGGTGCCGGTGGCGTGGGTCGAAACCCTCGATGCGCTCAAGAACGGCCTCATCGACGGCATGGAGACCTGGACCTCGGCCACCACCGCCTTCAACATGGCGCCGGTGGTCGCGAAGTACGTGGGCCTGAAGTTCATTCCGGGCACCGGGCACACCGCGATCAACACGAGGACTCTCGACAAGGTCGGCAGCGAGCTGACCGAGGAGATTCTCGAGGCCGCGTACTATGCGCAGCGGCAGGTGATGTACGCGAACGAGGCCGCGCTCGCCCTGGTCAGCGGCGAAGTGCCCAACCCAAGCCCGAACACCATCTTCGGCAGGACCGGCACCGAGATGAACTTCCTCACCGAAGAGGCGCTCGACGAATGCGAGGAGATCGCGAGCCCGAAGCGGGAGGAGTACAACCGCTGGCACGAGAAGCTCAACGAGATGGCGGGCTTCAACGTCTACGAGGAGATGCTGCCGGTGGCGCGCGAGTACAACCGGAGTGCGCAGGCCATCGACGTCGAGCCGCGCCGCTGGTGGCACTCGGCCTGATCGCCTCGGCGTGATGACCGCCCGGGCAATCGGGCGGTCACGTCAGGACGGCCCGAAGGAGATGTAGCCGGCGGGATCTGGAGTGTCCCGCCGGTCCCTCGGTTCAGAGAATCCCACCGCTCCGGCTCGGCTCGAGGGGCCAACGCGCGCAACCTCTCGACCGCGCCGGTCGCGTCTTCGCAGCGTCACGCGGAGCGGCTCGAAGGAGGATGCGGACGTGGTCAATTCCCTGCTCGCCATCTACCGGTGGCTCGACTTGAATCTCGAGAAGACGGTGCTCGTCCTCTGCTATGCGGCCTGCGCCGGCATCATTGCGGTGGAGGTGTTCCGGCGCTACGTGTTCGACGTGCAGGCGCCGTGGAGCACGTTCGTGCCGTCCTACCTCTTCCTCTGGCTCACCTGGCTCGGCGCCTCGTACTGCGTGAAGCTTCGCAACCACCTCGTGTTCAACGAGTTCCGCGAGCGCATGTCCCGGGGGTGGCAGTACTTCTTCATGCAGATGGACTACGTGCTTTACTTCCTCTTCGGCGCCATCGTCATCTACTGGTCATTCGATCTCGTCTACCTCCATTTCGAGATGGAGTCGATCGTGCCGGGGACCGACGACGTGCTGAGCTGGTGGTTCTACAGCGCGACCCCGGTCGGGTGGACGCTGCTTCTGCTGCGGGTCATCCAGAACATCGTCATCGACTTCATCGACTTCAGCAGCGGCGCGGAGCTCAAGGTCAAGGGCGCGGCAATGACCGAGTCGAGCTGAGGAGCCCGCCATGTCCGATCCAGTCATCATCACGCTGCTCACGCTCGCGGCTCTGTTCTTCTTCGCGGCGGGCACGCCGCTCATGCTGATCATCGGTCTGTGGGTGGTCGGCATGCAGCTCATCTTCGACTTCCCCCTCGCCAACGTCGGCAGCGCGATGTTCGAGGGGCTGAACAGCTTCGCCCTGCTCGCCGCACCCCTGTTCATCCTGACCGGCGACCTCATCAGCGCGGGCGGCATCGCCCGGCGCATGTCCGACTTCGCGCTCGCGATCCTCGGGTGGATCCGGGGCGGTCTCGGCATGGCGTCGATCGCGGCGTGCGGCATGTTCGCGGCGATCAGCGGCTCGAACGCCGCCACCACCGCCACCATCGGCTCCATCACCTACCCGACGATGTGCCGGCAGAATTACGAGAAGCACTTCTCGGCCGCCACCGCGGCGGCGGGGGGCACCGTCGGCATCATCATCCCGCCCAGCATCCTGTTCATCGTGTACGGGTACCTGATCGGGCTGCCCATCTCCGAGCTGTTCCTCGCCGGCATCATCCCCGGGATCCTGATGGTGCTCGCGATGATGCTCGCCTGCTACTGGGTGAGCCGGCGCCGGTCCTACGGGGTGGTGCATGCGTTCGAGAAGAAGGAGGTGCAGCGCACCTTCCCCGGGGCGTCGATCGGCATCGTCGCCATCTTCATCGTGCTGTACGGGATCTACACCGGCATCTTCTCGCCGACCGAGGCGTCGGCGGTGACGGTGGTCTACTGTCTGCTCGCGGGTCTCCTGGTCACGCGGGAGACGAAGTGGTGGAAGCTGCCGAGCATCTTCTTCCGCAGCGCCATCATCATCGGGATCATCGTGCCGCTGGTCGCGGTGTCGATCATGATGCAGGAGATCCTGGCCGTCATCGGCGCCAAGGAGTTCGTCGAGGGACTGCTCAACCAGCTCGGCGGCTACTACGTGGTGCTGTTCTGCATGATGGGGATGGTGCTGGCGGCGGGAACCCTGCTGGAGTCGGTGCCGAACACCATCATCCTCGCCCCCATCCTCGCCCCCATCGCGCACGGACTCGGGGTCGACCCCTTCCACTTCGCGGTGATCTTCCTCATCGGCGATTCCATCGGGTTCATCACCCCGCCCTACGGCCTGAACCTGTACGTCGCCTCCGGAATCACGGGTCTGCCCTACTTCCGGATCGTGCGCCAGGTGATTCCGTACCTGTTCGCCCTGCTGGTCGTGTGGGGGATCGTGGCGATGGTGCCCGACCTGTCCACGTGGCTGGTGAAGTTCGCGGGGCTCGGCGGCGCGGGGCTGACCCTCAACTGAGATCGGAGGGTCGTGGCACGGTCCGACGCATCGCCGGCCATGGACCTGCCGGAAGCGTTCCATGCGAACGCTTTCGGCGCTCCGCGGTCGATGGCACATTGATTCCCCGGCACAACCGAGGAGAGTCGACATGAAAACCGTCACGCACGCATTCTGCGCCGTCGCCTTCGCGATCCTGTCCAGCGGCGCCGCAATCGCCAAGGATTCTGTGAGCATCGGCATGCGTCTGGAGCCGGCCCCGGGTCTCGACCCGACCACCGGCGCCGCCGCTGCCATCAGCCAGGTCACGCTCTACAACATCTTCGAGGGACTCACGCGCCTCGACGGCGGGGGCGACGTCCATCCCATGCTCGCGAAGTCCTGGACGATCTCCGAAGACGGAACCACCTACACGTTCAGCCTGGAGCAGGGCGTGAAGTACCACGACGGCGCCGACTTCGACTCCGCCGACGTAAAGGCGCAGTTCGAGCGCAATGCCGGACCGGAGAGCGCGAACAAGCAGAAGAAGCTGTTCCGGGCACTGACGGCGGTGGAGACGCCGGATGCACACACGGTCGTCATACGGCTCGACGGTCCCCGAAGCCTGCTGCCGTTCGAGCTTGCGCAGGCCGCCGCGGTGATCCTCGACCAGGACAGCTTCGCCGGCGCGAACACCAACCCCATCGGCACCGGACCCTACCGCTTCGTGAAGTGGACCAAGGGCGACTCGGTCGAGATGGAGAAGTTCGACGGGCATCGCAACGCGGCGAACGTGCAGATCGAGAAGGTGAAGTTCAGGTTCATCAACGACGCCACCGCCCAGGTCGCAGCGCTGCTGGCCGGTGATCTCGACTACATGCCGTCGCTGAGCGCGAACGAGATGTTTCCGCAGTTCCAGGCCGACGACCGCTTCACCACGCTCCAGGGGACCACCGAGGGCGAGACCATCATCGCCACGAACAACAAGCACGAAGCGCTCTCGGATGTGCGGGTGCGGCGCGCGATCATGCACGCCGTCGATCGCCAGGCCTTGATCGATGGCGCGATGTCCGGCTACGGAACGCCAATCGGCAGCCACTTCGCGCCCCACCACCCGGCCTACGTCGATCTCACCGGGCGCTATCCCTACGACCCCGAGAAGGCAAAGGCGCTGCTCGCCGAAGCGGGCCACGGCGACGGCCTGGAGCTGACGCTCCACCTCCCACCGCCGAGCTACGCGCGGCGGGGCGGCGAGATCGTGGCGGCGATGCTCGCCGATGTCGGGATCACCGCGAAGATCGAGAACGTCGAGTGGGCGCAGTGGCTGGAGAACGTCTACCGGAAGCGTCAGTACGCAATCACCATCATCTCGCACGTCGAACCGATGGACATCGGCCGCATCTACTCCGATCCCGGTTACTACATGCAGTACGACAGCGCCGCGTTTCGCGAGATCCACGACCGGTTCGTGGCCGCGAAGACGAAGGAGGTGCAGTTCCGGGAGCTCGAGGCGGCACAGCGGCTGGTGGCCGAGGACGCCGTGAACGGCTTCCTGTTCCAGCTCGCCAAGCTCGGCGTCGCGCAGAAGGGCCTCACCGGCATGTGGCCGAGCTGGCCGGCGTTCATCAACGATGTCAGCGCACTGCGGTGGGAATGATCATTCGAGAACAGCCGCCAGACCCGATCGACGAGCCGGGCGGAACCACCGGGCAGGGGCGGGGCGACCCGTGACGGCGGCCAGACTGGCAACGCGGGCGTCTCCGCTCGCGCCGGAGGGGTCGCCTTGCGGATCCATATCAGCCGGGCCATGAGCTCGGCGTCCCCACGCGCGCGGGGGGGGGGGGGGTCGCCCGCAATGACAACCGGAGACCTTCGGTCCCTTGCGGCCAGGACGTCCGCGCTCTCGGGGGGCCGGTGCCGGACCGTTGTCGCCCCGATGCCTCGCCGGCCTCCGGCATCGCCTCGCTAGCGACAATTCTCGAGAGAGACGCCGGTCATGCGCATCGTCGTCGCGATGATGAAGCACGAGACCAACACCTTCTCGCCCATCGTCACCGACTGGGCGCGCTTCGAGGCGTGGGGCGCACACGTGGGTGAAGCGGTGCAACGCGCATACGCGGAAACGCGCATGCCGATCGCCGCCTACATGACTCTGGCCAGGGAGCGGGGTGCGGAGATCGTGACCCCGCTCGCGGCGGAGGCGATGCCCTCGGGGCCGGTGCGCGAAGACGCCTACGAGCGGATGGCCGGATTGGTATGCGATGCGGTTGCCGGCGGCTGCGATGTCGCCCTGCTCGATCTCCACGGCGCGATGGTGGCCGAGCACGTGCTCGACGGGGAGGGCGAGCTGTTGCGGCGGGTGCGCGACATCGCCCCCGACCTCCCGATTGCGGTCACTTGCGACCTGCACTGCAACCTGACCGCGGCCATGGTCGGGAACTGCACCGCCCTGATCGGCTACAAGACCTACCCGCACGTGGACATGCACGAGGTCGCCGAGCAGATCGGCCGGGTCGTGCTGGACGCGGTCGACGGGCGCGTGGATCCGGTGATGTCGTGGGGACGGGCCGATCTGCTGTCACAGACCCTGTGCCAGGGCACCGACGACGAGCCGATGCGCTCGCTCATCGCGATGTGTCGCCGCGCGGAGACCCGTGAAGGCGTCCTCGCCGCCACTGCCTTCGGCGGTTTCGCGCTCGCCGACATCCCCGATGCCGGGAACTCGGCGGTGGTGGTGACCGACGGCAATCGCCGCCTCGCCGACGAGATTCGCGACGGCCTGCTCGACCGGGCGTGGGCCGATCGCGCGGCGTTCGTCTACCGGCATCGACCCATCGAGGAGGCGCTCGACGAGGCGCGCGCTTTCGAGGGCGGGCCGGTGATCCTCCTCGATCACGCGGACAACTGCGGCTCCGGCGCCACCCAGGACGTCATGACCGCCATCAAGGCGGTGATGCGCGCGGGGCTCGAGGATGTGGTCGTCGGCGCGGTGTGGGACCCGGTGGCGGTGGCGAAGATGCGCGAGGCCGGCGTGGGAGCCGGGATCGAGCTCGACCTCGGCGGCCGCACCGACATGCCGAGCATCGGCGAGGCAGGACGGCCCCTGCGGGTCTCCGGCACGGTCCGGGTCCTCACCGACGGGCGCTGGACGGTGCGCGGCCCGATGTACACCGGCGTGCGGGTCGACATGGGCCCGAGCGCAGTCCTCGACACCGGCGCGATGCAGATCGTGGTCGTTTCCCACCACCACGAGCCCTGGGACCTCGGGGTGTTCACCTCGATGGGGATCCAGCCCCGGCATCACCGCTACATCCTGCTCAAGTCGCGCATCCACTACCGCGCCGGCTTCGGCGATCTGCCGAAGCTCGCCCTGACCCTCGACGGCAGCGGCGTGACGACTTCGGACAACGACGTACTGGACTACCGGCGGGTGCGGCGCCCCATCTATCCGCTGGATCGGATCAATCGACCGTAGCTCGAGGACACCGAGCCCCTTCACAACCTGCCGCGCATGACCCCTACCGGCTGCTTGCCCTCCAGCGTGTCATTCAACCGAAGATTCGACAATCTTTGTGGAACATCTGCCATATGGGCAGAATTGCAGGTACAGATTTGATAATCATGCGCGGCGATACTGGCGGCATCAGACGTTGCTCGACGAAGTCCGCCGCCGCGGGAGCCTCTCCACGACCGAGGCCGCCCTCCTCGTCAACGCGACACCGGCGACCGCACGCGGGTTGCTGGACGAGTTCGTGCAGGCCGGTCTGGTGCTGGCCCAGGGCAAGACCCGAGGTCGGCGGTACCATCTGCGGTGATGGGTTCGCGAAGCCGCATTCAAGGGCGGGCCGGTCATGGTGCGTTGCTGTCGGTCCCATTGATCAGGGCTAATCAAAAGTCGTCCTGATGGTGTAATCGGGGTCCTGACTCGATTTGGCGCTGGCCATTCAAAGGTCGTTGTGGTAGACACAGCGTCATGGAGCAGGCGGACACGGGGTTTGCCGGTCGTTGGCTGCGCGAG
>JAJDUQ010000243.1 GCA_022826505.1 Gammaproteobacteria bacterium
TCGACCTCGCCGACCACCACCTGCGCCTTGTCGAACGCATCCGCCATATCCCCCTTATAGACGAGGCGCTGCGAAAAAGCCAGACCCCAACCTCACGGTCATGCCGTCACCTCTTTGCAGCTAGCATGAAATAGCCCTGCAGGGAGTGGGCGGGACCCGCATCGCTTCATCCACGCGGGACGAACGGGTCCAGCACCGGCACGCCGGTTGGCTCGAAGTGCCGCATGTTGGGTGTGACCACCGTCAGGCCGTGCTCGAGCGCCGTCGCCGTGATCAACAGATCGGCGCCTTCATGGCCGAGGTTTCCCCGAAGCCATCAACAATGTGCTGTCATATGGTACATTGGTTCATCCCAAATGGACGGTTAATCCCGGATGGCAGCAAGAACTTCGGCGAGCACGCCCGGACTCGTGGTGCTCCGACAACCCACGCTGGCCGAGGTCCGCAACGGCCTGCCCACCAGCTTCCTGGATCATCTGAAGGACACCCTTGAGGTGACGGAGACCCAGCTTGCGGGTGTGGTCGGTATCGCGCGTCAGACTCTCGTGCGGCGCAAGAGCCAGGGAGTTCTGCGCCGGGATGAGGGTGATCGGGCCGCCATGGTGGCCAAGGTGTTCAACATGGTGTTGTCGTACTTCGACGGCAACCGGGAGCACGCACTCGAGTGGCTGAAGCACCCCAGCCCCGCGCTGGACGGAGAAACACCGCTCCAGCACGCGGATACGGCCATCGGCGCGGAGGAGGTGATCGACCTGATCGGTCGCCTGGAGCATGGAATCCCGACGTGAAGGTATGGCGAATCGCCAAATCCGAGCACGCGGGCAGCGTCGAGGAGATGCTGAGCGGGGAAGGCGCCGCCAGATACGGCGGCAGGTGGAACCCCAAGGGAGTGCCTGCCGTCTACTGCAGCGAGAACTCGTCGCTGGCGGCACTCGAAATCCTCGCCAATCTGGCGCGTCCGTCCACGCTCCCGAGCTACCGTATCCTTGACCTTGACGTTCCCGACGGCTCAATCGCCGCAGCACCGAGTTCCATTGGCGATACCCGGCAGGCCGGCGCTGAGATGCTCCGGACACGTCTGGCGATCATGGCGCCGAGCTTCGTGAATCCGCTCGAACGCAACGTCGTGATCAATCCGGAGCATCCCGACTTCGACAAGGTGTTCCCCGGAACGCTCCGGCCTTTCGTGTTCGACCACAGGCTGGTGCATCCATGAAGCGGTGTACCTGCCCTGGCGCCGCGGCGGAGCCGATGCCGGCCCAACACGCCGAGGCGGTTCGGCAATCGGTCGAGCCTCACCGGGGAGGTGCTGTCCAATCAGTCATCTTTAGCCATCGTTGAAAAATTATCTCCGCATGGCTAAAGGTGGCTAATGAACATAAGTCCTTGACGTATCGAGCACGGCGAATTCACCGAGCGCGCTCTCGCCTCGCTCGCCGACCCCGAGCTCTAGACCTGGGTCAGGGAGAGCGGCGGGGGAGCATTCCGAGAATGGGTCACTCTTTCCGGCTCGGGTCGGGAAGTCCGAAGCCGTCAATCCATCCCGCGGATCGCTCGGCGGCCTTCACCGGTGGACGGTCGACCGTCGTGCCTTCTCCGCCCGTTTGCTCGTCCCTCGCCGCAAGGCGTCGAGCCGGCGTCGGGCCTGGTCGGGCTCCCTCCACTGGTCCTGATCGCGTGCCTCGCCGACGGCACGGTCGACCGCCTCCGGGAGCTTGCGCGCCGTGGCGGCGACGAGGCCCAGGACTTCCTCCGGGTCGGCGCCGCACTCGCGCGCCATCGCAATCCACTGCGCTTCGCCGATCCGGTCGATCTCCTCCTCCCCGCCGACCGGCAGACCCAGGGACCGCCATCGTGGGTCGGCCTGTCCGTCCATCGAGGCGACATCGTAGAGTGGAGCCAGCTCTGCACGGTGGGGCTCCCCGCGCTGCCCATACCGCACCGCCACGTTTCGACGGTGAATGTCACGATGACCCAGGAGGACGATGGCGGCCAGCGCCGTCCAGAAGTGCGCCCGCTCCCCTGCGGGCTCGGAATTTCCGGCGGTCACGAACCGGTACAGGTCGGCCCAGCCACCGTTCCTGTCCGGTCGCTGAACGAGTTCGTCCGGGTCCCGCCCGCAGGCGCAGCTCCATTCCTCCTGATGGATCGGGCGTACCGCCCGCTCGGCGGGATCCACGAACCGGTCCGAGCGCTCGCTCACGATGATCTGTCGATGGCCGATCACGGTGGCGCAGGTTGGAGCCGCCCGCACGCCAAGGTGCGAAAGCGCCCGTTGACACACCGACTCGACCGCAGCCTCGGCCGGCAGGTCGGCCCGGTCCTCATGCTTGACGATATGCGTCGAGAGTCGGTCCCGGGCCGGCAGGTACCAGCGGCTGTCTTCGGGGGATCGATGCACCGCGAACTTCGGCAGGAAGCCGCTCGGGCTGATCGGCTGGAGCCCCGATGTCCGCGGATCGATGCTCCCCCGGCGCATCTCGTGGACGACCTGGTCGAGCAAGGCTTCGAGCTCTCGCGCAGAGAGCGCATGCTCGACACTTCGCTCCGGCGCCAACTCGCGGTCGTCCCCCATCAGAGACCGGAACCGGACCGCACCGGGGTACTCCATGTGGGGCGTCGCCCACACGATGTCCCCCTGATCCGGCGCCGTCCGGCGAATGTCGAGTGCCCGGAGGCGCTCGCGCGCCCGGGCCGTCTGTGCGCTTCGCGCCCCGTTTTGTGGCCGGAGCCCACGAAGCCAGCGCTCGACCATGTAGCCATCGACCGGGCGGTCGCGGCTCCAGGCGCCGGTGAGCTTCCAGAACCCCGGCCGGCTCTCGATATGGCGAGGCTCGGCCATCTCTCCGAGACCCGTCTCGAAGACGAGCAGGGGTTCGTCGTGGAGACTTGCCTCGAGGATCGTGCGGATTCGTCGCCGGGTCATTTGTAGACCTCTGGTCCGAATTTTCTCGAATGCTCGTTCTCGTGCTGCTTGACGCGCTCGAGAGTCAGGGGGACAGTCGCATCCGGATCATCAGCCTGCGCATGCGCAAGGCCGGCAGCCGGCAGACCCGAGAAGATCGGCTACGTCCAGGTTCCCGAAGGAGGGCGACGTTACGGGACTGACGTTCGCCGAAATCGCCGCGAAGCATGCAGAAGAAGCGGCGGTCGAGACCGGTGTGGTCGACGACCCTGCTACCCTCTTTCATCTGCTGCGGGAAGATTCTACCTGGGAACGGAGCGTCGCTTTAGTCGCCGCTGACCAAATGTCCATCGGCCGTCCATGAAGGATGCAACCGTACCGATCTCAATCCATTCGCCCAATAGACCAGCACCGAGGCCGGCCCTGAAGAGTCGCTTTTCGCCAAGCCATCCGAACACGACGGCGTGACTCGTCTTTCGGAGAATCTGCTTCAGCAAACCCTCGCGTGTCCGTCTATTGACGAGTTTGCGTGTGAGACCATGGGACAGTTCGAGTCAATCATGGGAGCCGTGCGCGGCAACGGCAGGTGGTGAAGGCTGGATTGGCGAAGACCTTTCGACAGGACCGGCACGAATGGACGTTCTCTACTTCTTCATGGATCGGACGCGGTTTCTTCGGTACTTCTACGACAATGCTGCGGCGCCGTTTCGCGAGACGATGCGAAAGATCGAGGCCGGGGAGGCTCCGTTCGACGATCCGCCATACCCGGAAGACGGGGAGCCACCCTATCTCAGCGAATGGGTCGAGGCGAGCGAAGCGGTGGAGGTACTGGGACGGAGCTGTATATCGATGCTTTCGGCGTCGTTGAATCTCTATTTCCGGACGTGGGAGCAGGAGCTTGGAATTCGCTGGAGCGAGGGTTCACGAAAGCGCGCGTTCAAGAATGGGTATCTGGGCGGTTATCGGATCTGTTTCGAGGGCGTCCTTGAGCATTCGTGGGAGGACTGTCCCGCGGATCTTGAGCTTGTCGAACAGATCACGCTGGCGAGAAATCGGGACCAGCATCCGGATGAGATTGTCAGCATGCGTGTGAGTCACGCGCGCGCGGATCTGAAGAAGTATCCGCGTCCGTTCTTCATGAGCGAGTTCGATCGGGCGCGTCTCGACGAGCGCGAGCTGGAACACGGGTTTCTGATGAACCCGAGCGTGGATGTTTCCCCGGAGCGGCTGGAGCGGGCGATCACGGAGACGGAGCGGCTGGCGTCCTGGCTCGAGAAGCGCTTGGTGACCTTTCGGTACGATCGGTAGGCCGGTGGCCGGTCAAGGGCAGCGGACGAGCGGTTTGGGGAGAACGACGCTCGGGCGCCGAGGTCGCACGGTCAGAGCCAACGGCGCTCGGGCGGGCGCGATCAGTCGATATAGGAATTCCTCGTGGCCTGAAGCCCGTCGTGTCGCACGTCGGGCGGAAGTGGCAATCCGTAGCTGTCGCTCATATGCAGGATGGAGGCGCGGATCGCCTTGGCCGAGTCCCTCGGCGCGACGCCGGAGTGTGCCGATGTCCAAGCGGACGAGAACAGCATTCGCCATCCGATCGCGATATCGCGAAGGCGATGGTTCCGCCGGGTCTCAGGTGTATTTCCGGAAATCGGGCGATACAGCAACGCCGAATGGAATATGCTTCAGCACGCGTCCGACTTCCCGTGATGCCTTGATCGGAGCGGGCAGCTTCTGGTCGAACTGCGTGGAGTTCCAGTTGACCTTGGTGAGCGCGAGAACCTCTTCGGCGAGACGATACAAGGCGCTGTCCGAGTTCTCATGCGGCACGAGCAGCAAGGGGCGTGGAACGCGAAGGCCGGGATAGGTTCCGTAGTACGGCACGCTTCCCCGTGTATAGAGCAGTCCCTTGCCGTGCAGGTCGACGAATGTGCCGCGCAGGACCGGATAGTTGCCGTCGCGAAAGATGGCGATGGGCGAGCTTTCCTGGACCCATAACAGGTCGCACAGCTCGATTCCGAATCGGTCAAGCGCCGCATCGATCCCCTCGGCTTCCTCGGGTCGGAAGCGCGAGGTCTTCAGCACGACGAGGCGCGCGGGGACATGCTTGTGGTGCGCCTTGTAGGTGGTGATGGATTGGGCGACGAGCGCCTCGGCGTCCTCGGCCGTAAGGTAGGGATGGCGGCCGCGTGTTTCGGTTTGTGCCCGCGCGCCGCGCAGAATCAGGCCGCGCCCACGCTCATCGAACATCTGGGCGGTGCTGGTCCACAACTGTTGACCGTCGAGGTCGCGGTAGAAGCCGATGCCAAGGAAGTTCGTGCGGTATTCGGCCTCGTTGGGCAGGAGGCGCCACGGCACCTTGCCCGCCTTGTAGAAGAGTGCGTTCAGCAGGTTCCAGGCTCGTGTCGCCGCGGCCTGGGTCTGGCGATTGCTTGCTCGTTTCACCTTGCGCGGGATCCGCGCCGCGTCGTCCCAGGTGTCCGGCCAGACAATCTGCGTCGGCACGTCGAGATGCAATGCCTTGGCCTTGAGCAGGTCGCGGAAATTGAGCGTGTCGTCGCCGGTATCGCCGTCATCCTCCGAGTCTTCATCGGGCTCCTCGCTCTTGGCGTTCACGAGCTTTTCGATCAAAGGAATCGGCAAGGCGAGAACGATGACATCCGGTTTGGCGCTGCTCTCGATCAGGGCGGTGAGCTGCTCGGTCACCAGCTCGACGGCGAGACGCACGGCCTCGTCGTGATGAACGACCCGAGTGATCTCCTTGACCTGTCGTCTCGATAGGGTCAGCCGCGCCTCCTCCGGAACCTTGAAGTGGCAGCGAAACGGGTTCTGATTGCCGAGGCCCGGAAATTCAGGGTTGAGGTTGATGAGGTCGGTGTTTTCGCTGTCGATCCCCCGGCCTGTTTCCTCGATGAACTCGGCGAAGCCGGAGACCGTATCCTCGGTGCCGATGACGCCGACGTGAACCACGTCGCCTGCGCGGGGTTGCAGGGGACCGAAATCGCGAAGGCCTTGGCGTGGATCGGGGTGCTGGCCCCCGTCGCCGAACTCGAGTATAGGTTCCTCGAACACGCGGCTCTTGAAGGTCATCAGAAGACCCCCTCTCTGAACAGATCCAGAGAGTGCATTTGCCCGGCTCTCGGGTCGGTTCGGTTCCATGACGACTCGGGAACGGCGCGGGAGAGCTGGAGCACGGGAAGCGGCTCGAAGCGCAGGCGAGGCTCGTCCGGTTCGGATCCGGTCCACAGATCGCCCTGTGTCTCTGCGCTCGAAACCAGCAAGTGCTGCCACATGATTACTTGCCCACGAACCGCAGCGTTGCGCTCAAGTCGCTTCTTTCCGGACAACAGGGCTTCAGGGTATCGGTGCGGCTGAAAGCCGTCGCGGGTGAAGTAGAAAGTCGGATCGATGACGATGAACCATTCGTCATGGAGACGTTCGAAGCGGAATCTTGCCGCATGATGGCGCACGTACCCCCTGCCTTCCGGATTCTTCCGATTGCGATAGACGCTCACCACTCGTGCCGAGGCTTTCCTGGCACTGGAGGGGTAGCTGTAGCTCAGGGGTTTGTTCTTCTGCATGGCCCGAAAGTAGAACAGGCGATCCTTGCGTACGTAGTACAGTCTATGGAACAACTGCGCCTCGACTGTCCGCCGCAACAGGTCAATGGTGTCGTTTCGGTCGTCGAGATCGTCGTTCATCGCAAGGAGCTCGGTGTCGATCGCCTCGACCTGGTCACGGTCCACGATGGCGGTCGTGTCGTAGTCGCGAGGATCGAAGAAAGAAATGAAGCGTCGTTTTCGGATCACCCAGTCGTGCCGAGTGTTGTCGTGCTTCATCAGTTCCGGCATGGCATCGCGCCCGGAGCCGAAGGGTGAGGTGGCGAGGAACATCTCATCCGGCATGCGGACCCGCAGCATGTTCAGGATGGTGGTCTCGCCGAGATTGAGCGGCGGCACGAAAACACCGGGCGTGTGGCGGTCGACAGTGAGCGCCCCGAGCCGGTCGGCGCAGGAGTTGTCGAACGCATCGGCGGTCTTGTGAAACCTCAACCGGCGCTCGTTGCCGGGGATGGCGTCGGTCACCTCCTTCCAGTAGGCGGTATTGTCGGATCGTCTCCACAGGACAATGATCACCGGGATGTTGGACTGGCGCCAATAGATGAGGTCTTCGGGCTTCAGCAGATAATCGAAACGATCTGCAGTTTCGCGAAGATACTGTCCGGCGGCGGTTGATTTGACCTGGACTCCGAGCAGTTTGCCGAGTGGAGCGTGGGTGGAGGGAGCGCGAAGCTCGATCAGACCGTCGATGCCCGCTTCGAGGCGCCCGCGGTGCTCGTAGATCATGCCCATTTCGAGCACGAGCTTCTTGACGGCGGTTTCGCCGAGCTCGCCGAGGATTTGGCTGTCCGTGATCTTCTTCGCCATTTGCAAACCTTGGGCGTCAGCCAATGATCATGGTGGCTGGAACGTGATGAATGATCCCAGAAGAGGGGCTGTGGGTGTCGGCTATTCTTACGGTGGATGACACTTGGCGGCGCAGGGTGCTTGGAACGCTGGGCTACGAGCTGAAGGGACGAAGGTGAGCATGCCGGTGTAAGTCCGGCAATTTGCGCGAAAAAAAACTAGAAGTTTCGTCAAATTCCTCACGTATAGAATGGCACGGTGTTGCTACCATGAAATCATCGAAGCAACTTGGCTGAACACGTTGACGTCCGGACGATCCGATCATACTCTTGATAGCAGTCTGTCGGAAATTGTATGTCCGCGCAAGGCAGTATGTGAAATAAGAACTGACTGATCGGCCTCTCAGGACGATGAATTCAGTGGAGCCACATGCAACTTCGTCGTCACGAAGGAAATTGACAAATCCTGTTTTTCCGTTCTCAAGGCATGGTGTAATTCGTGCAAGAAGTGTATCGCCATTCCTGAATCGAACAGATGTCGATTTGGTTCGTGTTTCCGAATAGGTCAGGTCAATTGTCATTCCGGAAGTGGAAAGTCCTGCCATGGGTATGTATCTGATCGGTATATATTTAGGAGTGTCAACTTGCGGATTGATCTCGATGATTTCAGGTACCGTCTTCCTTTCCCACATCTCCGGCACGCCATCTGTAATTGTGATGTGGTCGTGACCGGGAAACCGGAGATGGACGAACCACTCCTCGTATAGCAGCCGCGCCGCACGCTCCAGCAAGTAAATTCGCCTCCTATTGTTCGCAATCAGATTGTCGTATGAGAAGAGAATTTGCCCAATTTTTCGTTGTTCTTCTACGTTTGAGGGTACGGACGCAGTCACGCGATAGATACGTTCCGGTGCCGTATGCCTCACCTTGGTGCCGGTAGCACTTCCGCTGATTTGCTCACGAACTGATCTTGTATTGAACAGATAGTAAAGAAAAATCTTGTCAAGGACAGTATCGTCTCGAATCTGGACCAATCCCAGACGTTGATTATGGAGATATCTCCCACTTTCGGGAATCAATGCGGAACTTCCAAGGAGACCCGGGCCTTGTTCCGTCATTGCAACAACCAAATCGTCTTCTTTCAAGACATACTCTTCTGGAACGTCGCCACTGTAGAAGCGATCCTTGCCAGGACGCAGCCGAAATCCGCCGCCCTCATTGAAGTTTCCGGGTGTGAGGACGACATGTGTTCCACTATCTGCAAAGAACTGCCCCTTGAATGCAAATCCATGCTTGACGTGGATTGCATCTCCGAGCTTGATTTCGGTCCAGGTCATACCGGCAATTCCTTGCTAACAGACACGTGCTGGTCTGTAACGGCGCTCGCATGCCAATGAACGAGTGGCCGGCATCGAGGTCCAGCAGGAAGCATTTGGGTCGTCATGACAAGGACGCCTGTTGCAGACGGCCACGTGCTGCGAGGCGGTACTTCTGGTTCTTCGCCGCCGACGACTCGGGACGAATCATTTCCACCAGCCCTGCGGAGAGCGCCGGGCGAATGTAGTTGTTGTGGAAAGAGGGGCGGTGGGACAGTCCCAGAGCCGCCATGAGTTCGGTCGCTGTCTTCGGACCGTCCTGCAGGCCGGCGAGCAACCGTGCTACTCGGTCGCTTTCTTGGTCGGTTGTCCGGGATTCCCAAGTGGCCTCGAGGATGGTCTCCAGCATGAAAGTGATGAACGGAGTGCTCTCTACTCGTGGACCTCAACGTCCTCGGCGTCGCCCTTGTTCCATCCCAGTCATCGGCGGATTCGCCCTGGTACATCGCGTCCCCGCGCCCCTCGATTCCAGCCCGATCTTCCGGAGTGCGCCCAAGCGTTCTATGCGCGTGCTCTTCCGGGTCCGTACCGCGCTTGGTCCTGTCTCATCCGTACCTCGACCCGCCGCCGGACCTCATCGCTCATCGGTGTCCGTTGCAGCCTCTGGGCCATGATCTCCGGGTCGATCATGGCCTCGTCCCACAGGTCGGCGATGTACCTCAGGTCCTTCTCACGGCCCGCAACATACTTCGCGGCCGCGATGTCGTGGCACTCCAGGCACCACCCGGTGGCTCCGTTGGTGTTCTCGTTCACAATCGGAATCAGCCGATCCTTCCAGCCATCGGGAAGGGTGGCGGTTCCAGGGCCGACTCCGTCCGCTCGGTATCCGAACGTCGCCTCGAACCGGCTCAGCTCGCCCAATGCTCCGTCGATCAGGTCGGAAAGGTCCGGTCGTGCCGGGGCATAGATGTCGGCTTCCTTCGACACCAGCAGCTTGTCCGGTGCGTTCGGATACTGCCCCAGGATCGCCTGACTTCCGATCACGATGAGTTCGTTCTCGTTCGTGATCGCGGCCACGGCACGGATGACGTGCTCAAGCTCTGTGCGCGTCATGGATGCGCCGGCGCTCCTTCTCGCTCAACACCCCCGCGAACGGATGCGAACTCCGCAGCCGCTGACCCTCGTCCGATTCGTCGAGGAGGATGTTGCGGATCTCGCTCCATGGTCGTTCCAGCAGCTTCTCCCACTCCTCCGAGCACCGCGGCAGCGTTCCCCCCCGGACGCGTCTCCACCGTTGCAGGTTCTCGTGCGCAATCCGAAAAAGACTGGGGTCCGCGTCGATCTTCTCGACGACCAGCCTTGCCATCTCGAGGCTTCTGCGGTCGATATGCGGATGTCCTTCTCCGACGATGGCGTCTCCCAGCGCGTTCCGCCATTGGCCGCCCGTGCTGCCGGACCTCCGCCCGTGGTCCTCGACAGCGGTCGCTTCATGCGATTTGTCGGTGACATCGATCACGGTCCCGTCCTCGACGGCCCCTCGTTCAGCGCTTCCATCTGCGGTCTCGCTCCTACGATACCCCACTCGACGCCGTGTCCGGTCTCGGAAGCCTCGCCTGTCCGCATCGCGGCGCTGCGACCCCGGAATGGCGTCGCCGCCCGCGCCGCCATCGTCATATCTCCAACGCCTCGAAGTTCTTCTTGATCGTTGCCGCCAGAGTCGCCGCCTCGGCGTTGAGCTCCTCCAGTTCCGCGTGAATCGCCCGCATCGTCTCCGCGAAATCGAAGTCCTCGTCCTCCTCCTCGGGGGCGACGCCCACGTAACGCCCGGGGGTCAGGCTCCAGTCGTTGGCCTCGATCTCGGCGCGGTCCACCAGCTTGACCAGCCCTTCGATGTCGCGCAGCTCGGCGCCGGGGAAGCGCTCGGTGAGCCAGCGGGCTTGGCGCCAGAAGTAGCGGACCTTGCGGAGCTGCCCCCAGGCTTGCACCGGCTTCGACTCGTCCTGCGTCGTGAGCTCCTGCCGTGCCTCGTCGGCGGCCTTGCGGGCGCGGGTGATGTCGCGGCCGTTCCAGGCGTCGCTGGACCTTGCGTCGCACGCCTTCTCGCAGGTCTCGATCAGGTGCACCGCCAGCTTGTAGAGCCGATCGGCCTGCACGGCCAGATCGTGGCTGGCCTCGGCCAGCGGGGCGAACCGCTCCACCAGCTTGTCGAGAGCGGCGGCGGTGTCCGGCGTCCGCTCCCACTGCGCCGGCGCCTTGCCGGCACGGGTGCGGAATCGCGCGAGGTTCCCGGCGATCCGCTTCCGCTCCTTCCTGAACCCCGCGAGGGGCTCCGCGTGCGGTCCGGTCTTCGGCTGCGTCTTCAGGAACGGAGTCAGCGTCTGCTGAAGCGCGTCGACCGCTTCGAGGAATGCCGGCAGCGGCCGGAACGTCTCGCCGTCCTCGTCTTCCCACTCGATGCAGGCCAATCCTTCGTCCGCCACGTCTCCCAGGTACCGGGACACGAGACCGAGAAAGCGGTCCGTGTCTCCGCGGTAGAGCCAGACGATGGCCTGCAGGTTCTGCTGCTGCTCGTAACTGAAGTCGTAGATCTTCCGCGTGACCTTCCGGTAGACGTTGCGCGCGTCGAGCATCAACACCTTGTCGCGATGGTGCCCGGGCTTCGCACGGTTCAGGAACCACAGCTCGCAGGGCACGGTGCGGGTGTAGAAGAAGTTGGAGCGCACCGCGATCATCACGTCCACGTCACCGGTCTCGACGAGCTTGCGTCGCACCGCGGCCTCGCCGCCACCGGCGCTCGACGCCTGCGACGACATCACGAAGCCGGCCCGCCCCCGCTCGCTCAGGTAACTCCAGAAGTAGCTGATCCAGATGTAGTTCCCGTTGCCCACCTTGTCCTTCCTGTTGACCGCGGGCAGGCCGAAGGGCAGGCGCGGGTCGGCGGCGACCTTGCCGGCGTCGATCTCGTCCACATTGAAGGGCGGATTGGCCATCACGTAGTCGGCCTTGCCGAGCAGCTCGTGCGGGTCCTCGTAGTAGGTGATCGCCTTGCGGATATCACCTTCGAGGCCATGCACGGCGAGGTTCATCTTGGCGAGGTGGATGGTGGTCGCGTTCTTCTCCAGCCCCCGGAAGGTGAGCCGCTCGGCGGGGCTGCCGCCGTGCTCCTCGACGGTGCGGGCGCTCTGCACGAACATTCCGCCGGAGCCGCAGGCGGGGTCGAGCACCGTGCCGCGGTCGGGGTCGAGCACGTGGGCGATCAGCGAGACCAGCGAGACCGGG